>JACQTD010000185.1 GCA_016210985.1 Acidobacteriota bacterium
GTCAATGGGTGTGTAAAAGGAATCAGGAGCGCCGCCACTGAGGCTTCTTGGGCGTAAGCGATCTGACTCCCATAAACCAAGCCTTACATCCTCCGCGTCTCCGCGTGATACGCCGTCACCCTCCAGTTGACTTGACCGCACCCCCGGTCATGAGATTTCCTACCCCATTGTCGCCCTAGAGACTACGCACGACTACCTGGAGGAGTGGGATGAAGCTGAATCGCATTCTCGGACCATATCTGACTGTCATCATAGCGGTGCTGGGGGTTTCGGACCTCACCCTTGCCCAAACGCCCGAGAAGGAGTCGAGACCCGCCGAACAGAGAGCCGCGAGTGAGGCGAGCGCACCAAAGGAGGAGTCGTCCGTCACGTACCACACCATCCGGATTGGAGCGCAGCTGATCCCCTACAAGGCGGCCGGCGCCTACGCCGCTTCCTTCAATAACTACGTTCGTGAGGAGCTCAAATTCGGACTGGAGAAGAGCTACAACATCCGGAACCGGGAGGCCAACCAGAACTGGGACTGGAAGCGTCAGACGGCAGGCGGGCAAGGGCGGTCCGGATTCCCCGGCTCTCCGAACGTGGAGCCCGATCTGGTGGATGCGCTGGCGTCCAATGTCCATCTCCAGGTCCAGATCGAGAACGGTATCTACGACCTCGCCACGCCCTTCTTCCAGGTTGAGCACACGGTGAGCCACCTCGAAATGCCGCAGAAGCTCCGGGACCGGATCACCATGAACTATTACGACTCCGGCCACATGATGTACCTGCGCGAAGATGATCTGTCCAAATTGAAGCGCAACGTCGGAGGCTTCATCGACAAAGTCTCGAAACGGTAAAGTTCAGAGTTCAACCGTTCAGAGTTCAACCTTTAGGTTGCTGGTTGGGGGAGAGTTCCCCTGGTTTAAGCCGAGTCGCCAACTCTCAATGGCCTTGCTAAGGCCAAGCTAAAGCTTGAACTCTAAACCAGGTATCCACCATGTACAACTGGCGGAAAATGACCTCCAGCGAACGAGAGCGCGCTCTGAAGATACGCAAGGAGCGGCATCATCCATGGCACTCACCACCACATCGAGACCTTGGTGGAGAACACACGTACATCATCAGCGCGGCGTGCTTCGAACATGCCTCGATCATCGGTGCGACTCCCGAACGAATGTCTGAATGCGAAGCAGGGTTATTGGAAGTCTGCCAGAAAACTGCGCTCGAAACGCATGCCTGTTGTATCTTGCCCAACCACTATCACTTGCTCGCGAGAACCGAACGCATCAAGGAACTGAGGACAGGGCTTTGGAGATTTCATCGCCGGTCCTCTTATGCTTGGAATACCGAAGACGGAAGGAGGGGACGGAAGGTGTGGCATAATTGCTTTGAACGACCGATGAAGTCAGAGAGTCATTTTTGGGCCAGCTTGAACTACATCCACCACAATCCCGTCCATCATGGTTACGTTGAACACTGGCGAGACTGGCCTTACTCGAGTGCCAGGGAATTTCTTGATCAAGTGGGCCACGATGAGGCAGCCAGAATCTGGCGAAGGTATCCGATATTGGATTATGGGAAGAAATGGGATCCCTGATGCCTCACTGGTTGAAAACCCCTACTACGAAGCCAAGCTAAAGCTTGAACTCTAAACCTCGGAAAGTCTCATGCCTCAGATGGTCGAACTCATCGATGTTTCCAGGGACTACGGTGATGTCGACGTAGTCCACGCGCTGCGCCACTTCCATCTCAGGATCGAGCAAGGCGAGCGGGTCGCGATCATGGGACCGTCGGGCTCGGGAAAGTCGACCCTGTTGAACCTGGTCTGCGGGCTGGATGAACCGACCACAGGCGTCATCAAGATCGAAGGCATTGAGTTGTCGCGATTGGACGACGACGCCCGGACCCGGCTGAGGCGCGAAAAGATCGGGATGGTGTTTCAGACTTTCAATCTCCTTTCCACGCTCAACGCGCTTGAAAATGTCGCGCTGCCGCTTCGGCTTAACGGACTGGGGCCCCGTGAAGCGGAACGCCGTGGCCGTATCCTGCTCGAACGAGTCGGACTCGGCAGCCGGATGGCGCACCTTCCGGATGCGTTGTCGGGCGGGGAGCGCCAGCGGACCGCCATCGCAAGGGCGCTGATTTTCCAGCCTCCCCTGCTGCTGGCCGAC
Organism: Acidobacteriota bacterium; assembly: GCA_016210985.1. GTDB lineage: Bacteria > Acidobacteriota > Blastocatellia > HR10 > JACQTD01 > JACQTD01. Next base: position 2,154 of record JACQTD010000185.1, read on the forward strand.
GAGCCTACCGGGAACCTCGATTCAGCGACCGGGGACGACATCCTCCACCTGCTCGATGACCTGCACCGGGAGTTTGAGACCACGATTCTGCTCGTTACCCACAATGAGCTGGCTGCTGCCTATTGTGACCGGATTGTGCGCATGCGGGACGGGAGCGTGCTCCGGGAGGAGCGCCTGCTCAAGACCGGTGCCGAGATCGAGCAATGATCCGCGCCCTCAGCCTGGTCACGCGTAGGCAATGGGACCGGCACCGGCTACGGACGGGCCTCACCATGCTGGGCATTGCGCTCGGCGTGTCGGTCATCTTCGCGGTCCGAACGGCCAATATCACGCTGCTCGGATCCCTCCGTCAAACGATCGAAAAACTCGCGGGAACGGCCACCTTGCAGGTCATCGGGGGCGAGTCCGGTTTTCCTGAAGAGGTGCTCGATCTCGTCCGTTCGACCATCGGAGTCCAGATCGCCGAGCCGGTCATCGAGGTCGTGGCCCATACCGCCTTTTCCGACGAGGCCAGCCTGATGGTCATCGGGGTCGACACGACCGGCGACCAGGAACTGCGTGAGTACCAGTTCGACGAATCCCGGAGCGAGATCGGCGATCCGCTCGTCTATGTGGCGCAGCCCGACTCTATCCTCATCTCCCGCCCCTTCGCCGACAAGCACGGCTTGAAGGAGGAGGACAGGCTGCCGCTCTTCACTTCTCATGGACGGAAGGAGTTCACCATACGGGGCATTTTCAAGCCGGTGGGGATCGGTGAAGTCTTCGGCGGCCAGGTCGCGGTGATGGACGTCTATTCGGCGCAGTTTGTATTTGACCGCGGCCGCAACTTCGACCGCATCGATCTCATGACCGATCCCGAAGTTCCCATTGAGACGGTGGAGCGCCGCCTCCGGGACCAACTGCCTGCCGGGCTGGAAGTGACCCGTCCCGCTTCGCGCGGAGAAGGCATTGAGAATACCGTGGCCGCCATGCGCCAGGGCCTGATCATTACCAGCTTCATTGCCCTGCTGGTCGGGCTCTTCATCATCTTCAACGCGTTCAGTATCTCCGTGAATCAAAGATGGAAGGAGATCGGGGTGCTGCGGGCGCTCGGGGTCGAGGCTCCGAATATCCAGCGGATGTTTCTCGGCGAAGCGGCGGTCATCGGCATGCTGGGCTCGCTGATCGGCGTTGCCGGCGGGTTCTATATTGCGGTGGGCGCCACCGAAGTCGTGAGCGGCATTGCCTCGGCCGTCTATGGTTACGCCTCCACGCCCGAGCCTCCGATCTTCCGGCTCGACTACGCGCTTGAAGCCTTCGCCGCGGGTACACTTACTTCCCTGGTTGCCGCCTGGTTGCCGGCAAGGGCGGCGGCGCGGCTCAACCCCGCCCTCGCGCTGCACAACATCGAGACCCGGCAGCCTGAGGCCGTCCTGGGGCGCCCCAGGATGCTGGCCGGGCTGGGGCTGATTCTGTCCGGCCTGGCGTTCATCCGCTTCTCAACCCCGCGCGTCGGACTGATGCTGCAGTTCGGCTATGTCGTCCTCATCGTGCTCGGCCTCATTATCGTACTGCCGATGCTGGCGCAGTGGATCGCCCGCGCGCTTCGTCCGGTCATGGCCTGGGCATTCGGTCCCGAGGGTCTGCTCGCCATCGATACGATGATCAAGGCACCCCGACGAACGTCGGCCACGGTTGGGGCCCTGATGATTGGGCTGATGTTCGTCTTTTCCACCGGTGCCTACATCCAGAGTTATCAGAACCTCGTGATGCGCTGGATGGATCGCACGATCAATTCCGACCTCTTTGTCACGACCTCGGAGCAGGCCCGTTCCCGGACTTATCACTTCTCCGAAGCGCTGAGTCAGCGAATCGCCGCGCTGCCGGGCGTTAAACGGGTGGAAAACGTCCGGTTCACCTTCGTCCCGTTTGCGGGCGACACGGCGGCCGTGATCACGATTGAGATGGATGGCTGGTTCGACCGTCAACATCACCCGGTCGAAGAGGGGGACGACCGCCTGGCGCGTGAATTGTTACCGAAGGGAGAAGGGTTTGTGATCGCCAGAAACTTTTCAACCCGTTGGGGCACTCGCGTGGGCGATCGCTTGAGGCTGGAATCACCCACCGGGCCGCTCGAACGACCGGTCATCGGCATCATCGAGGACTACTCCTCGGAAAAAGGCAGTGTCTTCATGGATCGCGAACTCTTCAAGACTTATTGGAGGGACAGCGCGATCGATTTCATCGACATCAATCTTCTGCCGGGCGTTGATCGGGCCGCCTTCAAATCCGAACTGCAACGTATGTTGGCCGGCGAGCAGCGGGCGTTCATTTACACCAATGACGAGTACAAACGCTGGGTGATGAGCCTGATCGACCAGTTCTTCACGCTCAACTACATGCAAATGGTGGTGGCCATCTTCGTCGCGGCCATCGGGATCGTCAACACGTTGATTATCTCGGTTTCCGAACGGCGCCGGGAGATCGGTGTGATCCGCGCTATCGGAGGCCTCCGAGGCCAGGTGCGCAAAATGGTGTTGCTTGAAGCCGTGGCCATTGCGATTGTCGGTCTTGTCGTCGGGGCGCTCGCGGGCGCCCTTAATACCTACTTTCTGATCCGAACGGCGGCCGTTATCCTCGCCGGATTCACCATTCCCTTTCATTTTCCTGCCACGCTCATCATCATCTCCATGCCGATCGTGGTGGTGATCGCCCTCGCTGCGGCTTGGTTGCCCGCTCGCCACGCTGTGGATTTGCATGTAGCCGAAGCGATCGGGTATGAGTAGTAAATGGAAAGAGGTCAGAGGTCAGAGGCTAGAGGCCAGAGGTTTGAGTTCAGATAGCTCGGGGCACGAACAATACAGGTGGAATTCATGAGAAAGCACGATCGTATATCACGATTAGGACCTGGGAATCCGCAGAGGTCGTGCAACCCACTACTCGTGGCCTTCACGCTCGGCTTTATCCCGCTCATCTGGAGTCATATTCAGGTCGTTTACTGCCAACCGCATCCGGCCACCCACCCACTGACCTCTGACCTCCGACCTCTGACCTCTTTTCCTTATCTTCCTCCCGATGCCCGGAAGATCATGGAGGGCGTCTACCGGCAGGACACCAGCCGGGATTCATCCTGGCGGGCGGTGATGGATGTTCGAGACAAGAAAGGCGTGGTCCGTCAGAAGCAGTTTATTTTCCGGAAGCTGGGATCGCTGGGCGACAGCAAGACCCTGGTTCGATTCACCGATCCTCCCGAAGTGCGCGGAGTCGGGCTGCTCTCGATCAATCGCAAAGGCGTCAGCGAGCGGCAATGGATGTATACTCCCGCGATTCAGCGCATCCGGCGGATCGCGCCACAGGAACGCTCGCGAAAGTTCCTCGGCACCGACTTCACGAACGAGGACATGGCCGAGCGCGTTCTGGACGACTTTGAATATCGGCTGATCGGAATGAGCGACCTGATGGATGGACGGAAGACCTACAAAATCGAAGCCAAACCCGTCGCTTCCGATCGGACGCAATACAAGTTCTCCTACCTCTGGGTTGTTCAGGACCTTCCCTACGTCGTTCATGCCGAAATGTATGATGCCCGCGGCCGGGTGGCGCGAATCTACCATGCGGCCGATTTGGATAGAATCGCCGGGATCTGGATCGCTCGGCGAGTGGAGATGACAACCCCGTCCGAAGGCACCCGGACAATCCTGAAGATCGATGATGTGCGCTTCAACTTGGGGTTGAAGCCGGACCAGTTTACCCAGCAGGCGCTGGAAAAGGCGGAATGATGCTCCGTACTCCACGTACGCCCGTCTTCGCCGTGGATCAGCGATTTCGAAGGCTACGCGCCACCCCAGCCGTCGTCCCGGATTGAGCGTTGCAATGCGAACGATGAGGTTGGTTCCGGCGGGAATTCTCGCCTGCCTGGCATTGCTCTCGCTTGGGCCCGATGTATCGGGTCGCCCGCCGCGCCTGGGTGGGCAGAACGAGCAGGAGGCACCGCCGGTAGAAAAGCCCGCCACCGGCGAGGGGCAAACGAAACCGGCCCGGCAGTGGCAGTGGAGTTTTTCCGTCCGCAACCGCACCGGGCTTCGACTCGACGAACCGCGTGTCCTTCAGATGTCGCGGACGGTGGTCGACGGCAAGGGTATTTACAAATTGAGTGACAACTGGCGCCTTACCCTTGAGGCACGCGCACACTACGACCCGGTGGAACGGCTGGGCTATCCGAAGAAGCCGTGGCTCGACCCTCGCCAGGTCCTTCTCGACAGTAAGTTCAAGGGAATCGGTTTTAGCCTGGGACTTCAGCAGATCGTGTGGGGCCAGGCCGATGGCTTGCGAGTACTGGATGTCATCAACCCGCTCGATTATCGCGAATTCATTCTGGAGGACTTCCTCGACTCGCGACGGCCGCTCTGGGCGATCAGAACGGACATTCCGGCCGCAGGCGGCTCACTCCAGGTTATCTGGATTCCCTATTTCGCCCCCGGCAGGTTGCCCGGGGCGGAGAATGAGTTCTCATTGGGGTCGAGTTTCGGTTTGGGCCTGATCTCTGCCGCGCTTGGAGAAAAGCCGGTTCCGGTATCCATTCGAACCGTTGAGCCCGCGCGGCGTCCGCATTACCGGCTAGGTTCAAGTCAGGCAGGCGCGAGATACGCGCGCAGCTTCGGCCACTGGGACTTCACCGTGAATTACTTCCGTGGGTGGGAGGACGCGCCGACGCCATACCTGGGCGGGATTGCGGAAGTCACGTCCTCTGGAGTCGAGTTGAACATCGCCCCGAGGTTCGATCGCAAGACGGTTTACGGCGGAACGGCTGCAACCAACTTCGGACCGGTTGTCTTCCGTACCGAAGCCGGCTGGCATTCCGGGAAATCGACGGCCGTAAACCAATTCCCCCCACGTTCCGGATTCGAGAAGCTGGGTCAATTCTACGGAGTTGTGGGCCTCGATTATTCCCCGAGTGCCTGGATCTGGTTGAGTGGACAGTATTTTCTGAGTTTCGCTTCCGCACCTGAGAGGGTGCTGCTCTTTCCCCGGTATAACCATCTGGTCTCGATTTTCGCGCGGACGAATTTTTTTCGAGAGACGTTCCGGCCGGAAATGTTCGTTCTGACCGGGCTGAACCAACGGCAGTACATGGTTCGGCCGCGGGTTTCGCGAAGCTTCGGCGATCATTGGAGTGCGTCGATCGGAGCGGACTTCCTCGGCGGGAACCCGATCACGCCGTTCGGTTACTTCAGCACGCGCGACCGTCTGGTAGTAGAGATGAAGTGGGCGAAATAGGCGAGGCCTTGATGCAACCTGGCTGCCGTTCGCAGTCCCGGCTTGCGGCCGGCTGTTCTGCTCCAGCAACCCCCGCCTTATAGGCGGAACTACGAGCCTGGCACCTTCAAAAATTGCCGGGACTGGACTGACCTGATAACCTACCCGCGGGGTTGAGTGAACTAGCATGATCAGGAGAGAACGCCGTACATGAAAGAACAAAGTCGAATTGTCACGGAAGGTATCGAGCGGGCGCCGCACCGGGCGTTTCTGAGATCGATGGGACTCACCGACGCGGATATAGCCCGTCCGTTCGTGGGTATTGCCAGCACCTGGAATGAAGCCACGCCTTGCAACATCTCTCTCGATCGTCAGGCCAAAGCGGCCAAAGCCGGTGTATCCGAGGCCGGGGCGACTCCGCGCGAGTTCGTGTCGATCGCGGTGAGCGACGGCATCGCCATGGGGCATGAAGGCATGAAGGCCTCGCTCGTCAGCCGCGAGGTCATCGCCGATTCCATCGAATTGATGATGCGGGCGCACGGCTATGATGGGCTGGTCGGACTGGCCGGGTGCGACAAAAGCCTGCCGGGAACGCTCATGGCCATGGCCCGCCTCAATCTGCCATCGGTCTTTCTTTATGGCGGCACCATTATGCCCGGCAAATTCCAGGGCCGGGACGTCACGATCCAGGACGTCTATGAAGCCGTCGGCGCCGTCGAAGCTGGGAAAATGTCGGAGCGCGACCTCCACGAACTCGAATGCTCGGCCTGTCCGGGCGCCGGTTCATGTGGCGGTCAATTCACGGCCAATACCATGGCCTGCGTGGCGGAGGCCCTGGGGATGGCGCTTCCGGGCAGCTCCTCACCTCCGGCCATTGAGGAAGGGCGGGATGCCTACGCGAGACAATGCGGGGCGACCGTGGTCCGGCTCATGGAAAAGAACATTCGCCCGCGTGACATCCTCACCCGGGAGGCGTTTGAGAATGCCATCACGATCGTAGCCGCGACCGGAGGCTCCACGAATGCAGCGCTCCACCTGCCTTCCATAGCCCATGAAGCCGGATTGAGTCTAACCCTGGACGACATCGCCCGGGTCAGCTCGCGCACGCCCACGATCGTAGATCTCAAGCCTGGAGGCCGGTTTGTCATGTACGACCTTCACCGGATCGGCGGCGTTCCCGTCGTGTTGAAGACGCTGCTTGACGCAGGACTGCTCCATGGAGATGCGATGACGGTGACCGGACGTACCGTAAAAGAGAACCTCGCTTCCATCGGCGGCGTACCAACCGGACAGGAAGTGCTCGTACCCGTGGCCAAGCCGCTCAGCAAGACCGGCGGACTGGCGGTGCTGTACGGTAATCTTGCGCCTGATGGATCCGTGTCCAAAGTCGCCGGAACCAAGAAGCTGATCCATCGCGGTCCGGCGCGGGTCTTCAATAGCGAGGATGAGACGTTCGCGGCGGTGAAAGACCGGCGCATCAAAGCCGGCGACGTCGTCGTGATCCGTTACGAAGGACCAAAGGGGGGTCCGGGCATGCGCGAGATGCTCGCCGTCACCGCGGCCATCGTCGGGCAGGGTCTCGGCGAAGAAGTGGCCTTACTCACCGATGGCCGTTTCTCGGGCGCGACGCACGGTCTGATGGTCGGTCATGTTTCCCCCGAAGCGTTCGTAGGCGGCCCGATCGCCATCGTTCATGATGGCGACATGATCACGGTGGACGCGGCCCATGGCCGGCTTGAGATCGAACTTTCCGACGCGGAGATCAAGGAGCGGTTGCGTTCCTGGACAGCACCGCCGCCACGGTATACTTCGGGCGCGCTGGCCAAGTATGCCCGATTGGTCGGTTCTGCGGCACAGGGCGCCGTCTGTGGATGATGCTGCCTATCTGCTCGCGCCCAGGTATTGATGAAGAGCCGCTTCCCCGGCCCAGCATTGAGGTCGATTAGACGGCTGAGGGTGTTCGGTCATGGTTTGCCGCGGCGGACCATCTCCAGCCGTATACCCGAGCGAACATCGAACGTGACTCCCGACCAACTCATGAATGGGGGTGGCACAGCGACCATAGGTGGCAAGTTAAGGCATGAGAATAAAGGGATCTCTGCCACGGAGTGGCTAGCGGACATTAGCCCCGGGTGGAGCGAAGCGGAACCCGGGGATATGGATCCAAGAAGGGGTCTGGCCCCGGAGGGGCCAAAGATCGGGAAAGGGAGATTGATAGGCGCGACATGCGAGGGCGTAGCCACCGCAGTCGCTCTGTGCCGTAGTGATGGACTGCTGATCCTTTGTCCTGCGTCCCGCCGGGGCGCGATCTTCTTCCGACTCGCTACCCCGGGTTTCGCTTCGCTCCACCCGGGGCTGATATCCGTCGCCGCTCCACGGCGGGGTTCAAAGGCATACCTCCAAGCGACCAAGGACGGGCTGGTCTCAAGCTGTCTCCTATGGCACGGCGACCACCCCTTACGGAATGAAGTGGCTTCTTCATGGGCCGCGATGATGGCGATCAGGGCGGAGGCCAGGGTCCCAGAGCTTCCCGCTTCCCGTTGAAGATGGCGAATCGAGCCACGCCGGTCGTGGAATTCCGCTCCGTCTCGTACGCACCGGAGGCCCACTGTTCGCTCGTATCTGAACTCAATTTCGCCGTTCACCGCGGAGAAACGCTGGTCCTGCTCGGTCGCAGCGGCTCGGGAAAAACGACCACCCTCAAGTTGATCAACCGGCTGCTGGAGCCAAGCACCGGCGAAGTTCTGGTGGAAGGGCGATCCACGGCCGACTGGCCCCCGATCGGACTCCGAAGGCACATCGGCTACGTGATCCAGGAGACCGGCCTCTTCCCTCACTTCACCATCGAGCGGAACGTGGGGTTGGTTCCGCAACTCGAAGGCTGGCCGGCGGATCGCATACAACGCCGGGTCGAAGAACTCCTCGGCCTGATGGGGCTTGAACCCGCCCGCTTCGTGAAACGATTTCCGCGTGAACTCTCCGGCGGGCAGCGGCAACGCGTCGGAGTAGCCCGGGCACTGGCCGCCGACCCGCCGATTCTGCTCATGGATGAGCCCTTCGGCGCATTGGACCCGCTCACCCGTGCCGATCTCCAGCGTGAGTTCGCCGGGCTCGCCCAAAGGCTGGGAAAGACCATTGTCTTCGTGACCCATGATATCCGCGAAGCCTTCACCCTCGCATCTCGCATCGGCCTTTTCAAGGATGGTCGTATGATTGCCCTCGCGGATCCGGCTGCGTTCTCGCGTTCCGATGATCCGGAAGCCCAGGCCTTTCTGGCCTCGCTGAACGGTCCATCGAGTTTTCATTCCCTGTCGTAGGCAGGTGCGGATGGAGCTGATCAACTTCCTCATCCGCCATCAGCGTGAGGTCCTGCTTCTCACCCTGCAGCATCTCGAGCTGGTCGCCATGGCGGTGGCCGTTTCGGCCATCGTGGGAATCCCCACCGGCATTCTCCTGACCCGCCGGCCCGGTCTCAGCAAGCCGGTGCTGGCGCTGGCCAATATCCTGCAGACGATTCCCAGCCTCGCGCTTTTCGGATTTCTTATTCCGATTCTGGGCTCGTACGGAATCGGCCGTCTGCCTGCGGTGATCGCCCTCTTCCTTTATTCCCTTCTGCCGATCATCAGGAACACCTTCACCGGAATCCAGGGGGTGGACCGCAGCGTCAGAGAAGCGGCGCACGGCATGGGCATGACGAATTGGCAGTTGCTGACCCAGGTGGAATTGCCGCTCGCCCTCAATGTGATCATCGCAGGGCTACGAGTGGCTACCGTCATCTCGGTGGGCACGGCCACGATCGCCGCGGCCATCGGAGCCGGGGGGCTGGGGACCTACATCTTCCGCGGCCTAAGGATGAACGACAATCTTTTGATCCTGACCGGTGCGATTCCGGCCGCACTCATGGCGCTGGCAGCTGACTTCTCCCTCGGTTTCCTCGAAAAAGCGCTCGCTCCTGAGGGTCGATTCCCGCGGGGTGGTTGGAAGAAATGGGGGGTTGCGACCGCGATGATGATACTTCTCCTCGGAACCGGAATCGTTCTGAGCGGTCGGAACCCATCGGCACAGAAGTCGCGTGTCGCTATCGGCTCAAAGGATTTCACCGAACAAGTGATCCTGGGGGAATTGCTGGCCCAGTTGGTGGAGTCGCAGCCCGGATTCGAGGTGGTCCGCCGTTTTGAACTCGGCGGTGATCTCTGCCATCGCGCCATGCTCTCGGGCGAGATCGACGCCTACGTTGAATACACGGGCACGGCGCTGATGGCGATCCTCAAGCTCCCGCCCAAGCCGGATGCCGGCGAGGTATACCGACTCGTCAAGTCGGAGTACGCCCGACAATTCGATATCGAGTGGTTGGAGCCGCTCGGGTTCAATAATACCTTCGCGATTCTTGTGCGGCAGGACGATGCCGACAGGCTGAAGCTGAAGACCATTTCCGATGCCTTGCCTCATGCCCGCTCGTGGCGGGCCGGCTTCGGCCAGGATTTCATGTCGCGGCAGGACGGTTACCCAGGCTTCGCCAGGGCCTACGGCCTCAGCTTCAAGGATCCGCCGAAGGAGATGGATCTCGCTCTCACCTACCGCGCACTCGCGTCCGCCCAGGTCGATCTGATCGCGGGCAATTCGACTGATGGGCTCATCTCGCAGCTCAACCTGGCCGCGCTCGAGGACGACCTCCACTACTTTCCGCCCTACCAGGCGGCGCCATTGGCCAGGAGAGACATGCTGGAAGCGCATCCCGAGCTTCGCCGATCGATCGCGCGGCTGACCGGCCGGATCCCGGAGGAAGAGATACGCAGGATGAACTATCAGGTGGATGGAGAGAAGCGCGAGATCAAATCGATCGTTCGCGGGTTCCTGGTAAGGAATCACCTGGTGACCGGGCCGTGAGATGAAGATGCGGTCCGGTGCTGCCTACACGCTGATCGTGCTTTTTGCGATCAACACCATGAATTTTTTCGACCGGCAGATCGTCGGAGCGCTGGCCGAACCGATCCGGCGTGAGTTTCAATTAAGTGACAGCGCCCTCGGCGGACTCAGCACGGCCTTTACGCTCTTCTACGCGGCGGCCGGCGTTCCACTGGGAAGGCTCGCCGACCGGTATTCCAGAAAATGGATCCTGGCGGGAGGCATACTGACCTGGAGCCTGTTGACGGCCGTGTGCGGCGCTACACGAAGCTACGGGCAACTTTTCGCGGTGCGACTCGGAGTCGGATTCGGAGAAGCAACCTGCGCCCCGGCGGCCACCTCGCTGATCGGCGACATCTTCCCGGCCGGAAAACGGGCGAGGGCGATCTCGATATTTATGCTGGGGCTGCCGATCGGTATCGCGTTGAGTTACGCCCTCAGTGGGGCTTTCGCGCAAGCCTACGGATGGAGAACGGCCTTCGTGGCGGCCGGGCTCCCGGGTCTCCTTTGCTCCGTGGCCGCACTGCTGATCTCCGAACCGAAGCGGGGGGCCTCGGAGCCCTCGTTGGTCGTCAGCGACCCGGGATCAGATTCACCGTACCGGCGGCTCCTCTCACTTCCCACAATGTGGTGGTTGATCGCCTCCGGCGCGCTTCACAACTTCATGATGTATGCGCTCTCATCTTTCCTGACACCCTATCTCATGCGTTTTCACGGCGAGGATTTGAGAACGGCAAATCTGCTCGCGATGGCGGTGGGCCTGGTCGGAGTACCTGGGCTCCTGCTGGGAGGCTTCGCGGGCGATAGGGTAAGAGCGCACTCGCTGAAGGGTCGCCTGCTCGTGGCCGGCATCATGGTTTTCGTCTCAACGCCGCTGTTCCTACTCGCACTTGGAAGGCCGGAGGGCGCCGTAGTGCCCTTCGTCGTGCTGATGGGCCTGGGGTATTGTGCCATGTATATTTATTACGCTACGGCCTATGCGACCATCCAGGATGTGGTCGATCCCTCGCTCCGGGGAACGGCGATGGCCCTCTATTTCTTCGCTATGTACGTATTGGGAGCCTCCCTCGGGCCCTTCGGAACCGGTTTGGCGAGCGACTATTTCACCTCCCGTGCCGCGGAAGCAGCCGGCGTGATCCAGGCAACCCCGATGGCGCTCGAACCCTATCGGGCAAGTGGCTTGCGGTCAGCCATGTTTCTTATTCCTGGATTGGGCGTACTGCTGGGTCTCGTCCTCTTTGCCGGATCCCGAACGGTCACTCGGGATGCCCATCGATTTGCGGGCTAACGTACCGCTCAGCGGTCGGGGCGAGCAACGCGAGCCCGATCCACAGGAACTGGTTGTTGAGCGGTTTCTACGCCGGCACGAGCTTGGCGACCCGCAGCTTCTTTCGGCGTTGCTCAGCGTGCCAGAGGTCGTACTGCGTTTGCTGGTTGAGCCAACTCTCCGAGGACGTGCCGAAGGCCATGGAGAGGCGGACCGCCATCTCCGGGCTGACGCCCGCCCGACCATTCAGAATGGCGGACAGGGTCTTGCGGCTCACTCCGAGCGCCTCCGCGGCATGCGAAACGGTGAGTCCAAGCGGCTCAAGGCACAGGGCCTTGATGATCCCGCCCGGATGAGGTGGATTGTGCATACGCATCGCTACTGCTCCCTCAGTGATAGTCCTCATAATCGACGGCGTCAGCATCCTTACCAATGAACTGGAACGTCACCCGCCAGTTGCCGCTCACCGACATGGCCCACCTGCCCCTGCTGTCGCCGCCGAGTCGATGAAGTTTCAGCCCCGGAAGCGCCATGTCTTGCGGCGAAGTCGCCGCGCTCAATCGGCCGAGGATCAGGCGCAGCCGTTCGGCGTGTTTCGCCTGGATGCCGGCCGTTGAGCCCGTCTCGAAGAGTCTGGCCAACCCCTTATGCCGGAACCCGCGAATCACCTCGATTAGTGTAACTTGGAACGTTACGGGTTACAAGCCGCCCTACGGCTGAACTAACCGGAGCACCGCAGGGCTCGAGTGGAGCGAGAGCCCGAGGATGCGTCCGGTTGGGCGAATTGTTAGCCGGCAACATAGTACTCGCTCCGAACCAGGCCGCTCGGATAGTGCCGAGTCGCTACGTGACGGAGCGGCACGTCGCGCGGTAGGGTGCCGAAGAGAGGAACTCCGTCTCCAATGAGCACAGGCACGCGAGTGATAATGATTCGTTGAATGAGCCCGGCCTGAAGAAATCGCTGAATCGTGATTCCACCATCGACGTAAATGTGCTGAATGCCGCGAGCGTCAAGCTGCGACACGATTTCGGCCGGATCTCCCGACATCCGCTCCACCACCGCCCTGGGCGGGGCGGGGGCGAGCGTGTTTTCGCTGAGCACGAAAACAGGCTTCTCGCCGTAGGGCCAGGTGTCGAACGTTAAGACCGTCTCGAAGGTTTTGCGGCCGATGACAAGTGCATCCACCGTGGCCATGAACTCATCGTAGCCGTGGAGTTCCCCGCCGCCCGGCGGTAGGAAATCGAGGTCACCATTGACTCGAGCGATGAAGCCGTCGAGGCTGGTGCCTATAAAGACCGACGCTTTCACTGCAAAGTCCTCCTGTTGTCGCCTAACGCCGGCCGTAAGCGGCACGACGCGTTGGCGAGGGGCGTGCGCAGGCACGACTCGTGTTGCAGCCCGCCTCAAGCACATGCATGACCAGTCAATTACGAGACGAAGCGCCCCCGCGCGTTCTCGTCGTTGCGGCCGGCTTGCGACCTCTAACTGTAGCGAAACTAGAATCCACGCTGGCGGGCGTATCAGAGATTTTGGCCACGAACACGTCGGCCGGGCCGCCACCGTGCGTCGACTGCATGGGGTTGACGGTCGGAAAATTGGTCGAGGTGGTCTGACCCGTTACGTAGACGTTGCCAGCAGGGTCCACGCCAAGGTGAGTGATCTCTTCCTCGCCGCTGCCGCCGATGTACGTGGAGTAGATCAGCGCGGAGCCGTCGTTATTCAGCTTCGCCACCCAGCCGTCGCCCTGGATCGCGCCGCCGCCCGGTGGACCTGCGTATGTCGCTTGCAAGGCGTTAGAGACCGGGAAATCGGTCGAGCCGGTGAATCCCGCCACGCAAACATTGCCGGCGGCGTCCAGACCATTTCCTTGGCCCTGGTCCCGATTGTTGCCGCCGAGAAAGGTCGAGTAAACCAGCGCCGAACCGCTCGGGTTGAGCTTGGCTACGAACGCATCAGATAATCCACCACCGTAAGCCGGTTGCAGGGGGTTCCGGGTCGGGAAATCGGCCGAGCCGGCGGATCCTGTCACGTAGGCGTTGCCTTCAGCGTCCACGGCGATGGTGCGGGCTATTTCACTGCCGCTACCGCCGAGATAAGTGGAGTAGAACACGGATGTCCCTGCGGCATTCAACTTGGCCACGAACACGTCCATGCCGCCGCCGTTTGCCGGCTGAAAAGGGTTGACGGTCGGGAAATTGGTCGAGGTGGTTTGACCATGAA
>JACQTD010000178.1 GCA_016210985.1 Acidobacteriota bacterium
CCCTCTGGCCGAACTCACCCACAAGCGGCGTCTTTCCGCCCTGGGCCCCGGCGGGCTTTCCCGGGAACGCGCTGGTTTTGAAGTGAGGGACGTCCACCATTCCCACTATGGCCGGATATGTCCTATCGAGACGCCGGAAGGTCCGAATATCGGCCTCATTTCGTCGCTCGCCTGCTACGCGCGCATCAATGAATTCGGCTTCATCGAGGCCCCCTACTGCAAGGTCGAAAAAGGCGCCGTGGTCCACTATGTGCGGATCATCAGCCCCGGCGACAGCGAGTTTTCGATCGGGGACCATGTTCCCAGAGAGAAGGTGGAACGGTCCAATCGCAAGCTGACCGGCGAACGAAAGACGCCCGCCGAGTATGAGCCGTATCCCTTTTACCTCACGGCCTGGGAGGAGATGACGTACGTCATCGGCCAGGCCAACATCGAACTCGACGAGAAGGGCCAGATCATACCCGAACGCACCGCGGCGCGCCGCGCCGGCGAGTTCATCATCGCCCACCGCGATGAAATCCAGTTCGTGGACATCTCCCCCAAACAGCTGGTTTCGGTGGCGGCCTCGCTCATCCCCTTCCTTGAGAATGATGACGCCAACCGGGCGCTGATGGGCTCGAACATGCAACGTCAGGCGGTGCCGCTGCTGCAGCCGCAATCGCCCATCGTCGGCACCGGCATGGAGGAGGTCGTGGCGCGCGATTCCGGCGCCGTGGTCCTCGCCCGGCGCGACGGCGTCGTCGATCGGGTCGATTCCCAGCGTATCATCATCCGGGCCGACCTCTCCGCCGGCGGATCGCTCTCCCGGGAGATCTCCGCGGACATTTACCAGCTGACCAAGTTCAAGCGGTCCAATCAGAATACCTGCATCAATCAACAGCCGATCGTGCGCGGGGGGCAACGGGTAAAGAAAGGACAGGTGATCGCCGACGGACCCTGCACCGAACAGGGGGAACTCGCCCTGGGGCGCAATGTACTGGTCGCGTTCATGCCCTGGCGGGGTTATAACTTCGAAGACGCGATTCTGGTCTCCGAGCGGCTCGTCAAGGATGATGCCTACACCTCGGTGCACATCGAAGAGCTGGAAATCGAGGCGCGCGACACCAAGCTCGGACCCGAGGAAGTCACCCGCGACATCCCGAACATCAGCGAGTACATGCTTCGGGATCTGGATGAGAGCGGCATCATCCGCATCGGCGCCTATGTTCGCCCGGGTTCGATCCTGGTCGGCAAAGTGACGCCTAAGGGCGAGACGCAGCTGACGCCCGAGGAGAAGCTCCTGCGCGCGATTTTCGGCGAGAAGGCCGGCGACGTACGCGACGCTTCGCTCAAATGCCCGCCCGGCATCGAGGGCACGGTGATCGACGTCAAGGTGTTCACCCGCCGCGGCGTGACCAAGGATGCCCGGTCGGTCGCGATCGAGCAGGCCGAGGAAGAGAAACTGATGCGCAACCTCCATGACGAGATCCGGATCCTGGAGGAGGAGCGCCACAAGCGGGTCTATGAGATGCTCGACGGTCAGCGCCTCGCCGAAGATCTGGTGCACAACCGCAAGAAACTGCTCGACAAGGGCGAAAAGCTCACGCGGTCCTTCCTGGAAGAGCTGGAGCCCGGCGCGCTACGGAAGATCAAGGCCGCTCACCCCAAGCTCGACCTGACCGCGGACATCAAGGAAATGGAAGCCCGGACCGAACGCCAGATCTCCGTCCTGCGGCAGTACTATCAAGAGCGCGTCGAGAAGCTGAAGCGGGGCGACGAACTGCCGGCCGGCGTGATCAAAATGGTGAAGGTCTATATCGCCATGAAACGAAAGCTGTCGGTCGGCGACAAGATGGCTGGCCGTCACGGCAACAAGGGCGTGATCGCCCGCATCCTGCCCGAGGAGGACATGCCCTACCTGCCCGACGGCACACCCGTCGACCTGGTGCTCAATCCGCTCGGCGTGCCTTCGCGCATGAACGTGGGGCAGATCTTCGAGACCCATCTCGGCTGGGCCGGTCATGCCCTCGGGATCCGATTCTCTTCGCCGGTCTTTGACGGCGCGGGCGAATTGGCGATTCATGAACAGCTGAGGCGGGTCGACCTGCCTATCCATGGCAAAATCACGCTCTTCGACGGACTGACAGGCGAAGCGTTCGCCGACAAAGTCACGGTCGGTTTCATCTATATGATGAAACTTTCGCACCTGGTCGACGACAAGATTCATGCCCGGTCGATCGGGCCCTATTCGCTCATCACCCAACAACCGCTGGGCGGGAAGGCGCAATTCGGCGGGCAGCGGTTCGGCGAGATGGAGGTATGGGCGCTCGAGGCTTACGGGGCCGCCTACACGCTTCAGGAGCTGCTCACCGCCAAGTCGGACGACGTCAGCGGCCGGTCGAGGATTTACGAAGGTATCGTGAACGGCAGCGTCGACTTCGAACCCGGCGTTCCGGAATCGTTCAGTGTGCTCATGCGGGAACTCCAGGGGCTCTGTCTGGACGTCGAGTTGATCAAGAAGCCCGAAGAGCGTGAAGAAGAGAGGGAGAAAGTCGAGCAATAGACGGATCCGGCTGCGGCGGACGCGGCGGCGGGGATGTGCGCCGCGGTCCGTCGATCCCGAATCCGGCAAGGCCTTGACGGAGGAGTAATGTTCAGGCGATTCATGGAAAGGCAGGCTCCCGTATTTGACTTCGATGCCATACGCATCGGTCTCGCGTCACCCGAAAAGATCCGATCCTGGTCAAAGGGCGAAGTCACCAAACCGGAAACGATCAATTACCGGACCTTCAAGCCGGAGCGTGACGGCCTCTTCTGCGCGCGCGTTTTCGGCCCGGTGAACGACTACGAATGTCTCTGCGGGAAGTATAAACGCGCCAAACATCGCGGAGTGATCTGCGATAAGTGCGGCGTCGAGGTGACGCTTTCGAAGGTACGGCGCGAACGCATGGGCCACATCGAGCTGGCCAGCCCGTGCTCGCATGTCTGGTTCTTCAAGAGCCTGCCCTCGAGGATCGGCCAGCTGCTCGACATTTCACTGCGGGATCTCGAGAAGGTGCTCTATTTCGAGTCGTATATCGTCATCCGTCCGGACGAGGATCTGAATCGTCTCGGACTGCCGATGAAATACAAGGAACTGCTCTCGGAAGAGCAATACCGGCGCCTGGCGCAGGACTTCCCCGGCAAGATCACGCCCGATGTCGCGAAGATGGGCGCCGAAGCGATCAAGACGCTGCTTCACCAGGTCAGCCTCGAGGAGTTGGCCGTCGAGCTACGGGAGAAGATGCGCGCCGACCCCTCGCAACAGAAACGCTTGAAGTACGCGAAGCGCCTGAAGGTGGTGGACGCGTTCCGCCGGTCGGGGAACAAGCCGGAGAACATGATCCTCGATGTGGTCCCGGTCATTCCGCCCGAACTGCGCCCGCTGGTTCCACTCGATGGCGGCCGGTTCGCCACCTCCGACCTGAATGATCTCTACCGGCGGGTGATCAACCGGAACAACCGGCTGAACAAGCTGCTGGAACTCCACGCGCCCGAGGTGATCATCCGAAACGAGAAGCGCATGCTTCAGGAAGCCGTTGATGCGCTCTTCGACAACGGCCGCCGGGGCCGCGTAATCAAGGGCGCCAACAACCGCCCGCTCAAGTCCCTGGCCGATTCGCTGAAGGGCAAACAGGGCCGGTTCCGGCAGAACCTGCTCGGCAAACGCGTCGATTATTCGGGGCGCTCGGTGATCGTCGTGGGACCCGAACTGAAACTGCACCAGTGCGGCCTGCCCAAGGCCATGGCGCTCGAGCTTTTCAAACCTTTTATCTACTACCAGCTTCAGCAGAACAATTATGTGCAGACCGTCAAGCAGGCCAAGGAGGTCGTTGAAAAACAGGACCCGGTCGTGTGGGATATCCTCGAAGGGATCATCCGCGAGCACTCGGTCCTCTTGAACCGCGCTCCGACGTTACACCGGCTCGGCATCCAGGCTTTCCAGCCGGTCCTGGTCGAGGGAAAAGCGATCAAGATCCATCCACTCGTCTGTACGGCCTTCAACGCCGATTTCGACGGCGACCAGATGGCGGTTCACGTTCCCTTGAGCCCGGAGGCCCAGGTGGAAGCCTCGGTGCTGATGCTGGCTTCGAACAATATCCTCTCCCCGGCGAGCGGCCAGCCGATCGCGGTCCCGACGCAGGACATCGTCCTCGGGTGCTTCTATCTCACTCGAAAGAAGGACAAAGCCACCGGAACCGGGATGCGCTTCTCCGGTCCCGACGAAGTGATGCTGGCGCTGGACGGCGGTTTCGTCGAAACCCAGACACCGATCAAGATGCGCTACGAGGGCAAGCTGGTCGATCTGGAAGCGCTCCGCGACTCGCAGGACATCGTGAACGCGCCCGTGCTCGAGGAGATGAAGGGCCGCATCATCGATACGACCGTCGGCCGGGTGATATTCAACGAACACCTTCTCGAGGAACTGCCTTATATCAATGGCGTCATGAAGAAGGCCGGGCTACAGTCGCTGGTTCGCCACTGTTTCCTCCGACTGGGCCACGCGGCAACCGTTCGCCTGCTCGACAGTCTCAAGGATCTCGGATTTCTCTATGCCACCAAGGCCGGAATATCGATCGGTATCGATGATCTGGTGATCCCGCCCAGCAAGGCCGATCTGATGAAACAGGCCGAGAAGGATGTCCTGTCGGTGGAGAAGCAGGTCAAGGAGGGGGTCATCACCTCCGGCGAGCGTTACAACAAGGTGATTGAGATCTGGTCGGCCGTGGCGGAGAGGGTCGCCGACGAGATGTTCAGGGCGATGGAGGCTCGGGAGAAGGAATCGGGCGAGCCCAACCCGCTTATCCTCATGGCCGACTCCGGGGCGCGAGGATCCAAACAGCAGATCCGGCAGTTGGCCGGCATGCGCGGCTTGATGAACAAGCCGTCGGGCGAAATCATCGATACACCGATCCGCGCCAACTTCCGGGAAGGCCTAAACGTGCTCCAATACTTCATTTCAACCCACGGCGCCAGGAAAGGCTTGGCGGATACGGCGCTCAAGACGGCCGACTCCGGTTACCTCACCCGCCGCCTGGTGGATGTCGCCCAGGATGTCATCGTCTATGACGAGGACTGTGGAACGATCAAGGGGATTATGGCCGAGGCGATCACACAAGGCGGCGAGATCATCGAGTCGTTGAGGGACCGTATCATCGGGCGCGTGACGCTCGAAGATGTGGTCGATCCCATCGACCAGCGCGTCATCGTCAAAGCGAATGACGAGATCACCGAGGATCTGGCCAACGATATCCAGAATGCCGGTGGGATCGAGCGGGTGAAGATCCGGTCCGTGTTGACGTGCGAATCCCGTCGCGGCGTCTGCGTAAAGTGTTATGGCCGTAACCTGGCCACCGGTCGCGTAGTGGAGATCGGGGAGGCGGTGGGAATCCTCGCGGCGCAGTCGATCGGCGAGCCGGGCACGCAGCTCACCATGCGCACCTTTCATATCGGCGGCACAGCCGGCGCCATCAAGGAACAATCCTCACACGAGGCCCGGAAACCCGGCACCGTCCGGTACAGCAACCTGCGCACGATCGAGAATCGAAAGGGCGAGCTCGTGGCGATGAATCGAAACGGCATTCTCGCCATCGTCGACTCGCGAGGGCGCGAAATCGACCGCTACCCGGTAACGTACGGCGCGGTGCTCAAGGCTCGCGACGGGCAGGCCGTCGACGCCGACCAGCGGCTCGTGGAATGGGATCCCTACACGTTTTCGATCCTCTCCGATGTCGAAGGCCTGGTGCACTTCAAGGATCTCACCGAGGGTATTACCTACAAAGAGGAGGTCGACCGGGTCACCAGCCTTTCCTACCGCTTCGTGACCGAATCGCTCGACGAGAAACTGCAGCCCCGGATAGAGATCCGGGACGATGCCGGCAAGATGCTCAAGGTTCAACAACTCCCGGTCCGCGCCATCATCATGGTGAACGACTATGACGAATGGCGCCGCCGCCGGCGTGACGAGCGCAAGGACGACTGGCACGACGTCAATCTCCAGGAGGAGGAGGGCGTAAGGGTGGTGCCCGGAGACGTGGTTGCGAAGATTCCCCGACAGACCGCCAAGGCCAAGGATATTGTCGGCGGCCTGCCGCGAGTCGTGGAGCTTTTCGAAGCCCGGAAGCCGCGTGAGACCGCGGTCATGACCGAGATTTCGGGTCGCGTCAAACTCGGAGGCCTTTCGCGGGGCGTCCAGAAAGTCCAAGTGATCGCGGACGACGGCGAAGTCCGGGAGTATTCGGTGCCTCGCGGAATCCACTTGAATGTGGTCGAAGGCGATATCATCGAGGCCGGCGATCCGCTCATCGACGGACCTATGAATCCTCACGATATCCTGGCCATTCTCGGCGTCCAGGCCGTCCAGCGTTATTTGGTGAATGAGATTCAGGAGGTCTACCGTCAACAGGGAGTCAATATCTCCGACAAGCACATCGAGGTGATCGTGCGGCAGATGCTCCGCTGGGTGAAGATCAAGGACGTCGGGGACACCGAGTTCCTGCTGGAAGAGCAGGTGGACCGCTTCGCCTTCCAGGACGAAAACGAACGCGTCGGCAAGAAGAACGGTAAAGCCTCGCAGGCGGAGCCGCTGCTGTTGGGCATTACCAAGGCCTCGCTCTCCACCGACAGCTTCATCAGCGCGGCGAGCTTCCAGGAGACGACGCGGGTCCTCACGGAAGCCGCGGTGAGCGGCCGGGTCGATTACCTGCGCGGGTTGAAAGAAAATGTCATCGTCGGCCGGCTGATTCCTTCAGGATCGGGTATGCGGCTCTATCGCAATGTGTCGTTGCCTGCAGATGTGGTGGCGGCGGAGGCCGTAGCCTTGGCCGAGGAAGATCAGGCCGATCTGATGAAGGATTTGAGACTGACGGGCGTCGAAAGCCGGGGAACCGACGAGGCCGCCGGCGAGTAGCCGCACGGCGATTCGATCCTGCCGCCCCCGTCTGGGGGCCGTCCGGGAGAAACTCATGGAACAGACGATCACCGAGAAGATCTGGTATAACGGAAAACTGATCAACTGGGCCGATGCCCAGATCCACGTCATGTCCCACGTGGTGCATTACGGCTCGGCGATGTTCGAGGGCATCCGTTGCTACCATACGCCGAAGGGCCCTGCCATCTTCCGAGCCAAGGAGCACCTCCAACGGCTGATCAATTCGTGCCGGATCTACCGGACGGAACTCGAATTCTCGCTGGAGAAGCTTTGCGAGGCTTGCGTCGAGGTGATCAAGGTGAACCGCTTGACCGAGTGTTATATCCGTCCTGTGGTCTTCAGGGGATATGGCACGTTCGGCGTCAACCCGCTTCCCAATCCGGTGGAGACTTACATCATCTGTTGGTCCTGGGGGAAGTACCTCGGCGCCGAAGCCATCGAACGTGGTGTGGATGCCTGTGTGTCGAGCTGGACCCGCATTGCGCCCAACACGCTGCCGGCGATCGCCAAGGTCGCGGGGAACTACATGAATTCACAGTTGGTGAAGATGGAAGCCAACCTCGATGGCTTCGTCGAAGGCATCGCCCTGGACGCGAATGGATACGTGAGCGAAGGCAGCGGCGAGAACATCTTTCTCGTCCAGGACGGCCGGCTCATCACCCCGCCGCTCAGTTCGAGCATCCTTCCGGGCGTCACCCGGGACACCGTCATTCAGATCGCCCGGGCCGCCGGCATCCACGTCGTAGAGGAACAGATCCCGCGCGAGATGCTCTACATCGCCGATGAAGCCTTTTTCAGCGGCACGGCCGCCGAGATCACGCCGATCCGCAGCGTGGACCGCATCAAGGTCGGAAAAGGCTCCCGCGGGCCCACCACGAAGTGGCTCCAGGAAGAATTCTTCGCGATCACTTCCGGAAAGAAAGAGGCGCCCGGCGACTGGCTGATGTTCGTTTCCTGAGGAACTGAGGAATCGGGGTCAGACCTGCGTATTGCGTTTCGAGTTGC
Source organism: Acidobacteriota bacterium (assembly GCA_016210985.1). Taxonomy (GTDB): domain Bacteria; phylum Acidobacteriota; class Blastocatellia; order HR10; family JACQTD01; genus JACQTD01. The sequence goes on from JACQTD010000178.1 coordinate 7,955, forward strand.
GCAGTACGCAGGTCTGACCCCGATTCACGTGCCTTCATCGCCGCGGCCCCTCGCCGCAGGCGTTAGCTGGACTTGCCAACCCCGTGGTTCTCCAGGAGAATCAATGAGTGAGGTTCGATGTCGTCGGGACGATCGAACAAGTCGAGACCATTGCCGCCGGTCCTAGCGTTAAGATCCGGTCGTATCTCCGGAAGACGTACGGTCGCGGCAGGTGGCAAAAGATGAAGGGTGTGGCATCGGTACGGCTTCCGAATGGGAACGTACGTCGAGTGGAATTGCATTGGTATGAAGCCCACGGCATCGGCAAACGGGACTTCAAGATTAAGGGTTACCTAGACAAACCATGAAACGACCGGCGAAAGAGTTTGCGGTGTGCATAGAGAATGCTGGCAATGAAGCGTCACTGATCCTAGGTAAGGTTTATCCAGTCTTGGTTGATGCGCGAGCAGCCAAAGATGATCTTGTTCGAATCATCGATGAGAGCGGTGAAGATTACCTCTTTCACAAGGATCAATTCGTGTTTGTCGAATTCCCTCAAGATGCGAGGAAAAGAATTCTCGCTCTTCAAAACGTCAGATGACAGCGGTTCGATCAAACCGCTGAATCACGCGGCCGCTCAACCGCCATCCGTGTCATGGATTCCATTTATGCCTGGCGGAACGATCAAGATCTTCATGGTCCACGGAGACCCTAAGCGGCTCCGAACTGCGCAATTCTTGAATTGGACCGGCCAGGCTGTTGCCGGCCCGAGAAGCGAGTTCGAAGCCGTACTCGCTCGTGAGGAGTCGCAGAAATCAGGGGTCTATTTCCTCACGGGTACTGATCCAGAAACGGGAAAAGGCGCAGTGTATATCGGCGAAGCCGAATCCGTTCGCGACAGACTCAAGAGTCACCTCGGAAGAGATTTTTGGAACCAGGTCGTCTTCTTCACGGGCAAAGACGAGAACCTCACGAAGGCGCACATCAGGTATCTTGAGGGTCGGCTTATCGAACAAGCCAAACAGGCCGGTCGGGCCAGCGTAATGAATGGTCAAAGCAGCGGCGCACGTCTGCCTGAGTCCGATCGCGAGGACATGGAGATCTTCCTTGAAAAAATTCACCAGCTCTTACCGGTCCTCGGTGTAGAGGTACTGGTTCCAACGACAGCTACTGCCGGCGGCAAGAGGGAGCGTGAGTCCCTCACCTGCGAAATTAAGGGGCTTAAGGCGACTGGACTCTTGACGCCGAATGGGATTGTGGTGCTCGCCGGCTCGCAAGCCGTTCTGAACGAGCGCCCATCGTCCCAAAAATATCCTTGGGCCCTGAACATGAGAGATAGACTGAAGGAAGAAGGCGCCCTTGTCGTCAAGGCCGGTAGTCTTCTATTTACTCGGGATGTGGAGTTTTCGAGTCCCAGCGCTGCGGCAGCGGTCATACACGGCGGTCATGCTAACGGTCTCATCGCGTGGAAGGACAGAGACGGCAAAACGCTCAAGCAGCTTGAGTCCGTGTGACACGTTTTCGAGGGCCTGCTCTCACGTAGACCGCCGGGCGAAAGGCAGTCATCACTCGGGAAGTGGTTCCCGTACCAACAAAAGTCTTCGCGCCAGAGACTGGAGGACACCGACCCGATCGGCCAGACACTCGCACATTATCGGATCACCCTAGCCATCGGCGCGGGCTGAACGGGAGAAGTCTACCGCGCGGTGCCGCGGCTGAACAAAGCATCTGCAGGACAGCCACCGAGGGTGGTTAGCGTCGCCAGGATATGGAGGGCGCCACCACATTGATAGCCTCGTTCGACGCGTTAAGGACCCCGGAGGGGAATACCGGGATCGGTGGGACCTGCTCGGCCTTGCTGAGGAAAGGAATCGGGGTCTCACCTTCGTATTGCATATCGAGTTGCGCAGTACACAGGTCTGACTCCGATCGCACCGATCTGAAGCGTGAGGCCGTTGCCTGCTTGCCGGGTACCTGGGCTTGTGATAGGTTCCATTATGGTACCAATACGGAGTCACTTATGCCGACGCTAACGATTAAGGGCCTTCCCGACTCGCTATATCAGCGCTTGAAGCAGCAGGCCGACACCCACCGGCGAAGCTTGAATGGCGAGATCATCGTCTGCCTGGAACGGGCGGTGGGAGCCAGTCATCCGGAGCCGGCGGCCTGGCTGGCAGATGCGAACGCGTTCCGTCGGCGAATCCGGCTCCGACCCCTGACGGACCGGCAGTTGCGGAGCGCTCGCGGGGCCGGCCGCGCATGATCGTCGCCGACGTCAACCTGGTGGCGTACCTGCTGCTTGGGGAGCCGGAGGTCGGGCGCGCCCAACAGGTATTCGAGGCGGATTCCACCTGGGCGGCTCCTCTTTTGTGGCGCAGCGAATTCCGCAGTGTTCTGGCTGCGTATATGCGCCAACGGGGCCTCGGCCTGGTTGACGCGTGGCAGGCCCATGAACTCGCCGAAGGCCTGCTGGGTGGTCATGAATACACCGTGGCCGGTGAGCGGGTCCTTGAGCTGGTGGCCTCCTCCCGATGCTCAGCGTATGACTGCGAGTATGTTGCGCTTGCGCTGGAACTCGACATCCCGCTCGTCACGTCGGATCGGCAGGTTTTGCGGGCATTCTCGCGAATCGCCGTGAGCCCTATAGCGTTCGTGCGCGGGACAGCATAGCCATCGATTACAGCGGACCGCCCTGCGCGCTGCCTCGAGGTCTTCGGCGCTAATAGTGAAAGGAATCCATCTGACGTCACTTCTGAATTTGGCTTGGGCAAAGCCACTCAGGAGGGATGCGGACGATGCGAAGGACAAACAAGGTCGGAGTTATTCTCGGATTGGGAAAGCGGCTCTTCGTACCGCGTGCGAGTCTCTAAGAGTCTCCGGCAGGAATCGGGGTCGGACACGCGTACTGCGTAGTTAGTTGCGCAGTACCCGTGTCTCTGGAGTTTCTACATTTGCACCTGGTGGAAGCCGGGTGAATCACTGCCAAGCTCAGACGGCTTCACCGGCATCAGCCGTGTTCACACGGCTTACCCGCAGGGCAAATAGGCCGGTCCCTGTGGGGCCGGTACCGCGGCGGCCTGAGTTTCTACGCCTCTCCTGCGCTCCATAGGGCGCTTCAGCGTCCTTCCCTGCGGATTCGGCTGAAGCCCGCCGGGAGAAGCCCGTTGAAACGGGCTCCGTGGGCCTTCCCCGTAACCCAACCGGCCGCAAAGCGACCGGCCTATTCGCCCTTCGGGTAAGCCGTCTGAAGACGG
>JACQTD010000184.1 GCA_016210985.1 Acidobacteriota bacterium
CTCAACAACGCCGGCGGCGTGCTCGGCCTCGCATCCATCGTGCTCGACGCCCGGCTCGTCACGGCGAAGGGGGACGCCAAGGCCGCGATCGACCACTGGAAGCGCGCCGTCGTCGCTCAGAACCTGCTCGCCTATGACGAGCCGCCGGCCTGGTATTACCCTGTGCGGGAGTCCCTGGGCGCGGCGCTTTACCTGAATCAGCAATACGCCGAAGCCGAACAGGTTTTTCGGACCGAACTTGAACGAAATCCGAGGAGCGGTCGTGCCTTGTTCGGTTTGTGGGAGAGCCTGAAAGCTCAGAAGAAGCTGGTGGACGCCGGCTGGGTGGCCCGAGAGTTCGACGCCGCCTGGAAGGAGGCCGAAGTCAGGCTCCGAATGGATGACCTCTGATCGCTGAAGGGCAACTTTCTGAGGAGCCGATTCTTGAAATCGCAGAACGTGCCACACAGAAGTTTGAGCGAAACTATGGGAAAAAGAGGTTGTCCTGTGACGACTTTGAATGGCATCTCCGAGTGAACGAATGTCGGCCTTGGCGTGGGTTTGGGCGCCGGAAGGGATGAGTCCCATAATACAAATCGTTCGTTATCAGACTCGGCTCATGGCGATCAAGTTCGATGCCCACGAGGAAAAGGGAGGACTCGTCAAATGAACAGACTAATAATTACATCCATGCTGATCTTCACCCTCGCTCACGCCGCAGTTGGGCAAGGATATACGTTCAAAGACATTCGCTACAACGGCGGGACAATACAAACTAAGGTAAACCCGAAGGACTGGGGCAATCGTCTCATCGTCTCCTCAGACGAAATCAGATTGGAACTGAAGGACGGCCAGGTCCAACGAATCGATCCCAAGCTCGTATCAGGACTCAGCTATGGCCAAGAAGCCCACAGACGGGTAGGTACCATGGTGGCACTCGGCATCCTGTTTGCCCCGCTCGCCCTTTTCGGTCTGTTCCACAAGACAAGGTTGCACTTTATCGGCATCGAATACGGAACCGCGGACGGCAAACGAGCTGGCGAACTACTGCAGGGGCACAAGAATAACTATCGAGGCGTGCTCATGGCACTTCGCGGGGCAACCGGTGCACCGGTCGCAGTTGCAGAAGAGGACCGAAAGTATGTGGCGACGGGCATTGAGGGAATCAAAGTAGAGGAGAAGAAGGACAAGGATAAGAAGCCGTGAAATTGGTCAAGTCCAACAGCAAACGAAGGACCGGAATACGCTGGATTTGTGGCTGTTTACGAGCCCTAAAAAGAAAGGCGGCTTGCCTTTGAAACGTCCCAGAGATTTTTGTTCCGTGTTAACTTCTTGCCGTGTTAGACGGATCCGTATGATTGCAACGAAAGCTCACGGGAGGTAATGTGGAAGCTGACATCATTCACCGATTCCATACCGCACTTCCCCAAGTTCGAGATTGGATCGACCAGCTGGTTGACGCTCACGCGGATCGCGCCCGGGTCGTTAGCACTCTTGGATTCTCGCGGTTGCTCGACTGTTTTCCGCGAGAAGTGCTCGATCGTGCCAAGGTAGTGTCCATTAATCGGGTGCCATTCCCCCCAGTCAAAAAAATTGGGCTGCCCGAGTTGGCGGCCATGGAAGAGAGGTCGCTAGATGGAATCACGTTTAGGGACACGTTCTTTCTGCAGGAAGGCCTCGCATCTGAGGGGGTGTACTTTCACGAATTGGTCCATGTTGTTCAGTGGACAAGGTTAGGCCTCGAGAACTTCCTTCTCGCATATGGTCTCGGGCTGGTCTCGTTCGAATATGCTCAGAGCCCGCTGGAACGGATGGCGTATGAACTGCAGAAAAACTTCGAGCGTGACACACTTCCGCGGGACCTTGTGCGCGTCATCGAGGAGGGCACGGACGATATCTGGAATCAAGCGGCGCCCACTGTCCTAGGAAGCAAGGTGCCGCCTAATCCGCAGCGGTAGCTTCACCTCGAAGGATGGCACCAGATGAGAAGCAGCGACGGTACCCACCATACACGAGCCGAACCCCAGGCTGGACTTGAGGTTGCCGCTTTCCTCCTAAAACTGCGTCACCGCCGGACTACTATCCGCTGAATCCTTCGCATGCTCGACCCTGTGGATGAATGGATTGGGTCATCTTGCCGCGATCCTCAGGAGAAAGTGTCAGCACCAATTCCCTGTCCTGTTACCAACGGGCAACGCTGAGCACGCTTTGCTCTGATCGAGACTCTCTCGACGATATTCCGGGAGACTCTCTTTCGCCGGCGGTCATGGATCGCGCGGTGAGCGGGTCGACTTCCCCCGCCAGGCGCTCGATACCCTCGAACGGCACGCTCCGCCGCGGCGGATCCGTAATGGTGGTGACGGGTAGCGAATGAGGTGAAAGTCGCGTGGGCAGGCCGGCGTCCTTCAAGCGCCACGGCGGCGGAGGCGGTGTTGAGGCAAGGGTGCCAGATTGGTCTGCTTGTTGCGAGACCCCTTTCGCCACGGCATCAATTCATGACGCTGACCATCGGTCGAGGCCGGAGCGCTGAAAACGCGAGATGTAATAGCCTGGGGCAGAGTCCGGCCGCCTTCTTTCCGGCGGACGGACGGCGCCCCAGGAATTCGGAGGAAGGAGGGCAAGCCCTGTAAGGGGCGGAATAGGATCCCCCTTCGCGTCCCGATGGGCTTGTTTGGCGAACGCATTTCCTGTTTCGCCGCGTTGCGGCTTGATGTTTTTGCTGCCGGTCCCGGGGCGACGCTTCGCGCTGCCCCAGGCTGCTTCATCTGGACAGAAAGTCTTCTAGCAGGCGCACTGCGTTATTGCTGAACAACAGTTTCAAAGCCGCATAATTTGAAAATGGCGATGAGATCGGCACCGAAGAGGCGCTTAAGCTTTGGCATGGGTGAGCAGTTCGATCTCGAAGCTTGCACGGACGGATGGCTGCTGCACGAGATCGTATTCGCTCAGATCCTCACCCTCGAGGTGGAGTGCCAGCGCTTTCTGCAAATTGGCCGCCAGCTCGTCCAAGGACTTTCCCTGCGTCACTACCGGGAACTCATGACACTCGGCCACGTAATACTTCTCCCGTTTGAAGATGTGAACATGGATGATTTGTTTCATACCAAATCAGGGCTTCTCTCCGAAAAGTGTGAAGCCAGGGATAGAACTCCGGCGGCCGCATAGCGGCCATTGAATTTAGGCCGGCCTTTCAAGGCCGGTAGGGAGATCCACCGCCCCCGGCCCCTCGCGGCAGCGACGGTTGAATCAATCCGTGGTCATGAGACGACTTAATCATGGGTTCAATCCGGCGGTTCAATCGTCGCGACCGCGACAGGCTGGGCCTGCTGCATCCGAACCCAGCCTTGAAAGGCCGGGCCTGGAGTTTCTACATTTTGCAAGTGGAAGCCAAGTGAATCACTAACCACCGCAGAGACGGCTTCCCAG
>JACQTD010000173.1 GCA_016210985.1 Acidobacteriota bacterium
CCTCTGCCTACTGCCTACTGTTATCACCTCTATGAAGCCCGATCGGCCGTTTGATGAACTGCCCGGGAGGCGATCCGGCAGCGACTTCTCCCTGGGCGAAGGTGACGATGCCTCGAAGCACCGTTTTGGTCGGCCAGCCCTTCAATCTCATCCCTTCGAAAGGCGTGAAGTCCTGTGATGAGTTGAGCAGATCAGGGGTGACCGCCTGTTCCTTGTGGAGATCGACGATCGCGAAATCGGCGTCGCTCCCCACGACCAGTGTGCCTTTCCTCGGATAGAGGCCGAAATTTCGGGCCGGATTGGCGGCTACGAGTTCGGCGATCCGTGTGAGGGGCAGCCGCCGCCGATGGAAACCCTCGGAGATCAGCACCGGATAAAGCAGCGAGGAGCCTCCAAAGCCGGGCAGCGATCCCCAGAGATCATCTTCCTTTTTCTGTTCCTCAAAACAGCAGGCGTGATCGCTGACGACCGTGTCGACCTGGCCTCCCAGAACGCCCTCCCACAGGAACGCCGCATCCTCGAGCGTTCTGATAGGCGGATTCACTTTGCCTTTGACCCCACCCGCCGTGTTGTAGGAGAGCGCCAGGTGATGAAGCGTGGTTTCCAACTGAATGTCGAGGTGGGGGTATTGTCGTCGCGTCTCGATAGCTGCCTCCAGGGCCAGCCGGCTGCTTAGATGAAGAAGATTGATCGGGCATCGCGTCGCATCGGCCAGCACGGTGGCTTCATAGATGGAGAGTCGTTCCGTCAGCGGCGGCCGCGCCCGGCTGTAAGCCTCGAGTCCTCGCAAACCACTGGTCTTAACCTGATCGATGAAAATGCGGATCAATTCCGGGTTCTCGCAATGCAGACTGAGCGAGATCCTGCCCCGCTCACGGTGCCTCCCGGCCATGACGGCGACCCGTTCCATGAGCTGGTAAAGATGTCCGAGATCGTAGTTTTCGGACATCGTGTAGTCCCGGCCGCGGGTCGAATCGGCCGTGAGATTAAGGCCCTTGTAAAACATGTAGAACTTGAACGACCCCACGCCCTGCTCCTCGACCAGCGGCTCGACTTCGTCCAATTGCTCGGCGGTCATGACGGCGATGTGATACCCGTAGTCGGTATGAAAGTGACCGCGGGACATGGCCAGCACTTCCAGAAAGATTTCGCGGTAGGGTCCGGATCTATTGAGATAGTGCTGGCCGGTCCTGAAGTAACTGATGATCGTCGTCACGCCCCCGACCGCGGAAGAAGCGGACTCACTCTCCGCGTCCGAAGAGAGCGGACGGTAGATCCCTACGTGATAATGGGAATCGACGGCTCCGGGAAAGATCATCCTGCCTGCTGCATCCAGAATCCGGTCTCCTTCCGTGGAACTGAGATCAGAGCTGATGGAAGCGATTCTCCCGTTTTTCACACCCAAATCAGCCGCGAAGATTCCCGTATAAGGCACCACCAGCGTTCCGTTTTTCACAATCAGGTCATAGCGACTCATGGAATACTCCCTGGAGTCCGAATCAATTCGATCCACCTTCAACTCCAGATTGAGGATGGACCGGGTTAGCGCTCAAACCGCTCATCAAGTCGCCGATGTCTGCCAGGGATTCAAGCCGCGCCACGACCTGGACCATCCTGGCCTGGCGCTCTCGCGTGATCACTCCTTCGGCCAAGGAAGCCAGTTTCAGCTCCATATCACGCTCGGTAGGCGGGTCGCGGGGATCGCCCTTCGGGTAATCCCGCTGCTTGACCAGGGTTCGGCCGTCGTTCAGCAGAAGCTCAACCCGGCACGGCTGCTCGGCGGGGAATCGTGTCTCGAACGCAGGTTCCGGCATGGCGGCTACCTTCTGCATCAGCCGGTGGATCCTGACATCCCGCAGCCGATCGGGCAGGAATTGACGTTCGGTCAGCTCGTGATCAACCACCGCGGCCGCCATGCAATACGGGAGGCTGTGATCGGCCGTCTCTCGCGAGGAAACCTCGTACTTCGTCGGATCGGCAAGAATCTCAGCCGCGCGACGAAGCGTCCAGACCTGAATGCGCTCGATTTGCTCAGGAGCCAGATCGAATTCCATTACCAGATCGAGCACGGCGCTGATTGGAGTGTGCGTCAGGGCTTCTGAAGGATACGGCTTGATCGAGCAGCGCATGATCCTGAACCCTTCGCCGAGGTCCTCCGTCAGCCTTGCGGCATCCCATTCCCTGCCCAGTGACATGAAGAGCCCTTCGCGACCCTCAAAGATCTCCTCCGGCCCTCGGTATCCTCGCGCCGCCAGGAGCGCGGCCATGACTCCGCTCTCCGTCGCCATGGGATCCACGGTGTTCTTCATCATCGTCAACTTTCCGGCGGTGACTGCGCCGAGCGTGCCGTTATGGGATGCGGAAATTCCTATCGCGTTAATCAGCTGATCATGGTTGAGGCCAAGCATGCGGCCCGCAACCACTGGAGAAACGAACTGGGTGAGCGTGGCATGATGCCAGCCCAACTCCCGGATTCCCGGAACGGCCGCCTCGCAGATCCGCATCTCCAGCTCGTAGGCAATAATCATCGCCACCAGCAATTCCCGTCCGGATCGGTGCCCGCGCTCTCCCAAACTCAGCGCTGCAGGCAGCAGATCGCTGGGGTGGCAGGGGTCCTGTTTCCAATAGACGTCATTGTAGTCCATGGCCCGAATAGCAAGGCTGTTGGCCAACGAAGCATCGCGGCAACTGGTTTTCAGCGCCGTACCGATCACCGTGCATTCGGGCTTGCTTCCCAACTGGGCCAATACGTCACACAAAATCCGATGATCTTCGGTCCTTGATCCACCAAGGCCACAGGCGAGGCTGTCCACCAACAGCAGCTTCGCGGCTGCAACCGCCTCTCCTGGCAGATCCTCGAACCTCAGTCCAAGGGCATAATCGGCCCATCGCCGTGAAATCGTCGGGGGCATGTCAAAACGGTCGCTGCTTGCTGATCAGGTCGAAATCGATGAAGTCCGCATGGTGAAAAATGACCGATTCCGGTGTTCGCGTCATGATGTCCCCTTCCTTGGAATGCGTGGCGACCACATGCATGACTTCCGGAGGAAGGTCGCGCCGGTAGCACATCCCGACGCCTGAAAAAGGATGACGGAGATACTGGCCCTTTTCGCTTCGGACAAATTCCCCGTTCCGTTTTTCGTACTCAATGAGCTTACCGACATCAGCGAGGAGGGCGCCAGCGATCAGTACATCCCGTCGGATTGAGGCACGATCGCCGTAAGCCTGCTGAAGTACATCACAGACCGCGACGCACATGCGACAGACCGTGCGCACGTGTTCCAGGAAGCTGATACGGACATTCTCCGCCAGCAGTGTGAAGGGCATGCTCAGCAAATCTTCCAGGGTCAGGCTGCTTTCGCTCAACGCATCGTCCCAAACCGCCAGCGACTTGTCGCGAAGGCCGGCATCCCTGATCAGTTCGAATTCAGGTATGAATCGCAGGATTTCATTCTTCATCAGTTTCCTTCTCGTCTACCTTAGTAAGCCGCCGGGGGGGCGGACCATCGTATTCGTACGCGTTGGGATCCACCGTTCGCATGGGCCGGCCGCGAGCGTGTTCCTCGGAGACATGCGCCACCAATCCGGGTACACGGGCGATCATGAAGATTCCGTTGGCCACTTCCTTTGGAAAGTCCAATTCGCAAAGCAGGGCGGCAATGGCGCCGTCGGCGTTGATGGGCAACGGTTTGCCGGTCAGCGATAACAGGGCCCTCTCCATCTCTCGAGCCTGATGCACATACTTCCCGGCAATTTTCAATTCCTCGGACAATTCGAAGAGCCGGGCGGTCCGTGGATCAACCCGATGAACGCGATGACCGTAGCCCGGTATCCGTCGCTGCCTGGCGCGATGCTCCGCGATGGCTCTTTCGGCGGCTTCGGCAGCGCCGATGCCGTCGCGATCCTGCGTGCAGACACAATCTTGAAGCACTCCCATACAGTCCTCGACCGCGCCGCCATGCCGGCTGTTGATCGCGAGCAACCCGGCGGCTACGGCCGCGCTCACTGAAGCACCGGTGTTCGCAGCCGTGACGGCCGAGACGGTGGAGGGCGGACCGACGCCGTGATCGATGACGGAGACGAGGATCGCTTCGAGCATTCTCGAAATCGGCTTCGGCGGAAGCTCACCCTTCAATATCAGGTAGACGGCCTCTGCCCATGAGATCCGGCCGATCAGCTCCTCCATTCGATATCCGCGGACAAGTATGCCTTCGGTCTCGACCCAGGAGATGGCCGTCTTACGCTTCTCTTCACTCATCTTCGCTACCGTTGGTCCACGCTCCTGCGGCCTGGTGCGGTCACAGCCTGCCCGCCCCGCTGGCGTATCCGGCATCAACCAGGGTTCGGACCATGGCCGGAATGTCACTGAAGTTCTCCACAACGCGGGCGCCGGAGTACCTGAGGCACTCCACTTTGCCCTGGTACCCTCCCCGGCCACCCTCTACGATTGCGCCGGCATGGGAATACCGTGTCCCGCTCTCGGCCATCCGGCCGCCGATGTAAGCGACAACGGGTTTTGAGATGCGTCCTTCATCGATCAGACCGGCCACTTGCTCCTCCTGCGACGTTCCGATTTCGCCGATCACTACGAGGCACCGGGTCTCGGAGTCCTGTTCGAATTGAAGCGCGACCTCCGGCAGCGTCATCCCCAGAACCGCATCACCGCCTACATGCACAATCGTGCTCACGCCGATTCCGCTTTGACTCAAGTAGTAAGCCGCCGACGCGCTCAATCCGCCACTCCGCGAGGCGATACCGACGGATCCCCTGCAGAACCAGGATCGGGCGGTTTCCGCCGTACCCCCCATCATGCCCAGGACCGCCCGTTCCGGACTCATCACGCCCACCGTGTTAGGGCCGATAAATTTCACACCGGCTTCGTCGGCCACCTCTACCAATTCCAGCACGTCATAGAGCGGCACGCGATCGGCGATCAGCGCCAGCAGTGGAATTCCAGCTTCGATGGCCTCCAGCGCCGCCGCCTTAGCGTTTGGCGCCGGGACAAAGATCGCGCTGATATCCACCGGCCCGAGCTCATCCTTTGCCTGGCGGACGCTATCGAAGACCGGCAGCCCGTGTACCCGCTGCCCGGCACGTCCGGGCGTGCATCCCCCGGCCACCTGCGTGCCGTATTCGAGCATCAGGCGGGTCCGGGACGACCCCTCCCGACCCGTGATGCCCTGGACCAGAACCCGTTTTGTTTCGTCGATGATGATGGACATGATGACAAATGTTCGGTGTTGCGAGTTACGGGTCTCGTGTTCCGTGTTCCGTTTTGGGGGTCACACGACGCAACCGGCAAATCGAACTACGAACAATTGCTCAGGCCTCCGTCCAGACCACCGTAGCGTACGGGTGACTTCTCACCCCTCATTCATCACTCCTCATCCTTCACTCCCCGCTCCTCACGTAACCCGCAACCCGCAACCCGTAACCCGCAACCCGTAACCCGCAACCCGTAACCCGCAACCCGTAACTCGTAACCCGGAACACGCAACCTCAATTACTTTTCACTCCTCACCTTTTTCCGATATTCGTCCAATCCGGCTATCGGCAATTCTATGGAGGCCGCCCCCTTTCCCTGGAACCAGCACTCGACTTCGCAGGCGAGGCATTCAATGCACTTTCCCCGCCGCGCATCCTCACGTGTGATATTGAGCACCGGTAGATCGCCTTCGAGACTCAGGATCCCGGGAGCGCAGTTCGTAACACAGGCCTTCGTCTCGCACGACACGCAAACGGCATGATCGTAAGTGATCCGGCCGGTGCGCGTCTCGAACGCATAGAGCTTTGGGGCCACGGGCGGTCGTTCCGGCGCGACAACCGCGTGAAAGCCAAGCCCGTCGGCCGTAGACCGGTCGATCAGTTCCTTGAGTCGTGCGGCGCAGGCCTCTGCCTGATATGCCTTCGAGTAGGCCTCCACCGGGGCAGGCAAGTCCGAGCAATAGTCGCGGATAATGCGGGCCGCCTCTTCTTCCCCGTTTCCGCCCAAGCGCAGCACGGCGGGTACGCCGGGCCGGTCTTCACGAAACGCCTTTACAAGCGCACGGGCCATATGGAACTGTTCCTGACTGGCTACGCCCGAACCTGAGAGAAAGTATCCACGAATACCGGGCTGGGAGAGAATAATCCTGGCTGCTCGGTAAACTTTCGACGCGGGAGGGTTGCCGCTGGTGTCGGTGTAATTAGCGGGCTGAAGCCCGGCTCGTTGCGCGGCATCGAGCGAGGCCAGTGAGCCTCCTCCACCGGCGCCGTGGAATCCAATCCTGGTTCCCGTTCCCGGGTTGTCGGCCAATTCGACGAAGTAGTACGTACCCCGGTAGTCGTCCTTCTCGACCGTCCAGGCGATGCGTTCAAGTTCGGTGGGAGGATGGCCGAACTCGCGTGCGATATCGATGCCGAGTTCCGGATGGCGAAAAACGGCATAATCATCGATCAAGATGCGGCAATCGAGCGCGATCCATTTCCCTTCATTCGTGCAGGCGAGCGGGTTGATCTCGGCTATTCGAGCTTCGGATCGCCGTGCCACCTGATAGATGCTCAAGAGCGTGCGAGCCAGCCCCTCCTGCAGACCGGATGGAATCTCCGTTCGGTGGAGCGCCGACGCAAGCTCCGGAACCGCGGGTTCCCGCCGTATCGAAACCGCCAGCCGAGTCATCGTCTCCGGCCGCGTGACCGCCCTCTGTTCAATTCCGGACCCGCCTTCGGTGCTCAACAGCAGGACCGGTCTCCGCTGTTGATCATCGACGACAAGGCCGACGTAGTACTCCCGCTCGAACTGAATCCGTTCTTCCACAAGAAGGAGATCGACCGGACTGCCATGGATAGTGGTGGATAGCAACTCGGAGGCCGCCGCGGCCGTCTCCGCAGGTGAATCGGCGAACCGAATTCCCCCAGCCCCGGCGCGACCGGTTCCCCACACTTGTGCTTTGAGTACCACGGGCCGGGCCAGCCGCTCGGCAATCGCTCGGGCCTCATCAGCCGTACGCGCCGGGCCGCCCGACGGGACGGCGATCCCGGCTTCGGCAAGAAGTTCCTTGCCCTGATACTCGTAAAGCCTGGCCAGCTTCCGTTACCTCCCCGAGAAATCGAAGTCGGTGGGATGGTTATGACCGTGCATCTCGATCCATCGGTAAAGCTCCGGCTTCCTGCGGAGCAGCCGGGCCGCCGCCCGTTCCTTGTTCTCTTCCGGAGTGGACCAGGGATGAAAATGAAAGTGATTGTATAGCTCACCGTCGGTTCGACCGAATCCAAGAATGCCGTATTCACTGGCGAAAGCCCCGTGATTGATGAAGGGCGGGCGCCAAAAATAGCCGCCGGTCGGCAAATCGCCGAACTGCATCATCCAGGAGGTTCCCCAGATGTGGTAGCACTCCTCGGCCACGTCATGGTACGAGATGTTGTCCTGCCAGAATCCCGGCACCATGCAGTACAGGAATGACATCGCATGCGTCTTCTCGTCGATGCGCAAGAGTTTCAGCAGACAGCCCGGGGCCGTTGCCGGATGAAGCGTGGGCGTCATCCAGGGCATGTCGTCATAGGTGCTGACTTGAACCAGGTCCGACCGATCGGCCCTGTCGCCGTCCTGGTCGGACTCGACGAAGTTAGGTTCACGCTGGTTGTACATGAAGAGCGCAAGACAACCCCGGGAAGTACTCATCGCCGGCAGATGCACGCGCGCAGGGACAAAAAAGTAATAACCCGGGCCACAAGTTCGGTCGCCCACCTGGAGCAATCCCTCCATGACCAGGATCTCCACGTCCGAGTAACTGAATCCCGGCGGTTGTTTGTAGCCGCCGTCAAACTGCACCGTCATCGTGCATGCCCCGTTGTCGCGATCGATACTCAACATCTTGTAATTCATGCCTCGCGGAAAGCCTGGCAAAGTCATCCGCTTGAACGGCACATCCCGATCTACAAAGGGTTCAATGTGTGGTCGCGCCATCGTTTTCTCCTGATTTCAGTGGTCAGAGGTCAGAGGTCAGAGGTCAGAGGTCAGAGGTCAGAGGTCAGAGGTCAGGGGTCAGAGGTCAGAGGTCAGAGGCTAGTGGCTGAGTTCATAAAGGCTGTAAGACAGAGATCATGTCAAAAATTGTGGGCCTCGGCAGTCACAACTTGTCGTGTGTAGTGCACGCCTGATCTCTCCAAAACCTCTGACCTCTGACCCCTGACCTCTGACCCCTGACCCCTGACCTCTGACCCCTGACCCCTGACCTCTGACCCCTGACCCCTGACCTC
>JACQTD010000186.1 GCA_016210985.1 Acidobacteriota bacterium
CGCCGGTTTCAGAGGTAGCCAACCGCATGAACAATTTCGATCCCGACGCACCGCACCCGCTGGCCGGCCAGGTTGTGAGTGGACAATTGATTCCGGCGGGAACCAGGGGCGTGGTGACCTTTCCGGGACGGAACGGTCACGGCAAGTATCTGGTCGATTGGGACCGGAATAATCTCGCTCCGCGGTTCGGTCTGGCCTGGCGGCCATTTAAACACACCCTCACTGTCATCCGCGCCGGCTTCGGCATCTTTTACGGCAGCCCCTACGGCCAAGAAGTCATCGCGCAGATGCGTTTGGGCTTCGGCGGCGTGGCCAATTTCAGCACCCCGGTGCCGTTTACCTTGCGTGAAGGAGTGCCGCGCGGAGCCTTGCAGTTTCCGGCCGAGCAAGACTTAGTGCCGGAGTTCGGCGCCATTGGGACCAGATGGCCGCAGCAACTGATCACATTTCTCGATCCCAAACGTCGCACAAATTACAGCCAGAATTTCAATCTGACCGTCGCCCAACAAGTGAAAGATATCGCCTTCGAGGTCACGTATCTGGGCAATCTTGGACGCAAAGTCAATTTCCTTTCCATCAACCTCAACCAGGTTCCGCAGGATTTATTGTCTCGCACCGACATTCCCGTCCGGTTGCGGCGGCCTTATCCCCAATATCCCGGGGAGACAGCACAGGTGGTGATCCTCGCGCCCAACTGGGGTATCTCGAATTATCACGCCCTGGTCGTGAAGTCGGAGAAGCGGTTTGCCGCCGGCGTAGGCTGGATCTTCACTTACACGCTATCGAAGTGGATTGACAACGTCACCTTCTTCGTCGCAACCGGCCCCACCTTCGGAGACAACGATGGCTTTCAGAATATCTATAATTTTCGCGACGAGCGCGCGCTCTCGACCAACGATATCCGCCACCGCATGGTGATCAGTCCGATCCTCGAGTTGCCATTTGGCCGGGGCAAGCGCTACTGGCAGCAAGGAGCGCTGAATCGCGCGTTCGGAGGCTGGTCGGTCTCGACGATTGCCACAGTGCAGAGCGGTTCGCCCTTCGGAGTCACTGTGAACAACGGGCCGCGGGATATTTTGCAAGATAGTACGAACGGCAGGAATCTACGGCCGAACCTCGTTGGCGACCCGAGGTTGCCTTCCTCGCAACAGGGGCAACCTGCGCCGGGCGGGGTGCGCGGTATCCAGTGGTTTAACCCCCGAGTTTTTGCCGTGCCTGCCCCGTTCACTTTTGGCAGCGCGCCGCGCACGGTAATGACTGGCCCGGGACGAGCAAACTTCGATGTGGCGGTCCTCAAGACCATCGAGATCGCGGAGCGCTATCGGGTGCAGTTTCGCTTTGAGATGTTCAATGCGTTCAACACGCCTCAATTTGGCGTGCCTGGGAACATGATGGGCGCGAGTGATTTCGGCATCTCGACCGCCACCGGCTCCAACCGCGAGCTACAGTTTGGCCTCAAGTTCTTCTTCTGACCGTCCCTTGTTACGCGACCAAGCTAAAGCTTGAACTCCAAACGAGTTGAACTCCGAATCGGGGAACGGGAGTTCGGAGTTCAACCTTTAGGTTGTTTTCGCAGAAAGCGGCCAAGCTGAAGCTTGAACTCCGAACGGCTCAGGAACGACTAAGGAGCAATTTTGGCGATGAAGGCGTCGAGGGTGCCGCCGCCGTAGGCCGCCTGAAAAGGATTCACCGTCGGGAAATTGGCCGACCCTGTCCGGCCCGCCACATAGGCGTTGCCTGAGCTGTCTACGGCTATGCGATAGGCTGCATCGGCACCCTCACCGCCGAGATAAGTGGAGTAGAGGATCGTTGTGCCCGCCGCGTTCAACTTTGTCACAAACACATCGAAAACGCCGCCTCCATAAGCCGTCTGGAATCCATTTGCAGTGGGGAAATTAGTCGAACTCGTCACGCCAACTACGTAGACGTTCCGGTTGAAGTCCAAAGCTATGACGCGAGCTTGATCGCCCAGGCTCCCGCCAAGATACGTGGAGTAAACCAGTGCAGAACCTTCCGGGTTCAGCATCGTTACGAAGGCGTCGATGCCGCCACCAAGAGCCAGCTGCAAAGCGTTCGCTGTCGGATAATTCATCGAATCCGTGACGCCCGTCGCATAGGCGTTACCAGACCCGTCCACGGCGATAGAGTACCCGGAATCGCTTCCTGCGCCCCCAAGATATGTTGAGTAAACGATGGCCGATCCCGTCGCGTTCAACTTCGCTACGAAGGCATCTCTAATCCCGCCAAAAGCCGGCTGCAAGGCATTCACGGTTGGAAAATCAGCCGAAGTGGTCGTTCCCGACACGAAGACTTGCATGTCTTGAACAACGATATTGCCAAAGCTTGTATTACCCCCCGGATCAATCTCAGTCATGTCATCGCCGCTGCCTCCGAGATAGGTGGCGTACATGAGTGCCGTGCCTTCCGCATTCACCTTGGCGATGTAAGCGTCCCCGCCGCCGCCTCCCGGCTGATGCGCCGCATTCTCGTAGATCACGCCCGAAGTCATCGGTATAAGAAACGAGGGGGAGGAGCGCTCAGGGTATCGCTCGACGAGATGGCCTTGGTCTCCGAGGAATCGGCTTTGGAACTGGTCGAGCTGGATAATGCCCTTTCAAGCCTGGCAGCGTTCGACGAGCGAAAATGCCGGATCGTGGAACTCCGGTTCTTCGGAGGATTAAGCGCCGAAGAGGCCCCCGCAGTGATGGGGATCTCGAGGCGGACAGTCGCGCGCGAATGGCGCATGGCCAAGGCGTGGCTCCACCGGGAAATTAGTAAGACAGTGACGAGTGACGAGTGGCAAGCGATCAATGATGAGCAATCAGACATGGAAGACGCGCATGCAGACCCACTCTCTTATTCATAGTCGACAGAAAGGTTCGTTCCCTGTCACTTGTCACTCGTCACTCGTCACTTGTCACTCGTCACTCCCCAGCTCGCAGGCGTTAGAGCCGATTCCGTGTTGGAACATCCCATCGGCCCCTATCAACTGACGGCCCGGCTCGGCACCGGTGGTATGGGGGATGTCTACCTGGCGCGGGACAGCCGGCTGGGCCGCCAGGTCGCGCTGAAGCTGTTGCCCAAATATTTCATCAATGACCAGGAACGGGTTAGGCGCTTTCAACAAGAGGCGCTGGCAGCCTCCGCGCTGAGTCATCCCAATGTGGCGACGATCTATGAGACTGGAGAGGCTGAGGGGCGGATCTATATCGCGATGGAGTTTGTCGAAGGGACAACCCTCGATGCCAAGATCACCGGGCGATCGCTGGAAACGAGCGAGATCCTCGACGTGGGTTTGCAGGTAGCCTCCGCCCTGGTCAAGGCGCATGCCAAAGGGATCATTCACCGGGACATCAAACCCGGCAACATCCTGGTCACGGCTGAAGGGCACGTGAAGGTGGTCGATTTTGGATTGGCCAAGGTGAACCGAACCGAGCAACCGCCGGTGATGGGCGATCGTTGTTTTCCCGCGACCACCGAACCCGGAGTGCTGATGGGCACGGTGACGTACATGAGTCCTGAGCAAGCCCTGGGACGCACTGTGGACCAGCGCACCGACCTCTTCTCGCTGGGCGTGGTGCTGTATGAGATGGCTACGGGACGTCCTCCCTTCTCGGGCGCCACTCGAACTGAGACCATCGATCAAATCCTACATACTCAGCCGGAAGCCATCGCCCGCTTTAATTACACCATACCCGCCGCGCTGGAACAGATCGTCCGAAAATGTTTGGAGAAGGAGCCGGACCAGCGGTACCAATCAGCGCGAGAGTTGCAGATCGATCCGCGGAATCTGAAACGGGATCTGGAGTCCGGCGCTCCGGACTCGGCGCCGATGACGCTAGGGATGGCATCCGGACGAGGCAGGAAGCGCGAGCGCATCGTCTGGATAACGGTGGCCGCAGCACTCTTGCTGTTGACGCTGGCCCTGGCCTTGGCGTATTTCCAGCGGGCTCCGGTGGAAGTCCGCGCCGTCCGCTCCTTCATTCTACCGCCGGAAGATTCAGGCATGGTTCCGCCTTTTTTTCCTGCACAAGTCACCGTTTCGCCCGATGGCCTTCATCTCGCTTTCGTCGCGACGACGGCCGCGGGCAAGCAGCTTCTCTGGGTCCGCTCCCTAGATACGCTCTCGGCGCAGGCACTGGCGGGCACGGAAGCCGCCGAATTGCCGTTCTGGTCGCCGGACAGCCGCGCTCTCGGTTTCTTCGCCGATCAGAAGCTGAAGAAAATCGAGCTTTCGAGCGGACCTCCAATCACCCTGTGCGATGCGCCCGCATATTACGGAGGTTATGGAGGAACCTGGGGCCGCAACGGAGTGATCGTCTTCGCTAAATTGGGAGGCGGACTAGCCCGGGTGTCTGCTGCCGGCGGCGACGTTGGCACCGCCACACTGGTCGATCCGGCCCATGGCGAGACGACTCACCGATGGCCTTACTTCCTGCCTGACGGCCGGCACTTTCTCTATCTCGGCATGCGCAGTGGCGCCGGCGATAGCGGGCTGGGAACGATTTACGCGACTTCCCTTGAGTCGAAGGAGAGCAAGCGGCTGCTCGAGGTCAGTTCGAATGTCGCATACGCTCAAGGCTACCTGCTCTTCCTGCGTGAGGGCACGTTGATGGCCCAGCGGTTCGACGTCGAGCGATTGGAGACGGTGGGAGATGCCCTTCCTGTCGCCGAACAGGTAAATTACGCATCAGGGGAAGGCAGAGGCGTTTTTTCCGTCTCTCAGAACGGCTTCCTGGCTTATCAGGTGAGCGGACTGAAGCCTGAATCACAGCTCACATGGTTTAACCGCCAGGGCGAGAAGCTCGGCGTGCTCGGCGATCCCGGCCAGTACGATAATCACCGCCTTTCTCCTGACGGCAAGAGACTGAGCGTGTGCTCCCTCGATCCTCTGACGCGCACCCGCGATATCTGGATCTATGAAGTGGCGAGCGGCCTCAGGACACGCTTTACCCTCGATGCGGCTACAGAGAGGATCTCGACATGGTCGCTTGATGGCAGCTACATTATCTTCAACTCAAACCGCAATGGCTACTTTGATCTCTATCAGAAGGCTTCCGGCGGGGTCGGTGGCGATGAACCTATCCTGGAGTCGAACGTCGATAAATTCCCAATCAGTTGCTCGCCCGACGGACGGTTTCTCATCTATCATATTGGTCACCCGACTACAGGAAGAGATTTGTGGGTCCTGCCGCTTTCAGACGACCGGGAGTCAACGACTTCCCGGAAGGAGCCATTTCCGTTTGTACAAACGGAGTTTGTGGAGAGATTCGGTCAGTTCTCTCCCGATGGACGGTGGATAGCCTATGATTCGAATGAGTCTGGGCGCTTTGAAGTCTACGTGGCGCCCTTTCCTGGGCCCGGAGGAAAGCGGAGAATCTCCCTCTCCGGTGGCGAGGTTCCACGATGGCGCGGAGACGGGAAAGAGATCTTCTATGAGGCTCAGGTTGCAGGTCAGGACACGCTCATGGCGGCCGAGCTGAACGGCGCAGGAGGAACGATGGAGGTCTGCGTGGGGCGGCCGTTGTTCAATTTCCGCTGGGGCGGGTCGGGCCCTTACGACGTAACGCCTGACGGCCAGCGCTTCCTGGTCAATATGAGGGTGGGACTGAAAACGCCGCCACCCATCACGCTGGTCCAGAACTGGACGGCGGATCTGAAGCGATAGTGCGTTTGGAGTTCAAACCGTTTGGAGTTCAACCTTTAGGTTGGTTCTTTCCAGGAGTAACGACCAAGCTAAAGCTTGAACTCCGAACGATCGTTGTCCTATCCGGAGGCAGGGGGCCAAGGCTGTAGCCCGACCGTGAGGGCGCGTACCGAGGCAACACTACAGATGCCCGGAGGATTTTTGGTGTCCATCGCTATCAAGCTTCACGTAAGCCCTCCTTTACAGTCGGGTTTCTGCCATGGGCTTCCACTTAGGGTTTCCGCCCGGGTGACGCGGTCATGAGAAAACACTGTGAACCGATTCAAGGCCAGTAAGAACTCAGGACACGCTTGATCCTGGCGCCTTGCCCCTGCCCGCTGATGGCGGATCGTGGTCAACGACGGTCTTGCGCGGGCACAACGCGGCAGCCAATCTGAGTAGCACCTTCGGCAGGTCGAAGGTCAATGAATTTCGCTTCGGCCTGACGCACTTTCCGACGCGGTTCGATACTCCGTGGACGGAGAATCTCAACGCGAGATTCGGGATCAAGAACGCGCCTGGCGACAAGTTTGGCGATGGTGAGGATCAAGGTTACACGAGAATGGTACCCAGCGGCTTTGCAGCGCTCGGGTCGAGTTCATTTCGGCCCAACATCAATGTACTCGATACCATGACGCTGGCCGATACCTTCTCGTGGCAATTGGGCAGCCACACGCTGAAGCTTGGCGCCGAATATCGTCGCGTGAAGGTCTTTCGTGAAGCGCACCGGTTCCGTGCTGGAGCCTTCAATTTCAACGGCGTCTATACGGCACAGAGACCCAATGAGGCGGCCAACCGCGCCAACACCGGCAATGCACTGGCCGACTTCCTGCTGGGTTATACCAGCGGCGGTATTTACGGTCGAGCCTTGGGTGAAGAGATCGTGGCTCCTTACTACGCCGGGTTCATGCAGCATGACTGGAAGGTGACTCCGAACTTGGTGCTCAGTCTCGGTCTGCGCTGGGAAGCGACGCTGGGCGGATTCTTCCCCAACCCTGAGAAACAGTCGGTTTCCCGCTACTTGCTGCCCGAATTTTACGGCATTCCACCAGATCAGGAGGGTATCCAGTTCCCGAAGGACAGTCGTGACTGCGGCTGTGATACTGATTACAACAACTTCGCGCCGCGCGTCGGATTAGCCTGGAGGATGAGTAACAACACCGTGGTCCGCGCCGGGTTTGGAATATATTTCGGCCAGGCTGACAACCTCCAAGCGCAATTCAGTCATTACTTCACCGGACCGCCCAGGGCCAATGAGCTTACTTTCCCCACGGATCGCCTCAGGCCAGCCGCCATCCTGTCAACTGGGTTCCCGGATCTTCCTGTCGGCACAACGATTCCGGCCAACGCGTCGATTGACGTGACAGCGAGCAGACTGCCGACCCTATATTCGCAACAGTGGTTTCTGGATGTGCAGCGAGCGCTGCCACTGGAGATCGTGGTAACGGTCGGATATTCAGGAGCCGGTTCCAGGCACCTGGCCACAGTTCGAAATATCAATCTGCCGCTAACTCCCGATCCAGTGATCCCGGCCAACGAGCGACGCCGGCTCAGAACTCAGTTCAATGAAATCAACGTCCGGGAGAACGCATCCAGCGCCAACTACCATTCAATGACCGTCAAGGCCGAGAGGCGTTTCACACAGGGCTTCACACTGCTCAGTTCGCTCACTTGGTCACACAACATCGATTTCGCTGGCGAGGCACTCAACTCGAACCAGCCTTTCATCGCTTACCGGGACCATTATCGTCCGGGACTGGAAAGGGGCAGTTCCAACCTCGACCGCCGCCTGGCCTTCGTGACGAGCTTCGTTTACGAATTTCCTTGCGGAAGAGGAGAAAGGTGGATGTCGTCAGGGCCGGGTGCCTGGTTGTTCGGCGGCTGGCAGGTGGGAGGAATCCTGACATTGCTTTCTGGCCTGCCCTTGGACCACACGATCAATGTCGACCTGCAGAACAACGGCGGACGTGTCCGCGGCAATTGGGTGAGGAATCCGAACCTGTCCGACTCCGAACGCGGCATTGATCGCTGGTTTGATACCGGGTTTGTCGTCCCATCCCAACCAGGACAGATTGGAAACGCCGGACGCAACCTGATCATCGGCCCGGGGCGCAAGAACTTCGACTTGCTGGTGGCCAGAAACTTTACCCTGCCGTGGAGTGAGGGGCATCACCTCCAGTTCCGTTTCGAGTCCTTCAACCTGACCAATACGCCCAACTTTGGCGCCCCGAACACATCCGTCGGGTTGCCGGATGCGGGGCGCATCACCACGGCCGATGAGCCCCGGCGCATTCAGTTCGCGCTGAAATATTTCTTCTAACATACTGAACCATTTCAAAAGTTTTCTCAACAGTGTGAAGACACGCTATTACCTGTTTCGAGCGTAGGTGATCCAAGCCTCATCGGATTGTCGACCGCCAATATCTGTAGGGGTGGCGGTCCACCGCGGTGGACCGCCACCCCCTTACAAATCAGCGTCCTTCGCACCTCCACCATAACCTTTTGGCCTTGCTGGTTGCGCAACCGTCCCGAGGGAGATTGATGCTTGCGAGAAATAGTGAGAGAATTCGCGCATAATAGACAGATTGGTTTTGCGACCCGTCCTACATACTTAAAACCGTCAGGCAATTGACTCCCGAGCATGGGTAGTTCATTTGTCGGCGCATCTTGTACGTGATGAACGGAGGCTTGGCATGGGAAGGTGGGCATTCGTCTGTATTTTCCTGCTAATGACAGTTTCATCCCTGGCCTTATTTCCGGGGAAAGCAATGGCCCAGTCCGATGCCGGCTCGATCACGGGCACGGTCGTCGATCCCGCAGGGGCCGCGCTTCCCGGCGTCTTGGTGACGGCCCTCAACCAGGCAACTGGGGTCAGCGCTCAAGCGATAACCAACTACCAGGGCCATTACATCTTCACGCCGCTCCGCGTCGGGAACTACACGCTTTCCGCCGAGTTGGCGAAATTTAAGAAAGAGCTGCACTCCGGGGTTGTAGTCCAAATCCAGGAGCGGTCGAGAGTCGATTTCCGGCTTCAGGTCGGCGATGTGACTGAGGAGGTCATGGTCACGGCTGAGACGCCGCTATTGGAGACCGAGACCTCGAATCTGGGGCAGGTGATCTCCAGTCTGACGATCGAGAACCTTCCGCTCAACGGGCGCAACTTCATTCAACTCGCGCTGCTAGCGGCCGGCGCTACGCCTTCTTATAGAACAGCCCAGCGGGACAATTTCGTCGCCAACGGCAACCGTCCGATCCAGAACAGCTACTTTCTGGACGGGATGGACAACAAAACGCACATTGTAGGCTTCGACAACAGCAGTGCATTGGCTCACAGGCCCTCGGTCGATGCGATCCAGGAGTTCAAAGTTCAGACCAGCACCTTCAGCGCCGAGTATGGTCAAGGCGCCGGAGCAGTGGTCAATGCGACAATTAAATCGGGCACCAACGGCCTGCATGGGACTCTGTTTGAGTTCCATCGCAACTCAGCGCTCGACGGGACCCCATACTTCCAGCCGGCGGGCACGCGCAAGCCGGTCTTTATCGAGAACCAGTTCGGCGGCACTGTGGGTGGGCCGATCAAGCCGAACCACTCGTTCTTCTTCTTCAGTTACGAAGGCACGCGCATAGTGTCAGCGGCGCCGCGAACCAGCACGGTACCCACCGATGAGCTGCACGAAGGAAGATTCGGCAACACGCGCATCTTCGACCCGGGAACGACGAGGTCGAACCCCGGCGGGACCGGATATGTCCGCGATCCATTCGCCGATAACCTCATCCCCCGCAATCGCTGGGACCCGGTTGCAGCCAGGCTTCTGGAGCTGTTTCCCCGCGCCAACCTGCCGGGGAATGTGAACAATTACTTCTATAATCCAAAGCAGCGAGTCCGGTCGGAAAAGATCGATATCCGAGTGGATCACCGGATGGGTCAAACGGGAAGCCTCTTCGCCCGTTTCAGCCTGAGTAACGATGTCAATACCCTGCCCCCGCTGTTGCCTCCGCCGGCCAACGATCTCTCCGAGGCCGTCGTCCATGGGCGCTCATTTGTGCTCGGTTACACTCGCACGTTCGGATCGCGCCTCGTCAATGAGTTTCGCGGCGGCTTCAACCGCACGCTGGTCAATCAGGACATCGACGCCCCGCGCCGGTTCGAAGAGTTCGGCATCAAAGGCGCTTTGGATGATCCGGATATCAAGGGCCTGCCTACTTTCTTCATCAGCGGCTTCAGCCCGCTGGGCGGCGCCGGGCTATCAGTCGACTTGCCGGTGTCAGTTACAGGCAGCGGGAATCTGCCCACCAGGAAGGCCGGTCAGACGGAAAGCGTTTCCGATACCCTTTCGCTGACTCGGGACAGTCATAGTATCAAGTTTGGCGGAGAGATCAGGTGGAATCTGCTGAACGCAAACACCACGAATACAGGGCGGCCTTCCTTCAACTTCAACGGAGGCTTCACGCAAGACCCGCTGCGCCGCACGGGTACCGGGCACCCGTTTGCCGACTTCCTCTTGGGGCTGGCGAATACCGCGGCTGTCTCCACCCGGTCGGTCTCGGGTCTGCGAAACCGCGAATACCTGTTTTTTGTCCAGGATGACTGGAAGGCGACGCGCAATCTCACAGTCAACATCGGCGTACGATACGAACTGGTTACTCCGTTCTGGGAGGTGAATAACCGCCAGAGTAACTTCATCATCGACCGTTTGAGTCCGGACTTCAGCAAGCTGGTGATCGCCGGCTCGCGGGGCAATTCCATACTCGAGCGTTCCTTCTCGAAACTCGACACGAACAACTTCGCCCCGCGCGCGGGATTTGCCTATCAGTTCGCGCACAGAACCATACTCCGTGGCGGTTTCGGGATATTTTACGGACGAGATGAAGACCTCGGCGTCCTCGGGCGCCTGACCAATAACCCGCCATTCTTTGTGCAGATCACGTTCCCGACTGATCGGATCAACCCGAGAATCGTGCTCAGCACCGGATTTCCGCCGGGCATCCTCGACCCGGCAAACATGGTGGACCCCACGGTTAATACCTTTCCGGAAGATTTTCCCTTCCCGTATGTGCAACAGTGGAGCCTGAACCTGGAGCATGAGCTGCCAGGTTCAACCTTGTTTCAGGCCGGATATGTCGGCTCCTCTTCGGTGAAGCTTTGGGGGCGCGTCAACATCAACAGGCCCGAGCCAGGGCCGGGCCTGATTCAACCTCGCAGGCCGATTCAGGGCGTGGGGGATATTGTCCTCTATTGCCCCTACATCAAGGCAAATTACCACTCGTTGTTCCTCAAGTTGGAGAGGCGTTTCTCAAACGGTGTCAGTTTTCTCACCAGCTACACGCTCGGGCATGCAATCGACGACGGCAAGTTCAGTAATGAATCGGGCGCCGTAGTGCAGGACGGACGAAACTGGAGGGCGGAGAGGGCAAGCTCGAACAACGACATCCGTCACCGGTTCATCTCGAGCTTCATTCATGATCTGCCGTTGGGGCGGGGGCGCAGGTTCCTGAATCGGGAGGGAGCGATGGCGACGATTCTGGGCGGCTGGCGATGGACAGGGATTGTCGGCCTGCACAGCGGATTGCCGTTTACGCCCACGCTCAATTCTGATCCGAGCAATTCCCTGGCGCCCGCCCGTCCGGATCGGCTAACCGATGGAAACCTGCCAGCCGGCGAGCGCACGTTGCAGAGATACTTCGACCTATCGGCCTTTCAAGCCCCGAGCGGTTTCAGATTCGGCAACGCGGGCCGAAACATCCTTCGCGGCCCTGGCCTGGTCAACTTCGATTTTGGTTTGCACCGCGATTTCCGTATCCGCGAGAAGGTACGGGTCGAATTCCGGGTCGAACTCTTCAATGCATTCAACACCCCGCACTTCGAAAATCCTAATGCCGTCATCGGCACGCCCCAGGCCGGCGTCATTCAGAGCGTGCGCGCTCCGGAGAGGCAGATTCAATTCGGCCTCAAAGTGTTGTACTGAGTGAAAATGGACATCTCGGCCCAGGTTTGACAAACGTGGGTTGGAGTTACCCGCTAATGAGAGAGGTAGGTGAATGGTACAAATTAATGCACTATTCATGGTAATCTCTTCTCGCAATGAGCCTGATAATCCCAGACGACATCCTCCATGCAACAGGTATGTCATCCGCAGAATTGAAGCAGGAGCTCGCGGTGCTCCTATTCCAGAAGGAAAAACTCACCTTGGCTCAATCCAGCCGATTAGCAGAGATGATGAGTACGCTGGCATTCCAACACCTGCTGGCTAGTCGTCGGATTCCAATCCATTACGATGTCGCCGAGTTTGAAGAGGACTTGGCGACGCTCCATGCGATCAACCGATCGTGATCGTCGTCAGCAACACATCGCCGATCATAAACATCGCTGCCGTTGGCCATCTCAATCTCTTAAAGGAACTATACGGCGAATTAATCATCCCGGAGGGGGTCTACGACGAGATTGTCGGAGCCGAAGACGCTGGCGCCCGTGAGATCCAGACGTGCGCTTGAATCAAGACGCGCAGAGTCAGCGACCCGACACTTCTCAGGCTTTTGGAGATCGAGCTGGATAGGGGGAAGCGATAGCGGTTGCGGTTGCGGTAGAAATTAGAGCGGATCTGGTGCTATTGGATGAACGCCGGGCACGGAATATCGCTTCTCGCATTGGCCTCCGTTACGTAGGTCTTGTTGGAGTGTTAATTGAAGCCAAACGCTGTGGCCACCTACCTGCCGTGAAACCTGTGCTCGACGCCTTGATCGCCGACGCTGGTTTCTGGGTCTCGTCTGATCTTTACACTCGCCTTGTCTCCGGATCGATCAGCCATCCAAGCCGCGCTCCATTCTCCATATATTCATCCATCTTTCCCCGAACGGCCTCAAGCGCATCGGCCGGTGAACGCAGCTCGACCAGAGAATCCGGATACAGCGGCAAGAACTTTTGTTTCTGCTCAGGCGTCAAATGCGCGAGCCGGGAGCGTAAGACCCAGGCGGCATCGGGCGAGCGCTCGGCCCCGTTGGGTAACTCGAAGCCGGTTGACGAATCGAAAGCTGCGCCAGTGCCATCCGTCTTCGTCCAGTTATGAAGCTGCCCCGTAATATCTGCATTGCGGCTGCCGGTTTCCCATCCCGTAGCCGGCATGATGATGATGTCTCCTTCTGCAGTGCGTTCCAGTAGCAGGTCACGGTTGATCTGGCAAAGGGCGAAGAATTGATCGTCGGTCAGCTCAATGGCGGGTCGCAGGCGGAGCGTTACGAGAGATTCAAGTTTGGGTAGCTCTATGATCGCTTGACTCATAAGCAGATTGTCCTTACTAAACGGAGATTCTCACACAAGAGCCGGCGAGGTCAGCCAGCAATCCACGCTAATTGAATCGGGGCGGATTCGCCAGAATCGCGGACGGGTTCGGAGTTCAAGCTTTAGCTTGCTCCATCGCGAAAAAAGCAAGCTGAAGCTTGAACTCCAAACCTCACAACTCGAAGGCGACGGTTGCTTGTGAAGCCACTGAGCTGTGTCGTTGGTGCCGGCACGCTTGAAACATGGATTAGAGTCCTGAAGTTCATCTGCTGTTCATCGGATTTTTACCTCCTGAATCTCGCTGGAAATATTTTGGGTTCAAACGAGAACGCAAATCTCCGTTCACCTTAGCACCGCGGTCTTGTGCCTTCTTCCAGTGAGGCGGAAACCCGGCCAAGAACCCGCCAAGCCACCCTGGGCCGGGTTTCGGTAGTGGGACATCAGTTTTGTTTGCCTTGGAAACTTCCCTCGTTGGCTTCGGACGAATCATCAAGACTGGCTATAAGGGGAAGGTGGCCCTGCCTCCCCCGGACTTGCGGTTCGATGTGAATCGGCAGCAGGGATCTGTCTGGAGCACTGCCGGGGGAGGCAGGGCC
>JACQTD010000187.1 GCA_016210985.1 Acidobacteriota bacterium
ACAGCGGTCAAGGGCGGTCCCAGCCCGATGTTCAAGGAATACCCCGAGATCCCGTGGCACATCCGGGAGCTCTCGCAGGCGCCCCGGCTCAGGTTCGAGTGGCCGAACGGGGCGCGTATCGCGGTGCTCATCCACACGGCGTTCGAGTCGGGCACGGCAAGCATCAGTTATCAGGTAGTCCAGGAGACGCTGAACGTCCTTGTCCGGAGGTTTGTGACGCCGGCCTCCGGGGATGACGCCCGGCGTTTTCTGGATCAGGTGCTTGTCCCGCTTTGGCGAATCATGCCCAGTCAGGGGCTTTACCATCGTAGCCTCGATATTCAGGCGCGCTACGGCTATGGGCTCTACGACGCAATGATCATCGCCGCCGCTCTGGAAGCCGGCTGCACGCGGCTCTGTAGCGAGGACCTCCAGCACGGCCAGCAGATAGACGCACTGACCATGGAAAACCCGTTCAGGGGTTAAGAATGCTGCACGCCCGGAATGCCCAGGATTCCCAAGACCGCAGGGACGCTTACCCGCGGCGAGGCTTGAAGGAAAAACGCTTCGGCCGCCAGTTTCCAATCCGTGATGAATAAGGAGGACCTCAGCCATGCTGGTGGAAGAGCAAATCTCAGAAAGACAGGAGCGCGCCAAGGCACTCAAGCTGACTATCATGGCAAAGCCCGATGGGCAGGCTTGGGGCGATTATTCGGTAAAATCACCTAGCGGAAGGAACTATCGTGTGGCCATGCGTGGTCCCGGCCTGTTCGAGAATTATTGTTCCTGTCCTGACTTCGCCGTAAACACGCTGGGAACCTGCAAGCATATTGAGGCCTTGCTGCAGCAGTTGCGTCGCCGCTACCGCAAGGCGCTGGAGAGTCAAAAGTGGAAACGAATGCGGGCATCCCTATCCCTGCACTATGGCGAGAATCTCGGCATCAGGCTGTCCCTGCCGAAGAATGCCGGCTCGAAATTGCGTGAAATGGCTTCGCTCCACTTCAATAATGACAACTTGCTGCACGCAGACTCATACGGGCGCTTTCATAATATGCTCGAGGAACTGCGCCGGCTGGACGAGACCGCGGTCGTTTATAGCGACGTGCTCGATTTCATCGACCGTGAGAACGAACTGGCTGAAGGCTTGGAGACCGAGCGCCGCTTACTCCGCAAGTCGAAGAGCACCGGGCCCGACTTGAAGGGCCTGCTGAAGGTTCCACTCTTGCCGTACCAGGTGCGCGGCGCGTTGTTCCTATCATGCCGCGGCCGTGGCGTCCTGGCCGATGATATGGGCCTCGGCAAGACCATCCAGGCGATCGCGGCCGCCGAGCTGCTGAGGCAGCGGCGTGGAATCCAACGTGTCATGGTTGTGGCCCCGGCTTCGGTCAAGTATCAGTGGATGACTGAAATCAGGAAGTTCAGCGATTTGCCGGCCCAGGTCATCGACGGGCTGATGCCGCAGCGAAAGAAGCTGTATTCGAGCCCGGCTTTCTTCAACCTGACGAGCTACGAATTGGTGCTCAAAGACCTCGAGGATATGCAGAACCTGCGGCCCGACCTCATCATCCTCGACGAGGCACAGCGGATCCGAAACTGGGTGACGGCTACCGCGCGAACCATCAAACAATTGAAGAGCCGCTATGCTTTCGTGCTGACAGGCACTCCTCTCGAGAACAAGCTCGAAGAACTCTATTCGGTCGTCGAGTTCGTCGACGGCCGCCGACTAGGACCCGCCTTTCGTTTCCTGAAAGACCACCGGATCGAAGATGAGAGAGGCAAGCTGATGGGTTACCGCGGTCTGGATCAGATTCATGCCCGACTGGAGCCGATCCTGCTGCGACGCACGCGCAAGGAGGTCATGCCCGATCTCCCCAAACGCACTGACCAGGTGTTTCGGGTCCCTATGACCGATGAACAGGCGGGTCCATACGGGGAACAGAGTGACATCCTGGCCCGGCTTATTCACAAATGGGAGAGGCAAGGCTGGCTCTCTGAAATCGACCTGCGCCGGATTACCTGCTGCATTCAGAACATGCGCATGTTGTGCAATTCCACTTTCCTCTTCGACAAGGAGACCCATTTCTCACCCAAGCTCGATGAATTCCGGGAGATCATCCGCGACCTGGTGGTTGAGGAGAATCGTAAGGTCCTCGTCTTCAGTGAGTATGAGCGGATGACCTGGCTGGCCGGCGAAGCGCTTAAGAAGATGGAGATCGACTTTGTCTCGTTGCACGGGGGCGTGCCTGGCCGCAAGCGGGGCGGACTGATCGAACGGTTTCGCAACGATGCAAACTGCCGGGTCTTCCTTTCAACGGATGCGGGAGGCGTAGGTTTGAACTTGCAGACCGCATCGGCGGTGATCAACTTCGAACCACCGTGGAACCCGGCTCGATTGGAACAGCGGATTGGACGGGTGCATAGGATGGGTCAGTCGCAGCCGGTCCAAGTCATTCATCTAATGACGGAGCGCAGCATTGAAGAGCGCGTCTGGGAGACGTTGCAGTTGAAGAAAGCTCTCTTTGCGGCGCTTTTTGATTCACCCACGAGTGAAGTCAGTTTTGAGAAACTGGGCCGCAAGAGCGTGCTCCAGTCCGTCAAGGAAATTTTCGCTGATCAGCCTGACAGGCCGAAACCCGTGGTTACGCCACCTCCGCCTGCCCCGGTAGTTGTGCCTCAGGCAATTTCCGCCCTTGCCGGGAGCAGGACAGCCGGCCCGTTGAACGTTCAGCCGACTACCGGAGGAGTCTCGCCGTCAACTATCGGGGGCGATGGCTCCCGTGTGTCGGCCCCTCCCACAGCTTCGAGTCCTTCAATGTCATCCGGATCGTTTGTTGCCGCCGGACTGCTCTTGGAGGCGGGGGTACGGTTTCTTGAATCTCTCAGACCGGAGGCGGCAGAGGGATCCGCACAGGATCGGCCGGAGTCCTTTTTCTCAAATCTAGTCCGCACGGATCCGGAATCAAAGCGCCCCATACTCGCCATTCCCCTCCCGGAGGGACTCACGACCGGACGAATCAGTAGTGCCCTGAGCGGGCTGCTGGAACTCCTGGCTCCGCATCAAAAGGCCCGAGCATCGGCCTCAGGAAGTTGAATCGAGACCACGAAGGGTCAAGGCGCAATCATCGGCAAAGCGATGACCAATCTGACCCAAGGCAAAGGGCTGGTACTCGTGCTGGTGTCGTTGCAGTAACTTGAACGGTCGTTTCATTTTGGAGTGCGGGGGCAAGCCGCCGCGGCGCCGACCCCGCTTTGGCTATGGTGAGAGTTCCTGCGGAATTCGATGGTTGAGCCCATGGAACCAAAGCGCCGTCGCTCCGCCTTTGGCGGATTGCCGGCGCACTCCAAACGGCGCCGATCTTGCCACCGGCTCATCCCCGGTTCCTCAGCGTTTTCTTCAGGAGACCAGCCTGACCCTTGACCCGGCAGATACTTGACAAGGTGGCGGGATGCCGGTAGGTTCTGTGATTCGATTTATCTGTTCTTTCAAGTGAAGTAGAGGCGCGGCCTTCAAGAGTACCGGGACCGGAGAGCGGGAAGGGCTCCAGGATGGTTCGGGGAAAGGGACGGGTCGCCGAAGCCTGCCGGCTCTGCCTTCAAGGGCGACGGGTTGGTCGCTGCGGCTAAATCCGCAGGACTGTCATCGATCTTGCGATCGGTGGAGGGCTACGACGGTTCGGTCCGGAGGGGTCAATCGATCTCCGGACCCTGGGAGTTTCGAAAAGGCCGGTCGTGTTCATCCACGACCGGCCTTTTTTGGTCTGACTGCGGATCATGCCGAAAAGGAACGCTTAATTGACCAAATCACCAACCATCGTGAAATTCGGAGGAACCTCGGTTGGCGACGCTGAAGCGATCCGGCGCGCGGCGTCGATTGTCGTACATCAGGCGAACGACCGGCCTATCGTCGTGGTGTCAGCTTTGAGCCACGTTACGGATGCGTTGGTCAGGAGCGCAAAGTTGGCGGTCGAAGGCGAGCCTGAGCGCGCCATAACCGCTCTCGAGGAACAGTTCGAACGTCACCGGAATCTGGCGCGGAATCTGCTTGGAGTGAATTCCCAGAAGTTCTCCGATGAAGTCGATCGGATAGGAAGCGAAGCTGCCCGGCTCATTCGAATGAGTGCCAGTGAACCGGACCGGCGCTCGCCGATTGAGGATGAGCTCCTCTCTTACGGCGAACGTCTTTCAGCCCAATTGTTCACCGCGGTACTTCGCACGATGGACTCTCCGGCGCGTCTCATCGACGCGCGAAAGTGCATGGTGACCGACGAAGAGCATGGGCGAGCCTCGCCGCTTCTCGGAGAAACCGAACGACGCACACGACAGGAACTGCAGCCGCTCCTGGAATCATCGGAAATCCCGGTTCTCGGCGGGTTCATCGGATCCACCTTGAAGGGGGTCACTACCACCCTCGGTCGAGGCGGCTCGGATTACACCGCCTCGCTCATCGGGGCGTTGCTCTCCGCGCGCGAGATTCAGATCTGGACAGATGTGCCCGGCATCCTGACGGCCGATCCACGTCTCGTCCCCTCGGCGCGGTCCATTTCCCGTCTCTCGTACGCCGAGGCGGCAGAGCTGGCGTATTTCGGCGCCAAGGTCCTTCACCCTAAGTCGGTCCAGCCGGCCGTGGAAAGGAGCATCCCCATACGAATTTGCGATTCACGGACGCCTGAGCAGCCCGGGACCGTCGTCTGGAATCATCTGGAGAAGGCCTCCAGTGCCGTGAAGGCGATCGCTTGCAAGCGAGGAATTACCACGCTCCGGATCAGTTCCGCCGGGATGCTTGGCGCTTACGGGTTCTTAAAAGCGCTCTTCGAAGTCTTCGACCGGCACCGGGTTGTCGTGGACGTTGTGGCCACGTCGGAAGTCAGTGTTTCGCTCACCATCGATGACCCGACGGCACTCCCGGCGTTGCTTCCCGACCTGGAATCGCTCGGCGCGGTCGAGGTGGAGCACGGGCGCGCCATCGTTTGCGTGGTCGGCGAGGGCTTGCAGCACACGCCCGGTGTTGCCTCGCGCGTCTTCGGCGCCATCAGGGATATCAACGTATTCCTTATTTCACAGGGCGCTTCCAGCATCAATTTAACGTTTATCGTCGATGAGGCTCATGCCGGAGAAGTGGTGTCCAGGCTTCATGAAGCGGTGTTCGGCGAGTAGGTGAACAGACGGGGGAGGGGCGGAGGAGGTGGGGAGAATGAGGGAGTGAGGGGAGCGCGCGTGGAGATTGTAGAACTGACTCGAAGGCTCATCGATATCCCATCGGTGACCGGGGAGGAATCGGAGGCCGGCCGGTTCATTTCGCGTCTGCTGGAAGACTTGGGTTATCGCGTTACACTTCAGGACACGGGCGGGGGCAGGGTAAACGTACTGGGTACCACCGCATCCCCTCCTCTCGTGATGCTCACTACTCACTATGACACGGTTCCGCCCTTCATGCCATCGGGTGAGGACGGCGATTATGTCTACGGGCGGGGCGCCTGCGATGCCAAAGGCATTCTGGCCGCGCAGGTACTGGCTGCGGAGAGGCTGCGCGCGGACGGCATAAACGAGGTTGGGCTCCTTTTCGTGGTCGATGAGGAACTCGGCAGCCACGGCGCGCGGGTGGCGAATGAACACGCCTCGGCTTTCCAGTGTCGCTTCCTGATCAACGGTGAACCGACGGAGAACCGACTGGCCACAGGATCAAAGGGATCGCTTCGTGCGGTGGTCAGCACCGAAGGTCGCGCCGCCCATTCGGCTTACCCGGAGGCGGGAGACTCGGCCATTGACAGACTGCTCGATATTCTATCGGACATCCGATCCTATCCCTGGCCCGAAGATGCGTTTTTCGGTCGGACGACATGCAACATAGGCTTGATTGCCGGAGGAACGAGGCCGAATATCGTCCCCGCCAGCGCGAGCGCCGAGATTCACATTCGCCTCGTCACCGGGTCGTCCCCGATCAGGGAGATCCTGGATGAAATCGTGAAGGGCCGTGGCCGGGTCGAAGTTCTCTCAGTGACTGAACCGGTGCGGATGGTGGCGGTCGAGGGGTTCGAGCAGTGCGTAGTGCGATTCACGACCGACATTCCCCACTTATCCAATTGGGGTGAACCGCTGCTCCTGGGGCCCGGGTCCATTCTTGATGCCCATACCGCGCATGAGAGGGTCTCCAAGAGGCAACTGGCGGAGGCAGTGGAATTGTATGTCAGTTTGGTCCATAAATTGCTAGCGAAAGTAAAAACTAATAATGAAGAAGCGGAGGATGGAGGAAAATGAAGCTGGCCTTGATTGGATATGGCGCAATGGGGCGACTCGTCTCAACACGAGCCGCCGAGTTGGGTTACGAGCTGGGAACGGTCCTCACGTCAGCGGATGCGGGCCGCAGCGTGGATGAGTTGGCTGAACAGTTGCGAGGGCACGACATGGCGATCGATTTCTCGGTCGCCGATGCCGTAGTCACCAGTGTCGCCGCCTGCGGACGCGCGCAGGTACCGATCATAGAAGGCACAACCGGATGGGGCCCGAAAATGGCTGAGGTACGCCGAACCGTGTGGAAGTCCCGGGGCGCCATGGTCTTCGGGTCGAACTTCTCCATCGGCATGAATTTGTTTTATCGGATCATCACGCGGGCCGCGGAAGTCTTCGCCAACATCTCCGAGTACGATCCGTTTATCGCGGAGGCGCATCATGCCCGGAAGCGGGATGATCCCTCCGGCACGGCACTGCGGATCCGGGAGTTGATGGCTGAACACGTCAAACGGGAGATTCCCATCTTCAGCACAAGGGCCGGCCATATCCCGGGCACCCACCAAGTAGGTTTCGATTCCACCTATGATCAGATTCTGTTGACCCACACAGCGCGCTCGCGCGACGGGTTTGCCGCCGGTGCGCTGGCGTCAGCAAAATGGCTTATCGGAAAACAGGGAGTCTATGAATTCGCTGAAATCCTCGATCAGATTATTCAACCCCCTAGCGAGGGCCAAGCGTGAACTCACGGCGTGCAAAGCTGGGCCTCGAGAGCTTCGTACGCCCGACCCGGACATCCATCCGACCCGGGAGGCGCGCCTATACAGAGGACGGAGGAAGGTAGCATGACGATGAAGATTGACTGGTTGAGGGGCTGTGCCACAGCTCTGGTCACTCCATTCACCGGAAATGGGGAGATCGACGAAGACCGGATGCGCGCGCTGGTCGAGCGCCAGATCGCAGGCGGCATCAAGTTGTTGGTGCCCTGCGGCACCACGGGAGAATCGGCCACGCTCACAGAGGAAGAGGACCAGCGGGTCATCCAAATCGTGGTGGAGGCCGCGCGGGGACGCGCCCGGGTGATCGCGGGAACGGGCAGCAATGCCACGTTTTCGGCGATCGAGTACTCCAGGGCTGCCCGCAGCCTTGGGGTCGACGCGGTACTCTCCGTAGCGCCTTATTACAATAAACCCACCCAGGAGGGGCTTTACGCGCATTTCCGCGCGATTGCCGAGGCGGTTCGAGACGTGCCCCTCATTCTCTACAACGTCCCGGGGCGCACCTCCTCGAACATCGCGGCGCTTACGGTGTCGCGCCTGGCGAACGACCTGGAGAATATCGTCGGGGTCAAGGAAGCCTCAGGCGACATGGCCCAGATTATGGCCATCCTTCGCCAGCGTCCGCCCGGGTTCCGGGTACTCTCGGGAGATGACGCGATGACGCTACCCATTGTCGCGCTCGGAGGCGATGGCGTCATCTCCGTGGCCTCGAATGAAGTGCCCGATCTGATGGCCACTCTGGCCGATCTGGCCCTCGCGGGAAGGTGGAATGAGGCGCGCGAAATCCATTTCCGCCTCCTGCCGCTGATGGAAGTGAACTTCGTGGAATCCAACCCTGGCCCGGTCAAGGCCGCTCTGGCTATGCTTGGTTGCCTGGAGGAGAAATACCGCCTTCCACTCGTCCCGCTTCAGGAGAAGAACCGGGCACGGGTGCAGGAAGCGCTTTCCAATCTTGGCCTTCTGAAAGGGATCTCGCATGCCGCTGCGTGAGCGTATGGAAGCCCTGGCCGCAAGGACAGGCACGGACTTCACGCCTGACGACCGGGCGCTCTTTTCGGAGTTCAAGGCCGCCCTGACCCGGGGAGAAATACGCGCAGCTCAGCGGCTGGAGGGGGGCGTGTGGCAGGTCAACACCTGGGTCAAGCAGGGCATTCTCCTCGGATTCCGGATGGGCACCCTCGTTGACCTGACGGAAGGTCCGAGTTTGCGGTTCTTCGATAAGGATACGTATCCGGTGCGTACCACCACGCTCTCCGACCGGATTCGCATCGTTCCCGGCGGCTCGAGCATCCGGGAGGGCGCCTATGTCGCCCCGGGGGTAGTCTGCATGCCGCCGATGTACGTGAACGTGGGCGCCTACGTGGACGAAGAGACGATGATCGACAGTCATGCCCTCGTGGGTTCCTGCGCGCAGATCGGGAAACGGGTCCATCTCTCCGCCGCGGCGCAGATCGGCGGAGTCCTGGAACCGGTCGGAGCCGTCCCGGTCATCATCGAGGATGATGTGCTGGTAGGCGGAGGTTGCGGCGTATACGAAGGAACGATCGTCCGGGCGCGTGCCGTGCTTGCCGCGGGAACCTTGCTAACGGGATCGACGCCGGTTTACGACCTCGTTCGTGAGTGCGTCTACAAACGTACGCCGGACGCGCCCCTGGAAATCCCACCCGACGCCGTTGTCGTGCCCGGCGCGAGGGCAGCGAAAGGCGACCTTGCGGAACGATGGGGCCTTTCGCTCTACACACCGGTCATCATTAAGTACCGGGATGAGAAGACCGACCGGTCCGTTCGACTGGAGGACTTCCTCAGGTGAAGGAATTCCAGCCGGCCTCGCGCCTCCGCGACGTCCAGAAAAGCGCCATACGTCAATTCTTCGATCGGGCCCCGTCCGGGAGCGTCAATATGGGCCTGGGGGAGCCCGATCTCCCGACGGCTGCGATCATACGCGAAGCCGCCCGGCGAGCCATCGAGGAGGGTAAGAACGGTTATACGCCACATGCTGGTCTGCCGGAACTGCGCGAGTGCGTGGCGGCGCAGTATCCCCAGTTCAAATCGCCCGATAGCGAAGTCATCATCACGGCCGGCTCGCAGGAGGCCCTCTATCTTGCGTTGATGACGATCGTGGACGAGGGCGATGAGGTTCTCCTCCCCGACCCTGGGTTCATTGCCTATCGGACGATCACCCGAATGGCCGGCGGTCGCCCGGTCTTCTACCGGCTGCCAAATTCCTCTGGGTTTGCCTTCGATCTGGACGAGTTCCGCCGGCACGTAACCCACCGCACCAAACTGGTCGTCTGCACCAGCCCGTCGAATCCTACCGGACGGGCGCTCGCCCAGGAGGACCTTATTGCGATGGCCGAGGCGCTCCGCGACACCGGCGCCTATGCCATCAGCGATGAGATCTACCGGGAACTCTTCTACACGCCGGATCGCCCCGCCTCAATATCGGAGTTTTTTCCTCAGACCATTATCCTCGGCGGACTCTCCAAGTCGATGAGCATGACCGGCTGGCGCCTGGGTTGGATGTGCGGAGACGCGGCCGTAGTCCGGAGCGCACTCGTACTGCATGGATATGTAACCACTTGCGCATCGGCCATATCCCAAAAGGCCGCGTTGCCGGCCTGGACCGACGAGGGAGAACGGGCCCGCGATACGATGCGGCGGATCTTTCGCGAACGGCGAGATTACCTGCTATCGGCGCTTCCCCGTGAGGCGGGTCTTAGCGCAGTCGCGCCCGAGGGCGCTTTTTACACGATGGTGGATGTCAGGGCGCACGGATCGTCCGAACAGGTGGCGGAGGCGATGCTTAGGCACCGTGTGATCACGGTCCCTGGTTCAGCCTTTGGTGAGGAAGGGAGAGGTTTCCTCCGGGTTTCGTTTTGCGGGGAGATCCCGGTGCTCTCGGAAGGCGTGCAAAGGATGAAGGCGGCGCTTGATGGGCTGGGTAAGTGAAGGGCGGAGGGGCGGAGGGGCGGAGGAGCGGAGGAGCGGAGGAGCGGAGATATATACGGCCGCGAAGTGGACGCGGAATTTAGCCCGGCGTTTTAACGCCGGGATTCGAGCAGAGAATTCTCCCGGTCCCGGAGGGACGGTTGAAGGCCAATTCTCCGAAGCGCCGGACTCTCTCATGCCGACGCCGCTACGAATCTCCTGATTGCGCTGCTGGCTCTCGCCAATGAGATCAGCAGAGCCGTTCCGGGCCGCCGTGCTGAAGGTCAGCCCTGGGATGCGGCAGCGGATCCCATCAAGGGACAAAGCACCCGCTGACGTCCAGGAAGAGTTCCGCTGGCTGGGATGCGGAGATATTCATGCCGCCATTCTGCCCGAGCCCCGCAATGAAGCAATTTGAGACGTTTTGGCCCGGAGGAACATCACAAATCGAAATCATCGGACGCTGCGCGCCGGACGGATAGAGGGTGATCGCAGCCAGACTGGCCGAGAGATTACTGACCGTCAAATTGCCGGAAACGGCTCGGGCCGTCGCCGGAATGGCACTGCCCATGCACGTCCGCACCAAGTTCAGCTTGTATGGTGGATTCATGGATAGCGGGGCGCCGGAGACTTCGCAGGCCGGGGCACTGGCATTTGTGCTGAAGAGGCGAACGGGCTGAGGCAGCGGGGAGTAGAGTAGTCCGGGACCGCTCGCACCGACCGCGTCCTGGCTGAAATAACCCAGGACGTCGATGACCACGTTTGCCGGGGAATCGGCGACCAGGTT
This sequence comes from Acidobacteriota bacterium, assembly GCA_016210985.1. Lineage (GTDB taxonomy): Bacteria > Acidobacteriota > Blastocatellia > HR10 > JACQTD01 > JACQTD01. The sequence continues at coordinate 10,699 of JACQTD010000187.1, forward strand.
AAATCTGCCGTCGCTCCCCAATCCAATATAGAAGGCGCTCTGTGCAAATGCATTCGTCGTGGCCAGGGTCGTCGAATTAGGCCGGGCTGTGCCGCTCGGATAGACGGTGACCGCACCCCCGTTAAGGAAGCTCTTATAGGTGAGGTTACCGAAGATAGCTCTGGCAGTGCTCGGAATCGTAATCCCCTGGCAATTGACGTTTGCCTGGATCGCCCGCTCCACGCCGGCCATGATCGGCATGCCCGGTCGCGTGTCGAACAGCCGGCAAGGCGTGGGTAAAGGATAATAATAGAGACCCTGCTGATTGGGAGGCGCGAAGTACCCGGACACGTCCACCATCACGTTTACCGTCGAGGTGGCTTCCAGGTTGAACGACCCATCGCTCCCCAGCCGTACCGTCGGCGCGTTCGATAGAGTCTCGTTCGCGGCATAGACGAGGTCCGTGGTAACCGGTGTGCTAAAGTCGCCCGGATATAAGCGCATTATGCCTATATTGGACAGGCTGTTAATAACCGTCACGTTGGCGGTGACAGCCCGGGCGGTGACGGGGATTCCGCAGTGGGAAGCGGTGAGCACTCTTTGGGGGGTATTGCCGGCGAGCGGCGTTCCAGGCGTGTTGCAGCCGGTACCCCCTACTCGGGTGTCGAACAGCCGGACGGGCGAGGGCAGCGGGTAGTACTGGAGCATCTCGGCCGTGACCTGGATACCCCTTGAGAACTCCGAGGTACTGCCCTGAGACCGATCTGTGGCTGTGGCGGTGATCCACTGTCCGGGCGAAACGGTTAGCGGCACCTTCGCGGTGAATGTTGCAAGCCCCGAAGGATTCGTGGCTACCTCGAGTTCGCCGATAAACATCTCCCCCTCGCCGAAGCCTGTGGGATCGAGCTCGGAGTTGGCGAAAAACTGCAAGGTATAACTCTGGTTTGCCCTGCTTGCGTGCGTTCCGCTAATCTGCGTGCCGGCCCCGGACAGTGCCGCGTCGAGATTCGGAAAATTCTGGAAGTCGTTGGGGCCGGTGTCGCCGTCCCCTGCGTCATTTGGGGTGACGCCATTCAGTCCGAGATCGATGCCAAGCCCTTCGTTACCGTGGGACGAGTTCCGGTCAAACGTGTTCCCGGTGCCCGAGAAGACCAGGAGTCCGACTACGCCATTATGGGCGACGCAGTTCTCCACGAACCGATTGTTCGAGGCATTCAGGAATCCGAAGCCGGCCCCCCGGTTGCCCATGGCGCGGATCCGCGCTGGATCGGTTCCAATCGTATTGTCAGCGATGACATTTCCGTTCGAGTTGATCACGGATCCGCCGTCGGCGTTGAAAACGATCATATTGCTCGTGATCGTGTTGGCGTTGGAATTGACAATGTTCGTTCCCTCGCCACCGTTTCCGCGATCCTGCTGCCCGCCGGCATCCGTGCCGAGGTAGTTATTCATGACGGTGTTGTTTCCACGCTGTTGCAGCGAAATGGCATGGCCATTGAAATTGCCGATCGCCAGTCCCTTCACGGTGCTGTTGCCG
>JACQTD010000176.1 GCA_016210985.1 Acidobacteriota bacterium
GCCCGTTTCAACGGGCTTCTTCCGGCGGGCTTCAGCAGAACCCGCGGGGATGGACGCTGAAGCGCCCTCTTGGAGCGGAAAACGGCATGGGAACTTGGGTCGCCGCCGATACCGGCCCCGCAGGGACCGGCCTGTTTGCCCTCCGGGTAAGCCGTGTGAACACGGCTGAGGCTGGGAAGCCGTGTCCGTGGTGGTCTGTGCTTCACATGGCTTCCACCTGCAAAACGTAGAAACTTCAGGGTCAGTGGCCACCGGCCACTGACCCAATTGACGCTCCCGATCTGGCAAGCGGATAATCGGCTTCCATTGAATTTGCACCCCGGGAGGTTGAGCCGCCCGGGACCGCGGGTCGGGAATCGAGGTCAATGGACCTGGGACTTCACGGAAAGGTGGCTATCGTCGCCGGAGCCAGCCGCGGGCTGGGTAAGGCGACCGCACTGGCGCTTGCCCGCGAGGGTGCCCGCGTCGCCATTTGCGCACGGGAGCAGGATCGGCTCGATTCGGCGTCGAACGAAATCGCTCGGATAGCAGGTGCGGAGGTTCTCGCGGTCCCCTGCGATGTCACTAGCGAGGTAGACGTCACCGGGTTGATACAGGTCGTTCTTGAACGATGGGCCAGGATCAATATCCTGGTGAACAACGCCGGCGGTCCGCCGGCTGGGCTATTCGACGAATTGACCATGACGCAATGGCGATCGGCCCTGGAGCTCAACCTGCTCAGTACGGTGCGTCTCTGTCGGGGCGTTGTGCCCCACATGCGCCATCAGCAGTGGGGAAGAATCGTCAACATCACTTCGGTATCGGCCAGGCAACCGGTTCCCGGACTCATGCTCTCGAACGCCGGGCGGGCCGGGGTACTCGGCTTTGCGAAGACCCTTTCGAACGAGCTCGCCGTGGATCACATCACCGTCAATTCGGTCTGCCCGGGTTACACCCGCACCGACAGGCTTGCAGAACTCGCTCAAGCCACGGCGGAGCGTGAATCGATGGACGAGGATGCCGTCTTCCGCGCTTGGAAGGAGGCGATTCCGATGAAGCGGCTGGGGGAACCGGACGAACTGGCCGCGCTGATCACGTTTCTGTGTTCGATTCAAGCGGGTTACATCACCGGCTGTGCTATTCCGGTGGACGGTGGGCTCATCCAGTCGACCTTCTAGCCCGATGCGCTGTGATATGGCTCTTTCTATGAAAAAAAATTCGATGGACCGCCGCTCCATGCTCAGGATGAGCGCGCTCACCGCGATCCCGCGGGACGCGCATCCGTTCCCGACGAGGTATGCCGGCCGCTTTTATACCATCTCCTGCCGCAGCATGAAGTGAATTACGCCATGGTGAACGGCGAGAAGGACCTCTTGATGTTCCCGCGGCGAGACGGCATTCTATTGGGCTTTACCCACGAACTGGGCCCTTCACCGACCCTGGAACCGGACCCCGCGCAGACCGAACGCATCTTCAGCGGAAACCGCGACTTTTTTTCGAATTTTCGCTGAGCCCGGCCCGCACATCCTGTTTGATGTATCCCCGATCCGGGCGGTCCGTCGACTCACACCTGATCGTGTAGTATATTTGCGCACGGTGGTATCCAGCCTTCGGAAGCAGCCATGAACGAAGCCACACGATACCTGCCGATCTTGCTGGCGTTCCTGTTCGCCGTCGCGGTCACCGGAGCGATGATGCTCGCGGCAAGGATTCTGGGACATCCAAGCAACCCCTCCGCGGCCAAGCTCATGGCCTATGAGTGCGGAAAGGACCCGATCGGCCCGGCCCGCGACCGGTTCTCGGTAAAGTTCTACCTCGTGGCCATGCTCTTCATCCTTTTCGACATTGAGGCCATCTTCCTGATTCCCTGGGCGGTGGTATACCGGGACATGGCTGCTACCGTCTCGCGCGGATTTGTTTTTGGAGAGATGATGGTATTCGTCTCCATCCTCGTTGCCGGGTATCTGTACGTCTGGAAGCGTGGCGCATTGAATTGGAACCGGTGAAGCGGAACCTGGTTCGAATTCCGGCGGGCGGTCCGTTGCAAGGTCCTGACGGAAGCAAGTATATGGGAAGCCTGAAAGAGAGCGGTGGAGCGCCGGAGGTGATCACCACCCGGTTCGACGACCTGGTGAAATGGGCGCAAAAGTCGAGTCTTTGGCCGCTGCAATTCGGCTTGGCGTGCTGCGCGATAGAGATGATGGCCATGATCTCCTCCCGAAACGACATCTCACGGTTCGGGATGGAAGTCTTTAGAGGCTCGCCCCGCCAGGCGGACGTGATGATCGTGGCAGGGCGCGTCTCGCAGAAGATGGCCCCGGTGGTCAAACGACTCTATGATCAGATGCCGGATCCGAAGTGGGTCATCTCGATGGGGGTCTGCGCCTCGGCCGGAGGGATGTTTGATAACTACGCCATCGTCCAGGGCGTAAATAAGATCATACCCGTCGATATCTATGTGCCCGGATGCCCGCCGCGTCCGGAGATGCTCATGTATGCCATGATGCGTTTGCAGGAGAAAATCGTGCGACAGGGCATGCGTGCAGAACGCGAGATCGAAAGGAGCGACGGCTAAACTCTCGTCTGATCCTTGCCGGGTGACGAACCGGCCCGGCGCGAAAACAACTCCGACAGCCTCTAAGCATGAATACCGACGCCCAGCTCCGCCTTCTGCAGGAACGCTTCAAGACCGATATTCTCGAACACAAGGTGCAGTGGGGAGAGTTGACGCTCACCCTGGCTCGGAACTCGCTGGTTCCCGCATGTGTCTACCTCCGGGATGCCTCCGGGCTGGAATTCAATTTCCTATCAGATTTGACGGCGGTAGATTGGGGTCCAGAGGCCGAGCCCAGGTTTGAAGTCGTTTATGCCCTTTACTCCATCAAGCATCATCACCGCCTGCGCCTCAAGGTGACCCTCGACGAGGGCGAGCGCGCAGGTACCGTCAGCACCGTGTGGAAGACGGCGAACTGGCACGAGCGGGAGGTCTTCGACATGTTCGGGATCCGGTTCGAAGGTCATCCAGATCTGCGGCGGATACTGATGGCGGATGACTATGAAGGACATCCGCTTCGAAAGGACTTCCCGCTCCGGGGTTACTCCCGATAGGACATGTCCCAAGTCCTCATCGAAGTAAGAAAAAAGCCCCTCGATAGCCGGATGGTGCTCAATATGGGCCCGCAGCATCCGTCGACCCACGGGGTGCTGAGGATCGAGCTCACCCTCGACGGTGAACGGGTGGTGAAGGCGGTTCCCGACCTCGGCTATCTCCACACCGGCATGGAGAAGCTCGCGGAACATAAGCGTTACAACCATGTCATCACGATTCTCGACCGGATGGACTACCTCAACTCCATGGGGAACGATCTGGGGTTCGTCCTGGCCGTGGAGAAAATGCTCGAGCTCGAGATCCCTCCGAGGGCTCAGTATATCCGGGTGATGCTGACGGAGCTGCAGCGCATCGCCAGTCATGTCGTATGGATCGGAACCCATGGGCTCGACCTCGGCGCGATGTCGATGTTCTTCTACTCCTTCCGCGAGCGGGAAGCGATCATGCAGCTCTTCGAGGCGGTCTCCGGAGGCCGCATGACGCCGAGTTATTTTCGCGTCGGCGGGCTCTCGCTCGATCTGCCGGATGGATTCCTGCGGCGGGTGCTCGATTACTGCGATGCGCTCCCGGGAGCGCTGGCGGAATTCGACACCCTCCTGACCGGCAATCCGATCTTCCGAATGCGGACCGAAGGTATCGGGCATCTGAGCGCGAGAGAGGCCATTGACTGGGGCATCAGCGGACCCACGCTCAGGGCCAGCGGCGTGGCCTATGACGTGCGACGCGCGAACCCGTATTCGAGCTACGACGAATTCGATTTTGAGATTCCCACCCGGTCCGAAGGGGATGTCTATGCCCGTTACCTGGTACGCCGGGACGAGATGAAGGAATCGATGAAGATCGTTCGTCAGGCGGCGGAGAATATGCCTTCCGGTCCTATCAAGGCCCATGCGCCGCGATTCGTGCTTCCCGACCGGCAGCTGATGAAGACGCAGATGGACGCGCTGATCTATCACTTTCTGATCACCTGCGAAGGATTTCCGGTTCCGAAAGGCGAGGTTTATTTCCCGATCGAGGGCTCGAAAGGCGAATTGGGCGTTTATCTGGTGAGCGATGGCGGCAACAAGCCGTACCGCATGCACGTCCGGGGACCCTCATTCATAAATCTTCAGGCGCTGCCGGCGATGGTGGTGGGGGGCTTGCTGGCCGATGTCGTGGCCGTGATCGGCAGCATCGATATCGTGCTGGGAGAGGTCGATCGTTAGCCATTGGTGTCACATGAGGGCCGCGGCGCATTCCGTGGCCGCGGCAAGCAGCGGGCGATGATCTCCGAAAAAGCGAATCAGCAGATGGATCAGATGATCGCTCGTTATCCGGTGAAACGATCGGCGATGATTCCGATGCTGCACCTGGTGCAGGCGGAAGAGGGTTATCTCAGCGAGGACGGAATCCGCCTGATCGCCTCGAAACTCGATCTGACCTACATGGACGTCTCGAACACGGCGTCGTTTTACACGATGTTTTATCGCCGTCCGATGGGGAAATATCGTATCCAATGGTGCCGGAGCATTTCCTGCATGCTTTGCGGCGGTGACGCCCTGCGCGAACATCTGGAATCAAGACTGGGTATCCTTAAAGGGCAAATGACTCCGGACGGGCGCTTTTCGCTTGCGGAGGTCGAGTGCCTGGGCGCCTGCGGACGGGCCCCGATGATGCAGATCAATGCCGACTATTACGAAGACTTGACGCCCGCGGGCATAGACCGGATCCTGGAGTCGCTGAAGTAGACGGCCATGACCACCAAGGTGATCTCAGCGCGGTTCGACCTGCCCGACTCCCATCGCATCGAAACTTACGTGGCCGAGGGCGGATACAACGCGCTGCGGAAGGCCCTCGGCGGCATGACGCCGGAGGAGGTCATCGAGGAGGTGAAACGCTCGGCGCTGCGCGGACGTGGCGGCGCGGGTTTTCCAACCGGGATGAAGTGGGATTTCGTCCCCAAGGACAATCCAAAGCCAAAGTACCTCGTCGTCAATGCCGACGAGAGCGAGCCCGGCACCTTCAAGGACCGGGTGATCCTCGAACGGGATCCGCACGCCTTGATCGAAGGCATCCTTCTGGGATCCTACGCCATCGGCTGCCACCAGTCCTTCATCTACATCCGCGGCGAATACTGGTACCTGATCGACATCCTGGAGCAGGCGATCGCGGAGGCACGCCAGCGCGGATACCTCGGCCGCGACATCCTCGAATCGGGATTCGACCTGGATATCGTTGTTCATCCCGGCGCCGGCGCCTACATTTGCGGCGAGGAGACTTCCTTGCTCGAGTCGCTCGAGGGCAAGCGCGGATACCCTCGCATCAAGCCGCCGTTTCCTGCGGTGGTCGGCCTCTATGGTTGCCCGACGGCGGTGAACAATGTTGAGACGCTGGCCTCGGTACCGCCCATCATCCTCCGTGGCGGCGACTGGTATCGGTCGCTCGGAACCGGGAAGAGCGGGGGCACCCGCCTTTTCGCGGTGAGTGGCCATGTGCGTAAACCGGGGGTGTACGAGCTTCCGATGGGATACCCGTTGAAAAAGCTGATCGAGCAGGACTGTGGCGGAATCCGGAACGGGAAGCGGCTCAAAGCCGTCATCCCGGGCGGATCGTCGGCGCCGATACTGACGGCGGAGGAGGCCGAACGCGCCACGCTCGATTTCGAATGTCTGGCGGAATTGAAGTCGATGCTCGGATCGGGCGCCATCATCGTGATGGACGAGGATACGGATATCTTCAAGGCCTGCTGGCGAATGACCGAGTTCTACGAGCATGAATCCTGTGGCTGGTGCGTGCCCTGCCGGGAAGGTACCCGGTGGATGTCGAAGATCTTTGAACGCATCCACTGCGGGGAGGGTCGGCCTCGGGACATCGATCTGCTGGCGGAACTGTCGAACAACATGTTCGGGCGCGCCCACTGTCCCTTGGGAGACGCCTCCGCCTGGGCCGTGGAGCCGGCCATACGGAAATTCCGAGGCGAATTCGAGAAGTATCTTAGACCCCCGGCGAAGGTTGCCGCGAGCTAGCCATCATGGAACTGATTAGGATCATCATCGATGGCCGGGACTTAGCCGTGCCGAAGGGCCGGATCCTGCTGGAGGCCTGTGCGGATCACGGCATCGAGGTCCCCAGTTTCTGTTATTACCCTCAACTCCCGCCGCAGGCCTCCTGTCGCATGTGCCTGGTGCGGATTGAGAAACTGCCGCGGCTCCAGACGGCGTGCACGGTCCGCATCGTTCCCGGCATGGAAGTGACGACCCACTCCCCGGAGATCCTGCAGGCCCGGAAGGGGATGGTCGATTTCATCCTGGCCAATCATCCACTCGACTGCCCGGTCTGCGACAAGGGCGGGGAGTGTGAACTCCAGAAC
>JACQTD010000177.1 GCA_016210985.1 Acidobacteriota bacterium
AAGCCACAGCGGGATCGGTGTTGACGATGCCCATGCAATTCGGTCCAACCATCCGCAGTCCCGCCGCGCGCACCTTGTCGAGCAGCACCGATTCCCTTCTCCGGCCTTCGACACCGATTTCGCTGAATCCGGCGCTGATGACGATCAGCGCCCGCACGCCTTTTTCAATGCAATCATCGACGACCTCTTCGACCTGGTCGGCCGGAACCACGATGATCGCCAGATCGACCGAGTCGGGTATGGCGGTCACGCGGGGAAAGGCGCGAACCGAGCCGATGACTTCGGCTCGGGCATTCACCGGATAAACCACCCCCTGGAACCCGGTAAAGACAAGGTTATGAAAAATCTCCGCGCCGACGCCTCCGCGGCGCCGGCCGGCACCGACGACCGCGACCGATTTCGGCTCGAAGAAGGCCTTCATCGAGGCCGAAGCCGCCCCCTGCGCGCGTTCGGCGGCTCTTTCCTCGAAGGCCTCGGTTGGCAGGATCGAGAGCACGACATGATAGGCGCCTCCCTCCATCCGGCGTTGAACCTCGAATCCTGAATGGAGAAAGACATCCATCATCCGGTAATTCTCACCCAGCACCTCGGCATCAAAGGTAGTGATCCCATGCTCGCGTGCGATCTCCGCGAGCCGCTCCAGCATGCGCGTCCCGATCCCCCGCCGCTGCAGCCGGTCCTCAATCACAAAGGCTACTTCGGCACGGTCGGGATGGGTCTTGTTACGGAAGTAGTGGGCGACGGCGACCACCCTGCCACCCACCTCGCCGACCATCGCGAAGACATCGCGGTAATCCACGCTGGTGAAGGATCGCACCCTCGCATCATCGAGCTCCGGCAGCGCTGCAAAAAAACGAAAATAGACGCTCTGGGGGGAGAGTCGAAGGTGAAGGGCCTTGAGCGCCGAAGCATCCTCCTTCCTTACCGGGCGCAGCCTTAGTGTCGAACCATCCAGCAGAACGATGTCGGATTCGTATCGAGCGGGGTAGGAAGCCATGTTCGGGTCCATCAATTGGATACTCTCCGTTCGTCCGTGAAAAGGCAAGATTCGCGACTGGGGGATGGGTTGCGTTCGCGGACGCTTCCACAGGTTGTCCTGCTGCGGCACCCCTCCGCCTTATAGGCGGAACTACGAACCCTGATTCCGTTCGTAGTCCTGGGCAGGCCAGAGAATCGGGAACCAACGGCGACGCCGGGAGTCTTAAGCAATGACCCCTGCTGACTAAATCGACTCATGGAGGAGAGCATGCCAAGGAACTTCGCCCTAACCCTCTTGATGCTGGCCGTGGCCAGCGCCGGAGCAAGTTACGCGGTCAGGACATACGGCATCCCGGCAGGATCGGTCAACAAAATGACGCCGTCCGGGTCCCGGGGACCGGCCGCGCTTCAAGTCATCGGACGAACGGGAAAGGTGTCGGGGCTCTGCCCGCTCAAGCACACGGAAGTCAAAGCCGAGATCAGCGGGTTCATCTCCCGCGTCAGCGTCCGCCAGGAGTTTGAGAATCCCTTCAAAGAAAAGATCGAGGCCGTGTATACGTTTCCCCTGCCACAGAACGCCGCGGTGGATGACATGGTCCTGACCGTCGGCGAACGGACCATTCGGGGGAAAATCAAGACCCGTGAAGATGCCCGGGCGGCCTACGAGGCGGCTCGAAACACCGGCCAGGTGGCGAGCTTGCTCGACCAGGAGCGGCCCAACATTTTCACCCAATCGGTTACCAACATCATGCCCGGCGAACAAGTCAGTGTGACCCTCAGTTTCGTAGAGACACTCAAGTACGAAGATGGATCTTATGAGTTCATGTTTCCCATGGTCGTCGGCCCCCGCTACATCCCTGGCGGTTCTGGAAAACCCAGGCAGCCGGGCCAGCGGGCTGCGGATACCGACCAGGTGCCCGATGCTTCGCGGATCACCCCTCCGGTTACACCGGAAGGCGCCCGTGCCGGCCACGACCTGTCGATCGAGGTGGTGTTGGACGCGGGCGTTCCCATCCAGGAACTCCGTAGCACGCTCCACGAGATTGACGTCCACCGGCCTGATGCCCATTCGGCGGTCGTGCGCCTCAGGGAGGGGTCGATCATCCCCAACAAGGACTTCATTCTGAAGTATGACGTCGCCGGCGAGCGGGTCAACGACGCCCTGTTGAGCCACCGATCGGCAAAGGGAGGATTCTTCACGCTCATCCTTCAACCGCCGGAGCGGGTCAACGTCGAAGACGTTACGCCCAAGGAACTCGTCTTCGTCCTCGACACCTCCGGATCCATGTCGGGATTTCCCATTGAAAAAGCTAAAGAGACCATGAAGCTGGCCCTCGAGGGTCTCTACCCTCAGGACACCTTCAACCTCATTACCTTCGCCGGTGATACCCGCATCCTATTCCCGGCTCCCGTTCCTGCTACGCCCGCAAATCTCCAGCGGGCGCAGGAATTCGTGGCCTCGCGCGAAGGGGGAGGCGGAACGGAGATGATGAAAGCCATCCGGGCCGCGCTGGACGCTTCCGACGCTCAAGACCCTATCCGGATCGTATGCTTCATGACCGATGGTTTTGTGGGCAACGATATGGAGATCATTTCCGAGGTACAGAAGCATTCGAACGCGCGCGTTTTTTCCTTTGGAATCGGAAGCTCGGTGAATCGGTTTCTGCTCGACAAAATGGCGGAGCATGGCCGGGGTGAAGTGGAATACGTAACACTGCAGGACGACGGCTCGGCCGCGGCCCGGCGCTTCCACGAGCGGGTTCGTAATCCGTTACTGACCGACCTGGCTGTCGACTGGTCCGGAATGCCGGTCGCCGATGTCTACCCGGAACGTATCCCTGACCTCTTCAGTGCCAAGCCGGTTATCCTCTCCGGCCGGTACACCGGACCGTGGAACGGCTCGATCCAATTGAAGGGAAAGTCGGCGGGCCGGGCGTTCTCCCGGCATCTGGCGGTGGTCATGCCTGAGGCCAGGCCGGACCACGGGGGACTGGCGACGCTGTGGGCCAGAAAACGCGTCGATGACCTCATGAGCCAGGACTTCGAAGGTATTCAGACAGGAAATCCCAGGATCGACATCCGGGAGATGATCACCCGGACCGGGCTCGAGTATCGGTTGATGACGCAGTTTACTTCTTTCGTCGCCGTGGAGGAGATGAACGTCACGGATGGAGGCGTACCGAGGGTGATCGACGTTCCGGTAGAAATGCCCGAGGGGGTGAGTTATAAGGGTGTCTTTGGAACTCGGGAGTATGGGGAGGGACAGTCCTTGAGCGCCGGATACCCAACGATGGGTGCGGTCGCCACCAACGAGGCCGCAAGCGGCGTGCCCGTAAGGATCTCCGGAGGGGCCGGCGGAGGGGTAGGCGTCGCTGCTGCTCCCTCGCATAGTGGTATCAAGCTCGACAAACGGAGAGGTGGACGTGACGGTGAATCCGATCTGCTGCAGCAGGTATCTCCTGAAGAGGCGAAGCGCCGTACGATCCTCGCGAAGCTCCACCCCTCGATTGCGGCGCTGATCGATCGATTGAAGCGAAACGTAACGGTGCCCGGCGAGCAGGAGTCCCGGTCCGTACGCGGAGGCAAGGCCGAAGTCCAGGTCTCGCTCGCGGACAAATCGAGCCGGGTTCTACTCCAACTCAAACGACTCGGCTTCGAGACCATCCTTGATCCTAAAAACTCCCGGTTGATCATCGGGCGACTTCCGATCGGGAACCTGAGTCGATTAGCGGAACTCGAAAGCGTTCGGTACATAACCCCAAATTAACATGCTTCGAAGGCGGAACCGCCCCCGGGCGTGTCAGGTCGCGGCCCGGGGCGGTCAGCGCATCGCGAACCACCCTGGATACCCCCGGGGACCGAAGGCATCCCGCCTGCCCCCGTTGCCGTCTCTCCCCTTTGATCTACGAACTACCCCACGCAAAGCTGCACGCTGGAAGCGTGCGCTGGAGATTCTACATTTTGCGCCCGGCGGCTCAGAGCGAGAACTGGATGTACGATATTCGTCTGTCGAATTATGTTCTCGGACTGGCCTCCGCCGTTTGCGGAGATCTCAAGCCGTCTTCAGACGGCTTACCCGAAGGGCGAATAGGCCGG
>JACQTD010000016.1 GCA_016210985.1 Acidobacteriota bacterium
AACGGGGCTCGGCCTTTCCACCGTCTATGGGATCGTGCAGCAGAGCGGGGGCCATATCGACGTCGTCAGCGAGCCGGGAAAAGGGGCCTGCTTTCTCATTTACTTCCCGCGTTCACCCCGGATCGCGCTTGTCCCCGAACCGGGAATTCCCGTCGAGAAGTCTAACGCCGGTTCGGAAACCTTACTCCTCGTGGAAGACGAAGAAAGTCTGCTCAAGCTTGGCCGCGTCATCCTGGAAGCGAAAGGATATCGGATCCTGGAAGCGACGAACGGCCGTGAGGCCTTGGAACTCTGCGGGAGCTACGCGGGACCTATCCATCTGCTCATCACCGACATGGTCATGCCGGGCATGGGCGGTCGCCGGCTGGCCGCGCGGCTTCGGCGCATTCGACCAAAAACGAGAGTGCTTTACATCTCCGGCTATATGAATCCCTCGACCGAGGCAGACCTGATTCCCGAGGCCGGAACCGACTTTCTTCAGAAGCCTTTCACCCCCGAAGCGCTCGTGCGCCGCGTCCGGGAGATCCTTGACCGCGACTGAACCGTCGCAGGCCCCCCTTCGAGCTGGTCCCACTCGTGGATTTCGGCCTTGGAACGGACCTGCTTCCCCGAGGTAGAATTACAGCGGTTCCACGCACTCGGTAGGCCTAGCGGCCGGCGATACGAGAGAGCGACAATGATGCAGAGTCTGTTTTCAAGTCTTCGTTTTCGTTGGATTCTGCTCCTGCTGCTGGCCGTGATTCCGGCCGTGGCGCTGGTGATCCACGATCATTTGGAATACCGGTCGGCGGAGATCGCGGGAGCCCGGGAGAACACCTTACGCCTCGCCCGGTTGACGGCCGACCGGCTCGAGCAACTGATCGAAGGCGGACAGCAGCTACTCTTCGGAGTGTCTCAGATGGCCGGAATTCGTGAAGGAGATCCCACGGCCTGCGCTCAGGTTTTCGAGACCCTGTCAACACGCTACCCGCGCTACGCGGGCTTCGGCGCCGCGGCGCCGGACGGGGCAATGGTGGTCTGCACCATCCCCCTCGTCAAACCGGTGCAGGCATCGGAGTTCGCCTGGTTTCATCGAGCGGTTCAAAAGCGGGATTTCACGTTCGGCGGTTATCAATTCAGCCAGTTCGTAGGGAAGCCGGTGGCCGTACTGGCGCTGCCTGTTTTCGGCCAAAGTGGCGAATTGAAAACCCTGCTCTTCGCGGCGCTCGACCTCAGCGGCGTGAATCAACTGCTACCCGAAGAGGAACTGCCGTCGGGCGCGGTGCTGATGGTATTCGACAGCGAAGGCCGTTTCCTGGCCGCGGCGCCCAGCCGGGCCCAGGAAGGGGAGCAGGCCGCCCCGCAGGTCCAGGACATCATGACCCTGCGCACCCATAGCGAAGGAACTTGGGAGTGGGTGGGTAGGGACGGCATCAGGCGTGTTTACTCTTTCACCCCGCTTGCAGGCGAGGACGAGATCGGGGGCTACGCGGGGATGGGAATACCAACGCAGTTGATCTATGCGCAGGGAAATCGGGCAATGGCCCGCAACCTGCTCTGGCTGGCCGCGGTCACCATCCTCGCCATCGTCGCGGCCTCGGGCGGCGCCGAGCTCTTTTTGATGAGGGGCATCGACGCGCTGGTACAGACGACGAAGCGCCTGAAAGCGGGTGATTTGCGCGCCCGCACCAAACTGAAATCGGGTCCCGCGGAGCTCGACCTGCTGGCACAAACGCTCGACGAGATGGCGCAGTCGCTCGGAGAGCGGATCGACGATCTCCATCGGGCCGAAGCGTCGGCCCGGGAGAACGCGGAACGTTTCCGGATCCTCGCGGACAGCGTGCCGGTCCAGATCTGGCTCTCCGACACCGACGGGCAGATCACCTTTTTCAATAAGCCCTGGATCGATTTTACCGGCCGGACGTTGGAACAGGACCGGGGTACGGGCTGGGCCCAGGGGGTTCACCCGGAAGATCGCGACCGGTGCCTCCAAGACTACCGGGCCGCTTTTGAGTTTCGGCAAAAGTTCACCACCGAATACCGCTTGCGCCGGCACGATGGCGAGTATCACTGGATTCTGGGGAATGGGGTACCGTTTTATGAGACCGGCAGTTTTGCCGGATACATCGGATGCGGCGTCGATATCACCGAACGCAGGCGGGCGGAGGAGGCGCTACGACAGCACGCGGCGCAGCTGGCCGCCCTGCATGAGATCGAGCTTGAGATCAGCGCTGAACGGGATTTGTCGCAACTCCTCGAAATCGTCACCCATCGGGCAGCGGAACTGCTCTCCGCCTCGCACTGCAGCACTTACATCCTGGAGCCGCCTGAACAGGAGCTGCGCATCGTCGCGTCCACGGATAGCGGATTTCTCGGGACCTACCTAAGTAAGGGCGAGGGACTCGCGGGAAGAGTGGCGCTATCCGGAAGGTCCGAATCGGTCGAAGACTACCATCGATGGCCGGGCCGGGCGTCGACTTACGAGCGTGAGGAATTCGGTCCGGTGATTGCCGCACCCTTGCGATGGCAGCACACCACGCTGGGCGTCATCTCCATGTCACGAAAGAGCGGCTGCCTGCCGTTTGCACCTGACGATCACCGGCTCTTGAATCAGATTGCCGCCGAGGCCGCCATCGCCATTCATCAGGCCCAGTTGTTCAAAGAGGTCCGTTCGGGACGCGACCGCCTCCAGGTACTCTCCCGCCAGCTCATTGAAGCGCAGGAATCAGAGCGCCGGCGCATCGCCAATGAACTCCATGACGAAATCGGGCAGGCGCTGACGGCGGTGGCGATCAATATCCAGTCGCTTCGCCGCTTGACCCAGGGCGATCGTGCCCACACGCAGCGGCTGGACGAGAGCATCGACATCGTTGAACGGTCCCTTCAGCAAGTGCGTACGCTCTCGCTCGATCTTCGACCGTCCATGCTCGACGATCTCGGGCTCGTCGCCGCGCTTCGCTGGTACGTGGATCGCCAGTCCCGGCGCGCCGGGTTCACTGCCCAATTCGCCGCAGATCCGCTCGACACACGCCTTTCACCCGACGTGGAAACCGCGTGCTTTCGAGTCGCCCAGGAGGCGATCACGAACGTCGTCCGTCACGCTCGTGCCCGGCAGGTCCGTGTTGAACTGCGGAGACGCAAGTCCCGTCTGCAGCTGTATATCTCCGACGACGGTCGCGGCTTTGATGTGCGAACCGCCCGGGAGCGAGCGGCACGGGGCATCAGCCTCGGCCTGCTCGGCATGCAGGAGCGGGTCGAGCTGGCCTCGGGCGAATTGAGGATCGAGTCGAGCGCCGCCTGTGGCACCGAGGTCCATGTCAGCTTTCCGCTCGGGTGAGGAGTGAAGACAGCTTGAAACCCATCCGCATTCTGCTTGCCGATGATCACACGCTGGTTCGCGCGGGGATTCGCGCGCTGCTACAGAACTGCCCCGACATGGAGGTGGTGGCGGAGGCGGCGAATGGCCGGGATGGGCTGCGTCTCATCGAGAAAGAGCATCCCGATGTGGCCCTGATCGATATCGCGATGCCGGGCCTCAACGGTCTGGATATGGTGGCGCGGTCCGTCCGAGAATTTCCACAGGTGCGCATCATCATGCTCTCGATGCACTCGAGCGAGGAGTACGTCTGGCAGGCGCTGCGCTCGGGCGCTTCGGGTTACCTCCTGAAAGGCGCGGCAACCGAGGAACTGGAGCTGGCGATCAGATCGGTGCATCGAGGCGAAACCTATCTGAGCCCGGCGGTCTCCAAGCATGTGGTGGCCGAGTACATTCAGCGAACCGGAGGTGAGACGGGCCTCCCGACCGAGTTGACATCGCGGCAGCGGGAGATTCTGCAGCTGATCGCCGAGGGGCACACCACCAAGGATATCGCGCAGATCCTTCACGTCAGTGTCAAGACGGTGGAGACACATCGAGCCCAGTTGATGGAGCGCCTCGATATCCATGATATCCCCGGTCTCGTTCGATACGCGATCCGTGCAGGATTGATTACAACCGAAGAATAGAGCAGGCTTGAACTCCGGTTCGATTCCCGTCCTGAACGCGGGGTTATTGATATGACCGTACAAATCGGAGCAGTGCCGCCTTGGGTGAAACGCGAGACACGGTGGATCTCGAGTTCCAACACGACTTCCTCCTGGGCACTCGGCAGGAGATGATTTGGGGTGCGGGGTATCGGTTCACGACCGATAATGAGATCGGACTTCGAACGAGGCTCAGTCCCAGGGCCTCGCTGTCGATTTCCACTTTTTACCATCGTTACGATCATCTTCGAACCGTTGAACCCGGTCGGCCGTTCCTGGCCGCAACCCCGCCCCCTCCACATCTCGTCCTGCCGCTTCGATTCGCCAACAAGTCACAGGGATCGACGCAAGGCGTTGAGGCTTCGGGCAATTGGACGGTCCTGGATAGATGGAAGATTGGCGCCGGCTACGCCTACCTTGTGATGCACTTGAGGCCATCGAACGAGCCGACATGGCTTCGCTCGCTCGCGCGGCGCACACGCTGAAGGGCGCGATAGGAAACATGGCCGGCTATGCATCATTTGAATCCGCCTTGCGATTGGAGTCGGCGGCACAAGTGGGCGATCCGACCGAGACGGCCAAGGCCTATGCCGAGCTCGAGCGTCAGTTGAAACGTATCGAACGCGACCTCTCCGTTCTCACCCAGGAATGTGTGAACTGAGCTCCGTTCCAAAGTATTTATTTTGATCGCGCAGGCTCCTATGGGTTGTACCACCAGCCTGAGGAGTTCGGCCGGGAATCGCGAGGGATCATTTAATGGAATGTCCGAGACTCGATCAACTCTATTATTATCAAGCAAATAAGCTTGACCCCGAACTGGCTGCGGAGCTCCGGGTGCACATCTCGGCGCCGTGCGATGACTGCCACGAGAATATCGCCTGGCTGGCCCGGCTTTCGAACTTATTGTCAACCGACGACGCACCTCACCTTCCGGAGTGGCTGACGCGGACGGCGGTCGCCATGTATGACCGGCTTCCGTCTGAGGAACCGTCCGGCGGGCTCGGCCGGTTGATTGCCCGGCTGGCCTTCGATAATGCCGCCCAGCCCCAGATGGCCGGGGCCAGGGAGAGCCGATCTGCACCGCACCAACTCGTTTTCAAGGCCGGAGGCTACGACATCGATCTCGCGATCGAGGGTTCACCGCCGGGATCCCGATGCGATCTGACGGGACAGATTCTCGGGCTGGGCCAGGAATTCCTCGATGTAGGCGAGGCCCGTGTGGCGCTCTGCCAACGAGGGCAGATGATTCTTGAAATCAGGTCCAACGGTTTCGGCGAATTCCGGTTTACCGGGGTGGCCGAGGGCGAATATGATCTCCGTATCCGGCCCCGGGGCCATGAAGTCTGGATCATGGATCTCCGCATCGCCGAGGCCTGATGGTGAAAGACGCCCCCGATGCTCCAGCCCTGATGGATCTCCTGCTGGAGTCCGCAGACCTCGACACCGCAAGGACGATACTCTCCGAACACCATGGCCGGTTTGACCGTGAGCTGGTCGAGGCGCTCCGCGGGCAGGTTCGTTACCTGATCCGTTCGGACATCCCCAAGGCCGCTTTAGTTGCAAGTATGGCGACGGCCGCAGCCGGCATGGTCGATGACCCGCTGGCTACTGCGGCCGGACAGGTCGCCACAGCGATCGTGGCCCACCGGTCCGGCCGGTTCGAGGACGCGCTCGGCCATTACGAGGCGGCTGAACGGGAGTACGGCCTTCAAGCGTTGGCGGTAGAAGTCGCCCGAATCGCCCGGACGAAAATCGACGTGCTCATGTACCTCGGCCGGTTTCAGGAAGCCCTCGACTGCGCCGAGCGGGCCCGGATCGTTCTAGCGCGGCATGGCGACCGGGCGGCGATCGCGCAGTTGGAAACCAACGTGGGTAACCTGTTTCACCGGCAGGACGAATACCGAAAGGCACTCGAGCATTATGACCGGGCTCATCGGATGTTCGCTGAGCTGAATGATCAGTTCGGTCTAGCCCACGCGGACCTCAACCGGGCCAACATCTTCGTCTGCCTGACCGATTTCAACCGGTCGCTCGCACTTTACCGGAGCGCGCGGGAACGGTACGAAGCGCTCAACATGGAATTGATGGTGGTCCAGGTTGACTATAGCGTGGCCTGGCTCCATTTCCTGCGTGGCCGATACGGAGATGCGATGTCGGCTTTCGCCGCTGTCAAACACCGCGCCATCGAGCTCGGCGACCACCCGCAAGCGGCTTTGTGCGAACTCGATTTGTGCGAAGTCTACTTACAGTTGAACGCGTATGATGACGCTCTGGAGTCTGCACACTCCGCAATCGAAGCCTTCGGCCGGCTCAAGATGGCTTACGAATACGCGAAGGCCCGCGTCGTTTCGGGAATCGCTCATTTTCATCGCGGCGAACTGGAATCCGCGGAAGATGATCTGTTGGAGGCCCGTGGCATCTTCGAAGAGGAATCGAACGGCGTTTATGTGGCCCTGGTGGACCTTCACCTCAGCGACCTCTATGTCCTGAAAAAGGCACCTGAGGCGGCGCGAACACGGGCGGAGGCGGCAGGAAGAGCCTTCGCCGCCCGACAGCTCGAAGGGAAGGCGGCGTATGCCCTGCTGCAACGGGCCAGGCTCGAATTGACTTTCGGCGATGCGTCTCAGGCCGCCATCCTGGCGCTGGAGGCCGCAGAAAAGGCGGCGGTTTCGGAGGACCGTTGGTTGAAGTATCAAACGCTCCACCTTAAGGCCCGAACGCTGCGGCAGGCGGGCAACACGCCGGCGGCGATGCGGTTGCTCGGAAAGTCCATCAAGCTCATCGAAGGGATGCGAAGCAGCATCCGGGTCGACGAGTTTCGCACCGGCTTTCTGAAGGACAAGCTCCAGGTGTACGAGGACGCGATCGACCTCTGCGTCCGCGAAGCGCGCCCATGGAGTCTCAAGAAGGCCTTCGGCTACGTGGAATCCGCCAAGTCCCGGACCCTCGTCGATCTCTTGACTCGTCTGATCGAGGCGCGTCCGCCGGAATGGCGCGGCGGACGGGGCGAGCTCCAGGCGCAATGGAACGCGCTCCGCGAGCAGCTTGACGGGCTATATCACCGGCTGAATCAGGTCGAGCCGCATGAGGGACAGCGGTCGATCCATGTCACCGCGTCGCTGCGCGCCGGAATCCGCGTGCAGGAGGAGAAGCTGGCCCGATTGCTCCGGCAATTGCAGGTGGAGGACGTTCCGTTCTCCTCGATTCAGGGTGCGCCACCGGCGAGCCTGGATGCGGTGCGTTCCAGCCTGGCCGGCGACGAGGTGCTGGTCGAGTACTTCATGACCGGCGGGCACATTCACGCCTTCGTGATCGGTCCCGACGCGTTTCGTCTTATTCCGAGGCTCGCGGAGCGCGACGAGGTCATGGAGCTCTTACGGCGCCTCCGATACCAGATGGACAAGTTCCTCCTGCATCCCAGCTATCTGCAAGACCATTCGCCTTCGATGCGGATCTGCATCGATGAATGTCTCGGGCAACTCTACGGACGACTCATCGAGCCGATTGAGGGTGAGCTCGAGGGGCGCAGGATGATTTTCGTTCCGCATGATTTTCTTCATTACTTACCCATGCATGCATTACGCAGCGGTTCCGATTACCTGATCGATCATGGTGAGGTCTCGTATGCACCGAGTGCCACGGTGTATCGGCTCTGTCATCAGGAGAACGGCCCGCGGCGGGAGCGAACGACCTGCAACGGCTTGGTGATCGGCGTGCCGGACCGTGCAGCGCCCCATATTACCCGAGAGGTCGATGCCGTGCGCCGTCTGATTCCGGGGTCCCGGGCGCTTCTGGGAGCGGAAGCCACGGTAGCCGCCTTTCTGGAGGCTTCGACCGGAGCCCGGTATATTCACCTGGCCTCCCACGCGCTCTTCCGGCACGACAATCCCATGTTTTCGGCGCTGCGGCTGGCGGACGGCTGGCTCAATTTTTATCACCTATTCAGCCTGGACCTTAACGCCGAACTGGTCACGCTGAGCGGCTGCCGGACCGGCGTCAACAATGTACTTGAGGGTGATGAACTGGTAGGATTGGCGCGAGGGTTTCTTTACGCGGGAGCGCGCTCCTTGCTGATCAGCCTTTGGGCCGTGAATGACCAGTCGACGGCTGAGTTCATGGAGTTATTCTATGAGGAACTCGGCCGCCAGGAATCGAAGCGTGGGGCGCTCCGCTCGGCCCAGCTCAAGATGAAGGATCGATACCCAATTCCATATTACTGGGCGCCCTTCTTGCTGACCGGGCGCCCTTGAGGCCGTCGGCGCCCCGAACCCTGAACGTGGAGCATGATTCATGTACAAGCGAGGCAAAATCCTGCGCGTGGGTTACTTGGCCATCCTGCTACTCTCGCTGATATGTCACTTCCATTCCCCACGGACACGGGCCGGAGCGGATAACCGGCGAGGTGAAACGGCCTTCAGCCGGAGCACTCCTCGGGGTACTCAACTTTTGTCATCCATCGGGCGGGTAGCGACCGATGCCTCAGCGGTTCTCGCCCCTGACAGCTCCCTGAATCGAGACGGCAGGAACGAGACAACGGCTTCAAAGCCGGATTCAAGCCCGAATACCGTCCGTCCGGTCCCCCCCATGGCCGACTTCGACCTGGGGACCGGCGGCCCAGCGAGAAGCGGGCTGAATCGCCCCGCGGGTAATCCTGAATCGGCGGCTAAGGCGAGCCAGGCCTACCGGACAACCGACGATGATGAGGGGGAGGACGATGGAGACGAGGGCGAGGACGAGAAAGGTGAAGACGAGGATGAAGATGACGAGGAGGGTGACGATGATGATGACGACGGAGAAAAGGACGACGATGACGAC
>JACQTD010000188.1 GCA_016210985.1 Acidobacteriota bacterium
GACTATGTCCTGGTGGACGCGCAGCGGTGTCCGGGCCAGGGCCTCTCGAACGTAATCAGGTTGGGGAAGTGTCTCCAGGAAGTTGCCGCCGACGATGTAGAGCAGGTCAAGCAAACCGGCGTGGGCCGACTCGACCATCTCCGCTGCGGAGAGTCCTGGCCACGCGGGAACCGTGAAGCCCCACATCGCCGTAAAATCGGCTGCATTCTCGTCGTTGACCGGCGCCCCGCCTGGAAACATGGACGGCACGCAACCTACCTCGCCGCCTCCCTGCACGCCGCTGTGGCCGCGGATGGGCATGACACCGCAGTTCGGGCGGCCGAGCATGCCGCGCGCAAGCGCCAGATTCAGGATAGCCCTGACGTTATCGACACCGTATCGGTGCTGGGTCACCCCCATGCTCCAGACGAACACCGCCGACCGAGCGCGCGCGTAGTCGCCGGCCAATCGCCGCATCCGGGTCTCCGAACTGCCCGAGCAGCGTTCCAGCGATTCCCACGATTGCGATGAGAGCCTCGCCCTGACCTGTTCAAACCCGACGGTATGCCCGGCGACGAAAGCCTCATCCACGCCGCCGATCTCGATCAGTGCCTTCAGGACGCCGTTTAGAAACGCCATATCACCCCCAATGTGGATGGGGAAGAATTCGTCGGCGATGCGCGTGCCGAAAACCGCGCTCTCCAGAACCGAGGGAACCCAATATCGCTCCAGGCCCGGCTCACGGAACGGGTTGACGACCAGGACGCGGGTTCCGGCCTGCTTTGCCAGATACATGTACTTCGTGGTGACCGGCTGATTGTTGGGCACGTCACTACCGATGAGAATCAACAGGTCGGTTCCAATCCAGTCGGAATACGAACAGGTCGAGGCCCCCACCCCCATCGCCTGTTTCATAGCCGTGGTGCTCGGCGAATGGCAGATGCGCGCGGAGTGATCGATGTTGTTCGTGCCGAGAAACCGCGCGACCTTCTGGGCGACGTAGTAAACTTCATTCGTGATGCCCCGCGAGGTCAGGTAGAAGGCGATGCGCCGGGGATCGGTTCCCCTCAGCCGCGCCGCCAGGAGATCGAATGCGGCCTCCCAGCTGATCCGGTGGAATCCGCGATCACCCCGCCGCCGAAGCATGGGGTACGGGAGTCTCCCGAGCCGACGCAGTTCTCGGGAAGACATCCTTTCGAGCACCGACACGTCTTGCAGGACCTCGGCCTGGAGTGGGGGCATGGTGTTGAGCCGCAGGAGATTCAGCCGGACGGTGCACAGGTGGACTCCTTTCATGGTGAAGTCCCGCATTCCCGTAGTGCCCAGCGCGCAACCGTCGCAGACCCCTCGGCTTAGAATCCTCCAAGCGAAACCTGCCTGATCACGGTTCTCCCAGGCTGCCCGGACCATCTCCCAATAGTGATGAGGCTTGACCTGGCCCATACCGTTCGGGATCAGGCCGGCCCAAAGCGCGGGGTTCCACCAGCGCTTCTTCACCGATTGGCCTCCCACACCATGTGTGCCAATTCGGGAAGTACTAGCCGCTCCATGCCGAGACGCACGCCACCCGGCGACCCGGGAAGGGTGACCAGGATCCTGCCTTGATAAACACCGGCACCGGCCCTTGAGAGGATGGCGGCGGATCCGATCTCCTGGAAACTGAGGTATCGAAAGATCTCCCCGAAACCAGGGATCCGCTTTTCGACCATCGAGTCGACCACATCGAACGTCCGGTCGCGCTTCGAGATGCCGGTCCCGCCCGTGAAAATGATGGCTTGGCAGTCGGTCGTGACCGAAAGCGTTTCGATGACGTCCCGGATCTTTTCGGGCTCATCCCTGATGATTTCGTAATGCACTACAGCGTGGCCCGATGCTCCCAGGAGTTCCTTGAGGAGACGCCCGCCGGTATCGGTCTCCTCCGTCCGGGTGTCACTTACCGTGATCGCGGCGCAGCGGACGGGTCCCCGCGCTTTGCTGTGATGTTCGACGTGGCTCATAGGCTTCAGACCTCCTCTTTCTCCCACCGTCCCCGGAATGGCCCTTATCGCCGGCATTGGATCAGCGCCGCCTGTCCGACACGGGCGCTCATCTGACCCGCCGCAGAACGATTTTGAATCGCGATCTCCAATCTCCCGGCTCCGCCGAAGTAGTGGAAGGGATGGCCGGGACTCGCCTCCATGGCCGCGAAGTATTCGGCGTGTAGATCTATCCTCCAGTCTCCGAGGACGACCGCATCGATCCCGGCCAGGCCTTCGCGAACCATCCAGTCTCGCTTCAGGTTGAGTAGCAGATTCCCGAATCGATCGATATGCACGATCCGTCCTTCCACCCGATCTCCTTCAATCCGGACAGGCTCGATCCCGGCGAGCACCTGAGCCGACTCCATTGGAGTTCCCATGGCACTGAGAGGCTCGCCCTTTGAAATCCATCCGGCTGCGGGAGCGAACACATCCCGGCCATGAAAGGTCGGGCTGACCCTCGACCGAAAGTAATGCGGTCTGTCGAGCATGACCAGTTCCCGGCATGGTTCGGCGAGGAAGGCCTCGGTGAAGATGCCGTTATCCGGACCGACGAAGAAGCTCCGACTGGTTCTCGCGGCGACGGCCCGGCGCGCGGTGCCGACGCCCGGGTCGACGACGGCTACGTGAACCGTGCCATCGGGAAAGGCATCCAGGGCGTCAGCGAGAATGGCGCCGGCCGAGATAATCTGCTGCGCGGGAACCTCGTGACAAAGGTCGACGATCCTCGCCTCGGGATGGACGGCAAGGAGCGCACCTTTCATCGCCCCGGTAAAGAAGTCAGCAGAGCCAAAATCGGTCGTGAGGGTAATGATCCCGTTTGCTCTCATCGGGGTCGATTCTATTCCGGGAGGCCGTGGAACCGGAACGGTGGAAACAACTTTGTGGCTGCTGTCGGAGTCTGTTCCAGAGATGGTTGAGGAGGAGGACGGTTAATCTCAGCAACCTGACTCACCATCTGGGCCCCCTGTTTCTTGCCCGATATCGGTGCCGGACGGTATACTGAAATTTTCCCGGAGCCCTTATTATGATGACGAGGCGGATTTATCTCGATAACAGCGCGACGACCCCTGTCGATCCGGAAGTGATCCAGGCGATGCTACCCTTTCTATCGCAAGACTTTGGAAATGCCTCCTCGGTCCACGGGTTCGGCCAGCGGGCGCGCTCGGCGCTCGAATCGGCGCGAAACCAGGTGGCGAGACTGATCGGCGCGACCGCGGGCGAAATCATTTTCACCAGCGGGGGCACGGAAGCCGACAATCTGGCGATCAAGGGAAGCGCTGAAGCGCTCCGCGAGCAGGGCCGGCACATCATCACGTCCGCGATTGAACACGCGGCGGTGTTGAACTCATGTGCGGAGCTCGAGAAGCGGGGCTTCGAGGTGACGAGGTTGCCCGTCAACCCGGAAGGGCTGGTTTCCGTTGATCAGGTATTGAACGCCCTGCGCGAGGATACGATTCTGATCACCCTGATGGCCGCCAACAATGAAATCGGCGCTCTGCTGCCAGTGGTGGAGATCGGACAGGCCCTGGCCTCGCGGCGCGCCGCCAGCGGAAGCACTTATCCTTATTTCCATACCGATGCGGTACAGGCGGTCGGGAAAGTGCCGGTCGATGTGCGCCAGTGGCACGTGGACCTGCTCTCCCTGAGCGGCCACAAGATTCATGCGCCGAAGGGCGTGGGTGCGCTTTACCTGGCTCAAGGGACACGGATCGTCTCCCAGCAGCACGGCGGCCACCACGAGCGAGATCGCCGGGCCGGGACGGAAAACGTCCCCGGGGCGGTCGCCCTTGGGAAAGCAGCCGAATTGGCCAGGATTCACCTGGCCGAGCGCGCC
>JACQTD010000179.1 GCA_016210985.1 Acidobacteriota bacterium
ACCGGCCTATTTGCCCTCCAGGTAAGCCGTGTGAACACGGCTGAGGCTGGGAAGCCGTCTCTGCGGTGGTTAATGATTCACTTGGCTTCCACTTGCAAAATGTAGAAACTCTAGGCCCCAACCTCACGGTTGGGGCTACTCCCTGCCGGCTCTTCGAGCCTGGTTGGCTAGGTATCCAATCATTTCACAGCTTCTACCGCCGACAGGCAAACGAGGCATCGTGCTCATTTCCCAGGCTGGTGGTTGGGCCCGTGACCACCGCTGACCGGCATCAGGAAAATCCGGTTCGACTGCGGTGAGGATGGTCGCTCGAACCCTCCGCTGTGGCGGATGCCAGGAAAGCACTGTTCGAATATCCAGATAGGTGGTGAACCGCGTTACTTCATCCGGTGGTAATCATCCTGAAGCCGCACGATATCGTCCTCTTCCAGGTAGTCGCCACACTGCACTTCGATGAAAACCAGGAGCGTGGTACCACAGTTGCCGATCCGGTGCCGGCTGCCGCGCGGGATGTGGACGCTCTCGTTGGGATGGAGCCTGATCCGCTCGGCGTCCCGCGTAACTTCCGCCTCTCCCGAAACGATGACCCAGTGCTCGCTCCGGCGATGATGATACTGAAGGCTCAGCCGGTGCGCAGGATGAACCGTCACGCGCTTGACCTTGTAGCCTTCTCCTTCCGCCAGCACTTGATAACTTCCCCAGGGACGAAGCTCGACGACGCTCATAATTCGGATCCGTACTCCTCCAGGAACTCGGCATAGGCCTCGCGCCAGTCCCGCATCCGGGGAAGACCAAGTTTTTCCGAGAGCAAACAGCGCATTGCGCTGTAAGCCGGTCGCACGGCAGGCCGACCGAGGTCGGCGCCGCGCGCAGGTTCGATAACGATGCCCCGGAGCCCCGCCTGTCTCAGCGCTTCCGTGCCGGCCTCATACCAGGAGCAGGGGCCTTCGTTGGTCAGATGATAAGTGCCGAACCGGCCGAGTTTCACGATCTGATCGATCCGCATGGCCAGGTCCCGGGCATAGGTGGGAATGCTGACTTCGTCGACAACGCCGATCACCCTTCCATCCCGACGAGCCTGAGTAATCAGGGTCGAAAGGAAATTTCGACCGCCGGGCCCGAAAATACGCGAAGCACGGATGATAAAGTGGCGCTCGCATGCCCGGCGGACTTCCGTTTCTCCTCCGAGTTTGGAGGCCCCGTAGCGGGAAAGCGGGCGGGGCGGGTCTTCGATCGTATAGGGCTCCCGTTTCCCGCCGTCGAAGACGAAGTCGGTGCTGATGTGCACAAACACCGAACCGCTGCGCTCGCAGGCTTCGGCGAGCATGCGGGGGCCTTGCACGTTGACGGCGCCGGCGCTCACCGGATCCCTCTCACAGGCATCCACATTCGCCATCGCCGCGCAGTTGATGACCAACGAAGGATGCGCCTGGTCCATGCGCCGGTCGATGTCGTGCGCGCTGGTGATGTCGAGGTCTTCCCGAGAGAGCGCAAGCACTCCCCGATCCCGACCGAACCACCCGGCGCAGAACCGCCCAAGCAATCCGGCCGCCCCGGTAATCAGAACCCTGGGTTCGGCCATGAATCCCTGCGTCCGTCCCAGCCGGAACGGCCCCCCGTTTGTCCTGCCTTCCGCACGCCGGATCCGCCCGGCCACCGCGTCAGCTTACCGGTATCCTTCACGCCGCCCATACATCCGCTGATAGTAGTCCCGGTACGCGCCGCTCGTCACCTTCTCGATCCAGGACGGGTTGCTTCGATACCACTCGATGGTTCGTTTCAACCCGCTGGCAAAGCTCTCCGCCGGACGCCAGCCCAATTCCTGTTCGAGCCTGGTTGGATCGAGCGCATAACGACGGTCATGACCGGGCCGGTCCTGAACATAGCGGATTAGGCTCTCCGGGCGACCCAGTCCAGCGAGGACCGCCCGGACTACCTCCAGGTTGGTACGCTGGGTACGAGCCCCGATGCAGTAAACCGCGCCTGCGCGACCTTTCATCGCCACCGCCCAGAGCGCCCTTGCGTAATCACCGACGAACACCCAATCCCTCTCCTGGAGGCCGTCACCGTAAACGGGAAGCGGCACGTTTTTGATTGTATTCGAGATCATGAGCGGGATGAGCTTCTCCGGGAACTGGTAAGGTCCGTAACAGTTTCCGGATCGAACTACCACGGTCTCAAGCCCAAAGGTCATTCGTGCGGCCCGAACCAGCATTTCCGCCGCCGCCTTGCTGGCCGCGTACGGACTGTTGGGCTCCAACGGGCTGGTCTCATTGAAGTAGCGGTCCCCTTCGATGCTCCCCATCACCTCGTCGGTCGAGATCTGAACGAACCGGCGGACTCCTTTCCGCCGGCTCAAATCGAGCAGTGCCTGCACACCCAGAACATTCGTCTCGATGAACTCGGCCGCCGACTCGATGCTGCGGTCGACATGGGATTCGGCCGCGAAGTTGATGAGCAGGTCGGTTTCAGGCGGCAGCGCCTCATCCAGGGCCGCCCGATCGCAGATGTCCCCGCATACGAACCGGTACCGGGGATCTCCTTCCACGTCTTTCAGATTCTCCAGATTCCCCGCATACGTAAGCTTGTCGTAGTTGATCACCTGCCGCACCCCGGTTTCGCTCAACAGGTAGCGCACGAAATTGGAGCCGATGAAGCCGGCACCGCCCGTCAAAAAGATCTTCATGGCCGATGGTCCTGACACTGCATCCGGGTGATCGTCCCCGTGATCGTCCTCGTCCTCGTGATCGTCCTCGTCCCCGTGATCGTCCCCGTGATCGTCCTCGTCCTCGTGATCGTCCTCGGGGGTAGCCCATCAAGAACGCAACCCGCGAGGGGCCTTCTATCTTAGATCAGTACCGAGGACGATGACGAGGACGATCACGAGGACGATTGGGCGGAAGACCATCACGGGGGTGAAACCGGTAGGAACAGCTCAAGGCCGAAATAAAAAGGGATGGTCGCCCATCCCTTCGCACAAGCCGCTAACCGCCTTCTGGATTCGCTATCTTCCTGTGTTCCCGTCCCGATGTGTGTGTTGGTTGGAACGTGTCCAACGGGTGAACGTTTCGATTGAGCGCTTATCTCTTCTTCTTTGCGGTCTTTTTGGCTGCTTTCTTCTTGGTTGCCATAGTTGGTTTTCCTCTTTTCAGTGGATTTACTGGTGGAAGTTAACGGGTGAACGCAGGAGACGCGAATCCGCTGAGCGACTTTCCGAGCCGAGCCTTCCACGACCTGTCGGGCCGCGGATCTCTATCGGCTGCGTGCTTGGAGAAGGTCTTAGCAGACTTGGTGTTCATTCTGCTCTGGTGGAGTTTCATGGTTACGACCACAACATCCTGTGGTGCGTGTTTGCTTGTGCACAATGGAGTTCAACACACAACATCTTGTCTTGCTTATAAACAACTTCACCAAAAATGTCAACAACTTTTTTTGGGACCGTGAGTTAACGGCGGCGGGTCCGCGCGCGCATGCGCGCCGATCCGCCTCCGGCGAGGATCCGCTCCGGTCCCCGGCTCGCCTTGAAACCCATGCCGGACGCCGCTTTCAAGGGGACTCACTCGGTGAGCCGGCGATAGATACCCGGCAGTCGCTCAGGGAGGGAGAGCACATCGTCGATGATGGTGTAACCCACTTCACCGTAAAGATCCCGAAGCTGCAACTCGGACTCGCGGTCGATGGTGATGCAGAAAGGCGTGACGCCGGCCATTCGCGCTTCCCGGAGGGCGACCTTCGTATCCTCGCGGGCATAACGCGCATCCCCGTAGTCGTGATCATAGGGTCGCCCGTCGCTCAGGACGATGAGCAGCCGCGTGCGCGCGTCCTGCTCCGTCAGCTTGCGGCTCGAATGCCGTATCGCGGCGCCGAGACGGGTGTTGTTCTGGTAGGTGATGCCGCCGATGCGGGCTTCCACGTCAGCGCCATAACGGTCCTGGAAGTCCTTCACCACGTAGAACCGGACGTTTCTCCGGCCCTCGGAGGTGAATCCGTGAACCGCATAGAGATCGCCCACCGCCTCGAGGGCCTCGCTCATCAATACCAGCCCTTCCTTCTCAATGTCGATGATCCGCTTCGCCGGGCGGGGAGGTCCGGAAGCTCCCGCGCGCATGACGGTGCGCGCGGTCGAGCTGGACATATCGAGGAGGAAGCTGACCGCCACGTCACGTTCCTTCCGCAGCCGGCGAATGTAGAGGCGGTCCGAAGTCCGCCTGCCGGTCCGGCGATCCAGGGCGTGATCGATCACCGCCTGAAGATCGAAATCCTCGCCGTCAATCTCTCCGCGGATTTTCTTGAGCGCTTCCGGGCGAAGCAGCTGGAACTGCTGCCGGACGGAAGCAATCAGCGAGGCGTACTGGTCCCGCACCAGCTCTACGAACTGGCGCCCTCCCCGCCGCGCGGAGCGCTCGACGATCCGGCACCACCCGCTGCGGAAATCAGCCAGCTCACGATCCCACTCATCGTAAAGGTAGGCCCGGTCGCCGGGTTCGAGATCGGTCTCGTCCGTCGATTCCACGGCCAAAGATTCCGACCATT
Source organism: Acidobacteriota bacterium (assembly GCA_016210985.1). Taxonomy (GTDB): domain Bacteria; phylum Acidobacteriota; class Blastocatellia; order HR10; family JACQTD01; genus JACQTD01. Next base: position 4,534 of record JACQTD010000179.1, read on the forward strand.
CGAGTCGAGGGGAAAGGTCGGGCCATTCCTCCCTCAGGCTCGCCGCGAGCGAAGCCGAGTCGCGGCGGGAATCGCGCGCGGCCGCCTCAGCGGCGAGCCGCTCCGGAACCTCGCCTGCAGGAGGAGACTCCCGGCCGGCGCCTTCATCGAGATCGGAGGACGCCGTCTCCTCTTCCCCGGCGGCGCCCCGCGAGGACGCTTCGGCCGCAAGCCTGTAAATCCGATAAGCCGCCTCCAGCGTGCCGCACACACCGAGATTCCTCGGAGGCAGATGTTCATCCACGATGCGCTCGAGCGCCGACGTCAGATCTCCAAAGGCGGCGCGAGTCAGGTCATCCACGCCGCCCCCGACCGTGAGCCGGAAGAGCAACTCGGGTATGACCAGTTCAAGCGGAAGGCGCTCGGGGGCTATCCGCCGTTGCAGCCAGGCCGCGCGCAAGCAATCGAGATCTCTCCCGAGCCCGCGGTACTCCGCCCGCAATCGCCGGTCGAGACGGCCATTCTCCAGTACGGCGAAGACGCTTCGCGCGAATCGCGGATCGGGAAACCGGGATAGGATCAGTCTGAAATCCGCCCGCGTGCGCGCATCGGAATCCAGCGGCGTTCTCGGCGATCCCGGTCGCGCCTCGGTCGGGATGCCGGCCGTCTCCGGGAGGCCTCCAGGTGAATTGCGATCGCGGGAGAAGTCGTCCTCAATGCGTTCGAGTAAGGCGATGAGCGGTTGGGTTCCCGATTCGAACGTGCCGAACTCGATCTGACCGGCGGCGAGCGCCGACCAGACCTTGTAGAGTCGAAAGTCGGCATCGGGTTCACCGAACTCACAGACGAGTCCGGGGAGCTCCAGGTCCTTCCCGTTGCCGACCGGAAAGCCGTCAACCAGTTCACGGAGTCTTACCTGCGCGCCGGACCGGATCGCGAGCGTCTGACCGCAGAGTCCCTCGATGTAATGAGTGAGGACGGGCTTTAGGGCTTCGAGCGCGAGGCCGCCAGCGGAGGACTGGAGATGATACCGGCTCAGGTTGGTCTCGAGCGCGAAGTAAGCGTGCGCGTGCCTCGCATCATGACTGTGCTCCCGCAACCCGTGCCTAGCCCAGGAGGTGAACTGGACAAGCGAGGCGGACCCCAGCGCCTGCGGACTCGACCGGAGACACTCGAGCCCCAGATAGACGTTCTGCTCGGCGACTTCGTGGACCACCTTCAGTGTCTCTGAAAACACGCTGTCCAGGTCGTGGGGGACCACTCGACGCATCTGTGCTACCACGCCCGGAGCCGCCTTCAGAAATCCATATACGGCCGCATTTCCCCTGGAGGCGATGTCCAAAGAAAGCTCGGTCCATCGCTGGAACGATTGGAGACCGGCCTCGCGCAGCACGCACGCGCTGGTCTCGAAGAACTGGAGCGCGGCTCCTCCGCCTCGCTCCAGGAAATCCCGCGTCCGCTCGAGGAGAAGCTGCCGGTCGGCATGCCGGCCGCTGGCAAGCCGCCCGGGCAACTCACGAAAGAAATCAACCGCGATTCCCCCCGCGCGCAAGGCGAACATCTCGGTGAGCCCGAGCGCCTGCCCGACCAGGTCGGCGGACTCACCGCCTGCAACTTCGCCGTCTCCCGAGTGGAGCTCCCGCAACCGGCGAATCACGTCCGGCGCCATCCCAAACAACTCGGCGCTCTGTTTTGCGCTTCGACGGGCCACCTCCATTCCGATCCGGCAGACGGTCGCGGCCTCGGTCGCACTCAGGGATGCCAGCCGGTCCGGCGCGGTGAGAAGGCTGTCCAACGCCGCCGAAGCGGATATCGCCGCCTGCCGGTCAACCAGACCGAGCACGGCCCGGCGAAGTCCGGCAGGCAACCGTCCAATCGTCCCCCCGCCGACTTGAAAGTACTGAATGCCGAGTTCGGGGGAAGCCGAGGTCAGCCGCTTCCCGGCGCTCACCCAGAGCCGGAGTTCTTCGAGGTCGAGCACGCGACCAAGATCGGGGGCTACCCTCAGGAACTCGAGCGCGGCGCGGGGAGAATGACCGGCAAGAAGTCCGAGCCCGTCCAGGAAGAGCGCCAAGCGCTCAGCGGGCACACCGCCCAGCCGGCGGGCCAGCGCCTCCACCTTTCCCGCCGGTAGCGACTTCAGGTGCGCGTCGAGCGCAGTGCGTATCGGATCGTTCACGCTAGACTACGGTGGTGACAATCTCGAAGATGCTGCGCTGGAGCTCCCCGTCATCGGTGATGGTATTGGTAATGGCCACCTGACAGGCCTCCAGCGGCGTGATCCCCGCGGCGATCAACTGGGCCGCGTAGACGAGCAGCCGGGTTGAAACCCCTTCCTCGAGGCCGTGTCCTTTCAAATTCCGCACCTTCTGCCCGATCTTGACGAGATCGGCGGCCACCGCCTCCTCGATACCGGCTTCCCGAACGAGCACCCGGATCTCAATCTCGGATTCGGGATACGAGAACTCGATGGCGACGAATCGCTGGCGGGTCGACTGCTTGAGGTCCTTGAGCACGCTCTG
>JACQTD010000180.1 GCA_016210985.1 Acidobacteriota bacterium
CGCCCCGGGCGTTCCGCTGGCCGCGCTGTCTCCGCCGCTTCCTCCGAGGGCCTGATTCGCCGAAAACGTCACGCTGTCGACCGTGACGTGCCCGCCATTAATGAAAAGGGCGCCGCCCATGCCGGCAGCACCGCCCCCGGCGCCACCCAATCCGTTGCCCGCTCCGGCCGATCCGCTGTCCCCGCCGCGACCGCCCTGCGCCTTGCCGTCGGCAATAGTGAGGTTCGAAAAGTGAACACGCGGACAAGCCGCTGGTGGTCCTTCCGTCGCGCCCGCGACTCCCGGGCAGACAAAGAAAACCCGTGTGCGCGCTCCACCGCTGATCGTCGTCTTGTCGGGACCCTGACCACTGATCGTGAGGTCCTTGTCGATGACCAGCTCTCCACCCGTTAAGGTAATCGTCTCCGCGGAAACGGCAATCGTGTCTCCCGATCTTGCGCTTCGGATGGCTTCCCTCAGGGAATCCTCGTCGTTGATACAACTCAAACCCGTTCCCTGCGTTCCGGAAGCATTCGGATCGGCTGCACCGATGAGCGCGAGTCCCAGGAGAAGGGACTGACCAAGCCGATGCGCGTTCCTGTCGATCCGTGATCTCATTCCTCTGGTTCCTCCTGTAGCGGCGCTCAGCAATACTCCCCCGCGAGCATGACGGCGAATTCCGCTTGAGTAGTATTTGGTCGTGGTGGTCGGGAGCGGGAGGGGAATTGGCTTGGCCTCACGAATATTGACGGGCGGTCGACACCGCGCGGGGAAACCGAACTCGCCCGCAGCCATGGCGTCTCTTCCGTGGTCATCAGACTGATAGACATCCGAAGGAGTAAGGATTACCGGTAACGCGACGATTTTGATGCCGCCGGCGGTGCGAGCGTTGCCTAACGGGAAACTCCTCCAGGCTCATACCCGGCGCGGAGCCTGACTTACTGATGCCTCGTCGTGCGGGGGGCCGGGTGGCTTAGGTCCACAGCGGGAAGCGCCGGTCCCAATTTTCTGCCAGAGCCTGGCGGTAGACAGCTCCGGCGGCGACAACATCCTCCATCGCCACACCCAGCGACTTGAAACACGTAAGCTCCTCCACCCGGCGCCTTCCCGGGACGCGGCCGGCGACGATTTCTCCGAGTTCAACCATCTGTTCCCAGTGGAATCTTCCCTTTTCTACAAGCGGGAGGAACTCGCCGGCCTCCAATTTGGCCTGGTCGATCGAATCGACCGCCACTACGCTGCTGCGAAGAATGATCTCCTCGTCCAGTTCTCGCCGTACAAGAGAATTGCTGCCCATGGCGTTGATGTGGGCCCCGTCGGCCACCATGGCGGAGTGCAGTATCGGGTCGCGCGCCGTCGTCGCGGTGATAATGATGTCGGCGCCCTCGACGGCTTCCCCGGCTCCGGTAGCCGCCTCGATGCCGATCCCAATCACGGCGCTCATTTCCGCGGCAAACCTTTTTCGATGATCCTCTCCGCGGCTCCACACCCGAACCCGGCGCACGGTTCGGACATGGCAGACCGCCTGGAGCTGGCTTCTCGCCTGCCATCCAGTGCCGATCACACCGACATCGCCGGCCTCGGGCCGCGCCATGTACTTGGTGGCGACGCCGCTAGCCGCGCCGGTCCGAATCTGACCCAGGCGATCTGCTTCGAGGATGGCCAGCAGGTCTCCATTGATCGCGTTGAATAAACAGAAGAGGAACCGGGCATTTCCCTGAAACACCGTGTAGGCCTTGAAGCCCATCAAACCCAGGGGGGGAACGGCTCCACCCATGAGGTGGAGGAATCCGGCGGGAAGTTTTACACGTGATCGCGTGTTATTGATGATCTGTCCGTCGCCATGCCATCGAAAAACCTCCTCCACCGCTCGGAGCGCGGTGTTCATCGGCAGCAGCCTCTCGACGTCCGCCTCCTTTAGAAACAGGGCCATGATTCCGGTACGATCCGGCCGGGCGCGGACGATTCAGCGCCGGTAGCTCGCCATTGAGGTTTCGGTCTCCCAGACTCTCACTTCGCTCACCGGGAATCCCTTCGAAGCCGCGTAGTCATAAATCAACCTGGCAATCGCTTCGGCCGTCGGGTTGGTGTCGAGGATGTAACAGAGTTCGCCCTTCTCCTGGAGGAGAGGGACGAACGGGTCGTCTTTGCAGAGGAGCATCCGGTGATCCAGTTGGGTGTCAATCCACGATTTCACTTCGTTCTTAATGTCATCGAAGTCGATGACCATGTCGCGGTGATCGAGGGTCTCCCTTTGAAGCTCGATCTCCGCCTTGGCGTTATGGCCATGGAGATTCTTGCACTTTCCCGAGTACCGCAAAAGCCGGTGACCGTAACAGAATGTGATTTCCTTTTTCGCTGTATACATGCGTTCATCCCCATCCAGCCGCCTGAAGCGGACACGCGAGTGATCGGGCAACATGATAGCGTGATCCTGCTTGGTATCCCAAGCGAGGTTCGACGACCCGGGCGCAGGCGAGGCCGTGCCCGGAGGAGTCGTTGCTTGACAGGGTTCCGCGCGGGCTCTAGCCTGTAAGTCTTTCCGGGCTTCATGGGCGGCGGATCTCATGGCGGCGTGGTCGCGCTTGTCAGTGGCGGGTTGGACAGTTGTGTGCTGGCGGCGGAACTCAGCCGGACCCACGACTTCGTAGTACCGGTCTACGTACGTGTCGGCTCGCGCTGGGAATCAACCGAACAGCGGTTCGCGGATGAGTTTTTGCGCCGAGCGGACCTGCGTGGCGTTCGATCCTTGCGTACGTTCGGATTCCCTATGGCCGACGTCTACCCCGAGCACTGGAGTATCAGCGGAAATGGGATCCCCGCCGGCGACACGGAGGCGGGTGCGGTCTATATCCCGGGGAGGAATGTGGTCCTGATCAGCAAGGCGGCGGTCCTTTGCGCCATGGAAGGAATCGGCCGGCTGGCGCTCGGCCCCCTGGCGGGAAATCCTTTTCCTGATGCGCGAGCCGAGTTCTTCGAAGCGATGGGACGCGCCTTGTCGATGGGGCTGGGCCATCGGCTGGAGATCATCTCGCCCTTCCGACACCTGACCAAGACACAAGTGGTCCGGCTCGGGGCCGGCCTCCCGCTCGAGTGGACGTGTTCCTGCATGGCACCCCACTACGGACTTCACTGTGGCGACTGCAACAAGTGCGTCGAGAGGAGGGGGGCGTTTGTCGAAGCCGGAATTCCCGATCCCACAGCTTACGCCCGATCGGAGGGAATATGAACGAGAAGATCCGTTCGTTCATTTGTGTGGAGATCTCCGAATCGGCGCGCGCCGAAATCGCCCGCGTCCAGGCCGAACTCAGGAAGGATCCGGCCGACATCTCCTGGACCCGGCCCGACGGGTTTCACCTCACCATGAAGTTTCTCGGCGATATCGAACCCGGGTCCGTCGAACCCATCGCTCAAGTCATGACGGAGGTTGCCGGTCGCGCTGCACCCATCGGGCTGGCGCTCGATTGTGCCGGAGCCTTCCCTAACGAGAAGATGCCGCGAGTATTGTGGGTCGGTTTAAAGGGTGAACTCGACCCGCTGGTCAGGTTGGCACTCCAATTGGAGGAGGCCTTGGAGCCGATGGGATTCAAGCGTGAATCCAAGCCCTTCCGTGCCCACGTTACCCTCGGGCGGGTGCGACGACCTCGGGGCAGCGATCTTGTAGCCCGCCATCTGGTGGACGCCGAATTTCACTGCTCGAGTTTCAGTGTATCCGAATTGGTACTCATGAGGAGTGATCTGCGCCCGACCGGCACACGGTATACCTCCCTGGCCAGGGCGGGGCTGATCGCCTGACTATTGAGCGGGGGGTTGAAGATGTGCCCGTCCGCCGCCGTCAAGCCAGGACTTCGATTCGACCCTCCGCATCGTCCACGATCTCGCCGATGACCGCCGCCGCAAGGGTCCTGGCTCTGGTCAGTTCCTCCAGTAGGAGCTGACATCGGTCGGCTGCGACCGAGATCAACAGTCCCCCTGAAGTCTGCGCGTCACATAGCACGAGTTGATCGACCGTGCCGATGACCTGGTCGTACCGGGTGAACCGACGGGCGAATTGGTGATTGCTCACCGTACCTCCGGGCAGGATGTCTCGTCCGGCCATCTCCCTCGCCTTGCTGAGTACGGGTACCCGTGAGGCGAAGATGCGGGCCCCCACCCGGCTGGCCGCCGTCATTTCGTGGAGGTGACCGAGGAGGCCGAACCCGGTGACGTCGGTCGCGGCATTTACACCGACCCTGACCATGGCATCCGAACCGCCGGCATTGAGCGCGCTCATCGAGTGCACGGCCGCCGCCGCGGTCGCTTCGTCTGCGACACCCCGCTTAATCCCGGTGGTGATGATGCCGATACCCAGAGGCTTCGTGAGCACGAGCTGATCGCCAGGCCGGGCGGTGGCATTCGCGATAATCGACCGCGGATCTGCCACACCGACCACGGCCAGCCCATACTTGGGCTCGGCGTCGTCAATACTGTGCCCCCCGATGATCGGTACGCCGGCTTCCCTGGCCTTCTCCCATCCTCCCTCGAGTATCCTCGCCAACAGGCCCTTCGGCTGAGTCTTAATCGGAAAACAGACGATGTTGAGTGCCGCGATGGGTCGAACCCCTTTCGCATACATGTCGCTCAACGCATTCGCGACCGCGATGGCTCCGTAGGCAAACGGATCATCCACGACCGGCGGGAAGAAATCGGTCGTCATGACAAGCGCCTGATCGGCTGAGATCCGGTAGACCCCGACGTCGTCGGAGGTTCCGGGGCCGATCAGAATGTTGTCATCAACAAAGGGTCGCAATTGGCCCAGGACCTGGGCCAA
>JACQTD010000198.1 GCA_016210985.1 Acidobacteriota bacterium
CAGTCGCGAATACATCGTTCCATCTCGACTTCACCCTGGAAAATTTTATGTGCTCCCACAGTCCCCGCAACAACTCAAACAGCTTATCGCCGGTCGGGTACTGCAGTTTCTGACCGGGATCGCCAAGCTGAGGGTCTCCGGTAGCGAGCCGGCGGCGTTTTCCGTCTGGGCACGCGAGTTTGCTGCACAGCGCCGGCTCGACTTCAAAGCGACCAACATCAACAACGGCTTCGCCGGATTCAATTCAGCCCTGCCGGTGCTGGCCCTGCTCGTCATCTACTGGCAGACCAGCTCACGATTGGAATCCGGTGACATCCAGACCGGCACCTTCCTGGCTTTCTCCACGACGTTTGCCGCGATCCTGACGGTTACCAGCGCGATGAGCACGGTGATACTCAACGTGTTGAACGCGATTCCGATATTTGAGAATGCCAAGCCGATCATGGAGACTATTCCTGAAGTGGACATCGGGAAGGCCGTTCCCGGTGAACTGGCGGGAGAAATCGAAGTGAACGATGTTCACTTCCGGTACAGTCCCGATGCGCCGCTCGCCCTTAACGGAGTCTCGTTTCAAGCTCACCCGGGCGAGTTCGTAGCCCTCGTGGGCCCGTCGGGATCCGGAAAATCGACCTTGTTCAGACTGCTGCTGGGATTCGATACGCCTGAATCGGGAAGCGTACTCTTCGACCGGCAGGACTTGAGCGGACTCGACCTGGTGGCGGTGCGCCGTCAGATCGGGGTCGTCCTTCAGAACGGCAAGCTGGTTCCCGGCGATGTCTTCAGGAATATCGCCGGAACCTCATCGGAACACACCATCGAGGATGCCTGGGAAGCGGCGCGCATGGCGGGCCTGGACGAAGACATCAAGCGCATGCCGATGGGCATGTCGACGATGATCATCGAACAGGGAGGCGCGTTTTCCGGAGGACAACGCCAGCGGCTGTTGATCGCCCGGGCGCTGATCAATCGCCCGCGAATCCTCCTGATGGACGAAGCGACCAGCGCCCTGGACAATCGCACCCAGGCGATCGTCGGCGAGAGCCTGAGACAGCTTCAGGGAACCCGCATCGTGATCGCGCATCGTCTCAGCACGGTGGTAAAGGCCGATCGCATCTTCGTCGTGAAAGACGGCGTCGTGACCGAGCGCGGAAATTACCAGGAGTTGATGGACCGAAAGGGCGATTTCTATGCTCTCGCCCAGCGCCAGTTGACATAACCCCATCCCTATCGAAGAGGCGTAGCTGTTACACATCCTGATTCGGGATGCCTCTCCGGCGCTCAACCAGAGCTGGGATGATTCCTTGATGACCTTCACCGCCCGGGGGTCCATGATATCTGGGTACACGCGTGAGATATCCGAGTCACCATTTCGCCTGGAAATCCGACTGGACTAGCTCCTGACGTTATGCCAGCATCCGCGATCATGAGAAACGGACATCGACTCCGCTGCTTTCTGTTCCTGCTCCTTGTCGCTGGGGCGAGCGGTCGTACGGCTTGGGGGCAGACCGCCGGGCACACCCCATCAGAGGGTGAAAAACTCGAGCGCCAGTTCTGGGCCGACATGAAGGCTGGGAACTGGAAAGCGGTCGAGAGCAGGATCGCACCCGATTTCCAATCGGTTCATCCGGACGGGCCCCAGGGTCGTGCAGGGGAGATCTCCCTCATCAAGGGACTGAATCTCGGCGAATACACACTCACGAACTTCACGGTTACCCAGGGCGGCGACACGCTGGTCGTGACCTATTGGGTCTCGGTGCTGGAGACGATCGACGGGAGGAGGCTCCCGACCAAGCCGGCCATGCGGATGAGCATTTGGAAGAAGGCGCAGACCGGCTGGCAATGGATCGCGCACGCGAATCTCAACCCGATGTAGCGGGATGTCTCATACAGGAACACGCTTTACCTGTCCGGCCGCCTCGCGCTGGATTGGACGGCAAAGAGGTTCCCGGTCGAGAAGCTTAAGGAATAATGGTGTTGAGCCGGAAGAGTTTCGTGAACTCGCCCTGCCAGTAAGCCGACTGGCCGGATTGGCAAACGGCCAGATAGTCGGACATCTTATTCTTTGGGTTGTTAAGGTAAATCGCCACCGAACTCCCCTGGCTGACATAGAGAAGGCTGTCGTAACTGTTCCCCCCGGGCCCGTCATTCCACAGGTCATACATGTCCCAAAACGTCGCCGCCACGCGCATCTCGTTGGTCTGCCCCGAACAGGTCGAGCCCGGCAGGGTTTCGATGTTCTTGTTGAAGTACGGCGCCACCGGGTTGACGGCATTGGGTGCGAACTCGGTCCAATAGGCTACGAAATTGGCAAACCCTTCCGTCAGCGCCAGCCCATTGTTGTAACAACTCGAGAGACCGTGCGTCCCGCCCGCGCCCGTCGGCAGGTTGCCATTCCAATAATAGCTATTGATGCTGTGAGCGATCTCGTGCTGTACGACCGATTCGGCGGCGTGGGCCGGGATGATGTAAATGCGTCCGTCATCCCAGTAACTGCATGACCAGGCATAGGGTCCGGCGCCGTCGTCGTAGATGCACTGTCCCGAGGCCAGGCTGTTGGGGAAGGTCACCTCAACCGGCTCGTCGCGAAGCGCGTTCATTCCGTTGTTGTAAAACTTCACCCAGATATTCGTGGCGCCAACGTAGAGCCGGTCTACCCCCGGGAGATCTCCATTTACCGTCAGGTCGGCGTAACGCGAGCCGATATTGGTGTTCGCTCCCGTCAGAATCCAGTCATCGCCCCACGCATAGACATTGCCGCTCGGGTCCTGTAGCGAGACGAACCGATTGGCAGTGAGGTATTCAACGCGAACGGGAAGTCCAGTGTTGACCTGACTGCTGTCGAACCCGATGAGCCAGGATCCGTCGCCCGCGACGTAATCCCAACCGAGAAAGCGCCAGCTGCCGGCGCGGAACTGCCAGGCTTTGACCACCCATCCCCATGCCGCTTTGAAGTTGGACGGGGCGACCCGAAGCGACATTTGCCCCCGAATGATCATAGGACTATTCAACGAATCGGGCTCAACGCCGGTCGGTTCAGAGGTCGATTGTGGATCGGGTGGTTTTCCGTTTGGCCGCACGTCACTCGAAACGGGTTCAACCGTTCCCCGTTGTGAACCATTGCCGGTGTCGACGATCCTGGGCAGCTGACCGAGTTTCAACCTGGCGAACTCCAGCGGACTCGGAAGTTTGAATGCTTCGATGGACGCGCTGGCGGGCGCACGGCCGCTTTTGAACGCCAGCGGACTGACCGGTGAAATATCGGTAAATCCGCCGAGGTCAATCCTCGGCAGTTCTGACCGGCCCTCGATGTGCGCACGGCCGGCGAGAAAGGCTTCCTCGAAGCTGATCGTTTTGACGCTGTTATCGCTGACCTGCAGCGGCGTATGAATGAAGGGTCCTGGATTGGCCGGTCCTGGCTGGTTACGCTCGATCAGCTGCACGGTCGATTCGAGATGAAGGACCTGACGGCCTCCACCCATCTCCAGCGAGATACTCAGCACGCCCTGGGCGCCCGGATCCAAACGCAGACCGGCCCTGCCGGTTTGGACGGAGGAGAGTGAACCCTGATGAAACTCCAACATGACCGGCACCTTCTCCTGGTTCAGGACATGAACCAATGCCAGGTTTCGAAGCACCTCCATATGGACGGCGATGAGCGGCGGTTTGGGTTCGGTGGCGCGAAGTGCGCCGGCCGTTCCTATGATGATGGTACACGCGAGGCCGATCTTCATTGATAGCGTCATTCGATCCCCCTGGCTAGTCAGCACCGGGCAATTGGTGTGGTTGTTGCATCCCTGTTGCGACCAGGGACGTGAGCACCTCGGGCTGGAGGCGGCCGATGTTCCGGCGGCGCACCCCGGGGCGTGGCGGTTATTCTACACCAGGAGGGCAAGAATCGCACTTCCCGCACTTCGATGCGGTTGGATTCTGAAGCGGAACATAGGAGAATCATCGTTGCCGGCTCCCGAGAGCCGGCCATGGCGATTTGGGAAATTTCAGGTTCGACGCGGCCCCCAGGCGCCGCACCTCGGAGGATTGATGAAGACGGTATGCACGATCGCGCTCGTCCTGTGGGCCATCTTCTGGCCTTCAACTCCGCAGGATAAGAAAACAGGATCGTCCGAAACGGCTCGACCGATCGGGCCGCTCGCGTTGTGGCAACCCGGGATGTCGATGATGCAATCGATACGGGATGAATGTAGTTCGAAGGCGGGAGGAGATTTCGGGGAATGTTTCGCCTCGGCCATGCGGAAATCCGGAGCCTCACCCCAGGCCGTGGCCTTCACGAGGCGCATCGACAACACCGGGTACATGCGGGACTTCCGTGAGACCGGTCGAGTCGACGTCGCGTACGTCAATTATCCGTTCAGGGCGAATGAGAACCAGGGTTGTCTCCTCGTCAATGGCACACCGGCACTCATTGATGTCGATGACTGGGAGATTCTCAAGCAGGTTAACCTTAGGCTGAATCCCGACTACGCGAAGCTGGCCGATCAATATCCGGATGTGGCCATCTTCCCCGGTGACCGGTCCGGCACCGGCTACCCTCAGGTCGAGCAGCTCCCGGACGGTGGCCAGCGGTTCATCGTGAGTTATCGCCTCCTCAAGGGTTGTCACGCCTGCGAGGAACTGGGTTCTTTAAGCGTCGCTTTCGATTTTGACCGTTCAGGAAATCTGGGATCGACCCTTGCAGTACGCGCCACCACGGCGAAGCATGAATGAGAATCACGGAATCGCCGTGGAAGTGAGGGTGGTCCCACCTCACCCCCTCGACCTGACCGGGTTGAGTGTGGGCTCGTAAACTTCTGCGATGCAGTCAGGACAGATGCTGTGAGTGAACTGCAGGCCATCCCGCGATCCGAGAAATGATTCGAGCGATTGCCAGTCCTCCTGATCGTTGCGAATTCCTTTGCAATGGGCGCAAAGCGGCAGGAGATCGCCGAATGTCTGCGGACCGGCGATAGCCTGCCGGGTTGCCTCGAGTTCCGTCAATCGATCCTGCAGATTCACGACTCGAAGGGCCAGCTGCAGTCTTGCCCAGAGTTCCCGGGCGTCATACGGCTTGGCCACGTAATCATCCGCGCCGGAAATGAGTCCCTCCACGATATCGTCCCTCGAGTTCCGCGCCGTCAAGAGGATGAGATAGGGCTTCGAGGACCGGGACCGCTGGCGAACTCTCGGGCAAATCTCGGGACCCTCATAACCGGGCATCGTCCAATCGAGAATCCCCACCGAAGGAGCGGACGGACTGAGGAGCGTCATCAACGCCTCTTCACCATCAACGCAGGAGACCACCCGGTAACCCCAGCTCGTCAATCGCTCTTCAAGCGACAACCGCATGCCGGAATCATCATCTGCGATGAGAATTCTCATATGGTCCTCATCCTTCCTTCACTTGAACCATTACGGGCTCGATCAGCCGGATGGAGAGCCGTTCACCCTGATTGAATCCGGTCTCCTTTCCTCTGGTCGCCAGCACCACGCCGGTTCCCGCACCGCCACCCGCCAGGGCACCGATCCCGGCTCCCTGACCGCCCCCCGCCAGCGCTCCGATTGCGGCTCCGATCCCGGCTCCGATTCCGATAATCCCTGCGTCACGCTTCTTCGTACCTGGTGCGACACGAGTGATCGGGCTCGCCACGACGCTGTAAATTCCCGTCGGGGTCGCGAGGCGATCGAAGCGAAGCGTCACATGCGCGCGGCCTTTCACCCGCCCCGACCGCTTCGAGGAGGCCACAGCCCCCAAGAGGTGGCTCCCGGCCGGGATAGCTATTCGGCCGTCGACGACTATCGGTTGGGTGACCGCTATCCGGACCGGCTCGCCGGCGCGGGTCCCTCTACTGCTGACCGACTCGCCGAGAACGCCCACCAGGTCCGTGCCAGGCGGAATCGTGACCCGCACCGGTTCCTTTCGAAACAGCGAGGAGAAAAACCCGGGCTCGGATTCCTCCGGCGTTCCGGTTTCGAGTACCGCATCATCCATGGGTGGGTAGAAATCTGCCTTGCCATCCGTAACCCGACCTGAATCCGCACTGCCGGGCTGAAGCCCGCGGAGACCGTAGCCGGCTGCGCCAGCGACCAGGCAAAGTAACAATGCGGCAACCCAGGGGTTCCTGCGCATTTGGCCAGTTCCGGCTCTGCCAAGGGACATGGTCCCTCGGCCGGCAGCGGCCAAACCAGATTTCCAATCAGTCAACATGGCGCTTCACCTCCACCCTACTCGAACCGATCGATTTCCTATCACCGAGTCTGGACCCCCCACAAACTCGCAATTTGCAGAACGCAAAATCCGTGCCAGATCCTTCGACCGGTAACTACTTGGAAACACTCAAGCTGTCAAAGCAGGAGACGAGGGGAAAAGGGGAGGAATTCCCCCCCTCCAACGAACCGCTCACCCTCGGAATGTGCGGGGGCGCGTTGTGGTCATGCATCCGGTGCCTGCGTGGCGGTGAGTCGCGCGTCAACACAAGCGCGGGACACTGGTATTGAGCATCGACGCGGAATATTCTCAATTCCGGTCCGTACCTCTCTTGAGCCAGGAGATTGAAATCTAGAATGAATCACCCCGACACTCCGCCAGGAGCAGCGGATCCCGAATCACCGGCCAGGGAGAATCAGGTTCGGCGGACCTGGAGGAGGATTCTCCTCTCTGGAATTCCACCTGCGCTCACCGTTCTCATATTCTACTTCATCTTCAACCGCATCCCCGTCGCGAAGCTGATGGAGGCGCTGAGGAGCGCCGAGTATGTCCGGTTCCTGGCGCTGATGATCCCGAACAGTCTCCTCTTTTTTGCCTGGGACACACTCGTCCTCTGCACCGTGATACGTTGGTTTCACGGCCCGGTAGCTTACACCGAACTCCTGCCGATCCGGGCTTCGTCCTACGTCGTAGCCTTTCTCAACACCAATGCCGCCCGTGGCGCATTGGCGCTCTACCTAAGCCGTCGGCTCCGCGCGCCCTTCCTCCAAATGGGCAGCACCGTGATCTTCCTCGTGCTCACGGAATATACGCATCTGGTCTCATGGGCTACTCTGGGGATTATCAGCTTTCGCTCAGAAGCCGCGGGAAGGCTGATCTGGGTGCCTCCGGTGGTAGCGGCATTCTGGCTGTTCTTCCTGCTCTATGCCCGGTTGGGCATCACGCCGACGCGAGCACTCCGGTGGCTGACGGCCCCGCGCGAGTGGTCGCTGTTCCGCACTTTTAAGATCGCGCCCGTGCGGCGATACCCTCAGGTCGTGCTCCTGCGCGCGCCGATGTTTTTTGTTTCCCTTTGCATCCACTACCAAGCGGCGAAATCGTTCGGCATCGACATCCCGTTCGGCCAGATGCTCACCTTTCTACCGGTGATTTTTATGCTGGGGGCGTTACCGATCACGGTGGCGCACCTGGGCACCACCCAGGCCGCCTGGATCCTCTTCTTCAGCCCATACGCCACTCCTCCGCGGCTGCTTGCATTCAGCCTGGCGGCGCATCTGACTTTCTCGCTCGTGCGGGTCGCGGTCGGAGTGGCGTTCCTGCCGAGAGTTTATAAAGACTTCTTTGGACCGGACAGCGGGTTTGCACGGGGAATCCTTCAGCAGGTCCGCGGGCTCCGCTGGAGGGCCCGACGCGGATCAGCCGATACCTGAGGCCGGTTGCCGGATCACGGGTAGACCATCGGGGGATCGCCCCGGGCGGCCGATCAACCCATTCCGGCTACGTGCTCGGGCCTGATTCTGTAGACCACGCGCACTTCGTCCGGTCGGCGATGCGGGTAGCTATCGAGATTCAGATACTTCTTCGTCAGGCGATCGATGTGGGCATCGGCGTTCCGCTCGGTGATCTCCACCACGGGCCCGCGGATTTCGACATACCGATAGGGGTTAACCGGATCCACTATGGTGATCGCTACCCGCGGATCGCGCCGCATGTTTAAATCCTTGCGCCGTCCTTTGGCCGAATTGACAAGTACATCCTCGCCCTCGCGGTCGCACCAGACGGGAGTGACTTGCGGAGCGCCATCCGGCATGAGTGTGGCGAGGAAGCCGAAGGCCGGTTTGCCGAATAAATCGAGGTACTTCTCAGGTATGATGTTGGACATGATGCTCACCCGACGGAACTTTCCGCCCGTGCTCAGGCCTTCCTCACCGGCGGTTTGAATCGCTTGCCCAGGGCCATGAGGAAGATAGCGCTCTTCCCTGCCGCGTGGGGCGAGAAGAAATCGACGGCCTCATCGTCGTAAAATGTCAGCCCGGTGGCGCCCAGCCCCTGGGCATAGGCGGTAAGGTAGAGCCTTCCACCCAGGATCCCCGCCTCGAGCTGCACTGCCCGATATCCGCGCTCGCCGTAGCGCGCGAACACGTCCTTCAAGTCCGCCATGAAAAAGACGGCGACGCTGGCATCGCCCGGAAGGTCCTGATCGAGGCCGAGGTGCCGTGCTGCCTGGCGGAAATCCCCTTGCTTCAGGATTCCCAGCGCGTGGGCCCGGCGATCGTAGACGTAGGCACCAGACTCGGCGCCCTCGACGGCGTTAACGATCAGGTAGATTGCGTTCAGCTGTACGCCGAACGGTTCCAGAAAATCGGCGTCGATTCCCCGGCTGGCGTAAAACAGCGAACTGGAGAGCTGTTCGAAGCTGATCTCCTCACGGGAAAACCGTCGGGTCGATCCCCGCCGAAGGATGACCTGTTCGATCGGGGGCCCCGGATCCCGCTCCAGGCCGGGCCCAGGGAGTCGAAGGGCGTCGGCTAAGGAGGCGGCGTTCTTGACCGGGCTTCCACCCCGCCATCGAGCCACCTCTTCCGGACTCGAGAGGGAGGAGGCTTCGTGAATTTCACGCATGATCGGATAGTCCGTCTCACGCTCCGACAGCGGAATGATCTGGTACCCGAGAGCCGGTAACGCCTCCGGATGTGGAGACGGGATGTTCGCCCCCCGGCCCAACGCCACCATGGAGAACGTCACTTCGCGAAGCGGATCCAGGCCGAGCAACCGGTTGATTTCCTCATCGACAAACCCCAGGACGAGCCTGGCCGGCAGGTTCATCCCGGTGCTTACGGCAAGCAGGTTGGCCAGCAGCGTGCCATTGTCCCATCCAAAATGACGATAGGTACGCGCTTGATACTTCCAGGCATTTCTCCAGTAGGTGCAGGTGCAGACCATGGTCACAGGGGCTTCGACCACCGCCGGCTCCGCCGCGCTGGCATCTGCCAGGACAGCCCGATGGTCCCCGGCCCGAAGTTGCCGAAGCGCGTGATCCTTGGGGCCGAAGTGATAAACCCCGGCAGGCAGGCCGCCGATATCACCGCAAACGATGTAGAGTTCGACTTCGTAGAGGGCGCCGGTGCAGGCGGCGGCGCGGAAGAGCATTTCGCCACCGGGATACTTCCGTCGGCGAGTGATGCCCGCGGACCAATGGAGTAGCCTCGCCAGCGTCTCCATATCGGGCCACACCTCCCGGTCCGCGATCCGTTGAGCGCCGCTCATCAGCTCGAAAACCGGCCTGCCGGCCGGCTCGGGAACCGGTGGCAATGCCAGATGATCGAGACCCTGATACAGCTTGAACGGAATCGGCTGGTTCGGCCAGTCCAGATAGTGCGAGCCCGAGCGTACGCTCCAATAAGAATGCTTGGTGGCCTCGTGGTATTTCCAGGCCGCGCTCTGATCCCGCATCGACATCAATTCAGGATTATAGATCGGATTGGCCCGGACGGCGGAACAGAACGCGCTTTATCTTATATAATGGTGTAATGATGACAGGAACCAGGATGGGTCTGCTAGGGGGTACCGGACGGGAGGGCCAGGCTCTCGCGCTCCGATTCGCTCACGCCGGGGTGCCGGTAATCATGGGATCACGCTCGTCTGACCGCGCCCGGGAGATCGCCTCGTCACTGTGCAGGCGGCTGGGCCACGATCTCATCTCAGGACTCGAGAATCGCGAGATGATCCGGAATTCAGACCTGATCTTCCTGACCGTGCCGTTCCCGGAGGCGGCCGGAGCCATCGAGGTGTATGCCGATTCGTTTCAGGAAGGATCCATTCTGGTCGACACCACGGTCCCGGTCGCTTTCGAAAAGGGACAGCCGAAATACAACGAACTGCCGGAAGGATCGGCGAGCGAGTTCCTGGCCGGCCGGCTGCCCGCTAAAATTGCTCTCGCGGGCGCCTTTAAGACGATTCCCACGCATCTGCTGGGGGACCTGACCGTGCCGCTGGCTTGCGATGTTTTTGTCTACAGCGACTTCGACCAGGCTCGTGAGCGGGTGATGGCGTTCGCCGGGCTGATCCCCGACCTACGGCCAATCAACGCCGGCGGACTGTCGGCGGCTCGTACGGTTGAAAGAATGACCGTGCTCGCGATCGGCATCAATCGGCGCTATAAGATCAAGACCGCGAGGTTCCGTGTGATCGGACTTTAGACCGGGGGACCGACTGTTTTGCCGAATCGTGAAATCCGCATCGTCGGCATCCCTGGCCTCCGGGAGATTGTGCCCGGGGATGACCTGGGGGATCTGATCCTCGAGGCAACGAGAAATGCCGTCATCCGGGCGGGGGATGGAGATGTCTTCGTCGTGGCCCAGAAGATCGTCTCCAAGGCGGAAGGGCGCATCATCAAACTGGACGGAATCGAGCCTTCTCCTCTCGCCCGATCGTGGGCTGAGGCTTATGACAAGGATCCCAGGATCGTCGAGGCGAAAATTCGAGAATCACGGCGAATCGTGCGTATGGACCGGGGCATCTTGATTGTCGAAACCGGACATGGCTACATCTGTGCCAACGCCGGGGTCGATGCCTCGAACGTTCCCGATGGTCATGTCACCTTGCTTCCCGAGGCCCCCGACGAATCCGCGCACAAGCTGAGGGAGCGCTTACAGGCGACCTTGAATGCCCGATTAGGGGTGATCATTTCGGACACGTTCGGTCGTCCCTGGCGTGAAGGGGTGGTGAATGTCGCGCTGGGTGTCGCCGGAATCAACCCGCTCGTCGATTATCGCGGTCGACCAGACAGCCATGGCCGGCCGATGCAGTTCACCGTGGTGGCGGTTGCGGATGAGCTGGCCAGCGCCGCTGAACTTGTCATGGGAAAGACGCTCGGCGTGCCGGTAGCGGTGATTCAGGGACTTGATGGTGGATCCGGGCCGGGCACGGGAAAAGACCTGATCCGGCCTGCTGAGATGGATCTCTTCAGATAACGTCTCGGGTGATCTGCTACTGGAGTGTCACCAGGTCTTTCAGTCGTCGAAGTGCAGCTTTGATCAGGTCGATGATCCAGCACGGTTCCACTTCGTATTGCAGTTGACTCCGCTTCGACTGCCTGGTACAAATTCGGGAATCGTGTGTGTAAAGTCTTGAACTGCTTAGATATTGGAGGTGTTCCGATGAACAGTCCCCGTCGCTTCTACCGTTGGTTTTCCTTGATAGTCGCTTTGAGCCCGATTTTGTTTGGTCTCGTTGTTCTGGCTGACGGGGGAGCCCAACACCGGATTCGTAACCCGATGTTTGGCGTATCCGGTGGGAATGTAAAGGATCGCAGCAAGGCGTTCTGCTGCAGCGGGACATTGGGATCCCTTCTCACTGACGGTTCCACCGAGTACATATTGAGCAACAATCACGTGTTAGCCCGATCCGGGAAGGCACTGGAGGGTGAAGAGATCACCCAGCCGGGTCTGATCGACAGCCGCTGCCAACCCGCCGAAGTTGTCGCTTACTTTACAGCAGCACCCGATCTCGGGTCGAACGTTGATGCCGCCATCGCTGAATTGGTCGGGGGACAGATGAAGAGCGATGGTTTAATACAGGACATCGGTCCTATCAGCAGCGTGGTGAGTCCAGCGGCCGTTGGGCTTGCCGTTGCGAAGAGCGGCCGAACTACGGGTTTCACCACTGGCACGATCTCTTCAGTCGCCACGAGCGTGAGCATTCAATATCAGGCTGGCTGTAATGCGGGCAAGAAGTTTACCGTCTTTTATAGCAATCAAGTGGTTGTAACCGGTGGCGGCGGTAGCTTCAGCGCTAGGGGTGACTCTGGCTCGCTGATTGTGACGAATGAAACCGAAACCTGCCATCAACCGGTCGCGCTCCTGTTCGCGGGCAGCAGTTCCTCGACAATCGGGAATCCCATTGGGGAGGTCTTGACCAAAGTGAGCAGTGCCCTTGGATCTGTTACTCCTTTCACATTCGTGGGGGACAGTTGCGGTAGCTCAGCCCAGGCCTTGATCTCGCCGGACAGTCGTATCTGGCCCACACAGGAAGCGGTCGAACACGCCGCCCGCGTGATGAATCCGCAATTGGAGTCATTGATGGCGCTGCCTTCGGTGATCGGTGTGGGAGTGGGCGCTTCGGACGAAAACAACAGTGAGGCGGTGATCGTCGTTTATATCGACACCACGACGGGTGTGACGCCTGTGCTTCCCAGCCGAATCGGTGGCGTGGGTGTGAAGGTCGTCTTCACGGATCCTTTTGTGGCGTATTGATTCTTGTCTCGGCGCCTGGCGGGAAGATGCTAGGCAGCCGGGAGCAAATGCTGTCGAGGTAAGTTTTAGGTTACTAATCGGAAACCCAAGCCTTCAAACTAGATCCGTTGACGGAGCTGAAACTCCGTCAACGGATCGTCGACACCCCCTTAGGAAGAGACGGTGGCCTGACCTCACCCCCCCGCCATCTCAGCCGACGCTTTTAATTGTTTCTAGTCCACGGAACCCGGGCGCAACCGCTCATTAACCGACCTTCTCCGACGCTCACCCCACCCCAGCACCACTCGCCGGACGCCTCAACCGCCAGCATGTAGCTGCATGCAATTAGGCCGACTCCAATTCTACGCAGATCGTTCGAAGTGGCAACCAAATCATACCTTACGCCCTGCGGGACGGGTATGAATGATCTAACCGGCGGGACTATGCGTGGAGGGGTCCGGCCATTCCTTTTGAACCTTCGATGTTAAAAGGCGCGTGGACCGGTATCGGCCGAGCGGTCCAATTTGTTGCCGAAGAACTACTTCGCCAGAGGCCCGAGGATGCAAGTAACGGTAAAACGACGCTTACCGTTCCGCCAGGCTCTGATCCAATGCCAGTACTTCGACCATCTGGTCATGAATGAATTGATTACTCGCCAGGATCTCCCGCCGGTAAATCGAGGACGGGCCGCCGTGCAAGTCGGTTACCCGGCCTCCCGCCTCCTCGACAATCAAGGTGCCTGCGGCGACATCCCAAGGACTGAGGCCCAGCTCCCAGAATCCATCATGCCGCCCGCACCCTACGTAGCAGAGATCGAGCGCGGCTGCGCCATCCCGCCTCAGCCCTTGGACCCGCAAGGCGAAATTCGACCAGTGCTCCAGATTCGTCAACCGGGATGTCTTGATGTCATAGGGGAATCCGGTCGAAAGGAGACTGCCGCTCAGCTTCTCGGTCGAAGAGACCCGGATGGGCTTGTTGTTCAACGACGCGCCCGCCCCTCGTTCAGCGGCGAAGAGTTCATCCCTCATGGGATCGTAGACCACCCCCAATTCCACTTTGCCTCCAACTTCCAAGGCGATAGAGACGCAGAAGACCGGATAGCCATGCGCGAAGTTGGTCGTGCCATCGAGCGGGTCGACGATCCAGCGGTGATCCGATGAGGAGCCATCGGCCAGCCCGCCCTCCTCCGCCAGGAGTTGATGACGGGGATACCGGATAGCGAGCCTCTCTCTGATTAACGCCTCCGATTGGAGGTCAGCCTCGGTAACCAGGTCGATCCGCCCTTTGTGGGAAACTCCAAGCTTCCCACCGAATCGATCCCGAAGCAGATCACCGGCCTCTCTCGCCATCTCAACCGCAAAACTGAGCACGTTTCCCCCTTTTCGGGCCGACGATCGACTTCGCCTTCCAGGAACCTGATCCTATGGCGCGTCGTAAGCCCGGTCAATCTGATTCATCGTCGTGCGCTCTGGAATCGCAACAGGTTCGTAGTTCCGGCTTGCGGCCGGTTGTTTTGCCGCGGCAAAGCCCGCCTTATAGGCACCACTACGAACCGATGGAACCCGGCCGGGATCAGGTGAGGCCCAGCAGGCGTTCAAGCCTCTGCTCGATCGACCGGCGGATCTCGCTGAGGTGATCCTCGGTGTCGGCTTCGAATCGGAGGACCAGCACCGGCTGGGTGTTTGAGGCCCGCACCAGACCCCAGCCATGCTCGAAATTGATCCGCGCGCCATCGATGTCGACGACTTCATTCGTGCGCTTGAATTCTTCGGTGAGTAGACGAACCACCTCGAACTTCCTGGCGTCCGGGCAATCGACCCTGATCTCGGGCGTATTGACCGAGGGCGGGAGGTCCGCCAGCAGGGCGGACAGCGGCAGATCCGTCCTCGAAAGGATCTCCAGCAGCCGAGCCCCGGCATAAACCGCATCATCGAAACCGAAATACCGGTCGGCGAAGAAGAGATGACCGCTCATCTCCCCGGCCATGGCCGCGCCGGTCTCCTTCATCTTCGATTTAATCAGCGAATGGCCCACCTTCCACATGATCGGATTTCCGCCGTGGCGGCGGATGTCTTCGAAGAGCGTCCGTGAGCATTTTACTTCGGCGATAAACGTAGCGCCGGGCCTCTCGACGAGAATGGATCGTGAGAAAATCACCATCAACTGGTCCCCCCAGATAATCCGGCCTCGCTCGTCCACGATCCCGATCCGGTCGGCATCGCCGTCGAACGCAATGCCGAGATCGGCCTCCCGTGCGCGTACGGCTTCAACGGCGAAACGCATATTCTCGGTGACCGTGGGATCGGGATGATGATTCGGGAACCGGCTGTCAGGCTCGGTGAACAGCTCAATCGCCTCGCAGCCCAGCCGTCGGTAGACGGGCGGACCGGTCAATCCCCCCATGCCGTTGCCGCTGTCGACCACCACGCGCAGGCGGCGAGGACCCAGTTGCACCTGCGAGACCAGGTAATCCATATATCCCGACATCACCTCGCATTCTTCTCCGCGACCGCGACCGCTGACCAGCGTGCGGGACAAGACGAGGTCACGAATCTCAGCGATCTGCTCGCCGAAAATCGTGCTCTTACCGATGCAGATCTTGAAACCGTTCTGGTCCGAGGGATTGTGGCTGCCGGTGATCATCACCCCACCATCCACGTCCTCGGTGAAGAGCGTGTAATAGAGGACCGGGGTTGGCACCATTCCGACATCGAGCACATCGCAGCCCGAAGCCTTCAAACCCTCCGCCAGCAAATCGCGAAACCGCGGGGAACTCTCCCTGGCGTCGCGGCCGATACTGATCCGATTCGCCCCCTTCGACCGGAAAAAGGTTCCGAGGGCCCGGGCCAGAACAGCGACGCTCTCGTCGGTCAGATCCTGACCGACCACGCCCCGAATGTCATATTCGCGAAAAATGTGCGGATTCATCGTAGGTCCCTTCACGCCCCCGGCTCTTTGGGGCCTGGGGGACGGCTACTCTGCGGTTCCACGGGTGGAGCGATCTCGATAGTAGTGGTCAGCCGCACCAACTTCGGCGCAAGGCACTTCTCGTCATTGCAGGTCTGAAAGGTTACATGAATCTCAAGCTTCTGCCGGCCTGCCGGCGCCCCGGAAGCGACCGAGATGGGGACCAGGAATACGGCTTCCCCCTCGAAAAGTTGGGTCTCGAGATTGAAGAATGGATCGAATTCAACCCGGGCCACCGGAGCCTCAACCTCGTCCACAAGCTTAAATGGCTGCCCCTCCGCCAGGACTATTCTGGTCGGTATGGGCCCGCCATCAGGCTGGTCCAGCGAATAAACATGCCACCCCTGGTCGATTGAGGCGATCACACGGACCTTGAAACGCTCCCCGGCTATCACGGCCGAGGCCGGGGTCTCCGCCTTCAGCGTCCATTGAACCGGATCACGCTCGACCTGAAATCCGAAGACGGCGCACGTGATCAGCAGCATGGCCGTCGCGGTCGCAACCGCTCGATAGTGGTGCGGGAGGGAGCCTGCGCCCCGGTCGCGCTCCACGGTGCTATCGCCTTTCGGTCGCATGAGGGTCCGGTCCAGCGGGCGGAACATCGAGGTAGGCGGTCTGGAGGACCGCTTTCGTCGCGTCGTCCTGGAGAAATGCAACCACTGAGAGTCGATCGGGGTTCATCACGTGCCTTTGCTCCCTGAAGGAGAAGTTCAATCTGTCGAGCCTCTCTTTGTCCAGCCTTGCTGAGAGTTCCTTTCTTCTTTCCACGGGATACTCGTCGTAGTAGCGAAGATTCTCGGCGACGATCTGGCTTAGATCGAGGCGATGATTCGTCGTAACTGCCTTCGCCGGATCGATGGGAAAGCCATAGTTTTCCGCACCTCCTCCCCGGGCCAGGCTGCGGACCACCATCGGATGGAATCGCAGCCCGTTCTCACCGCTGTAACTGACCTCCTCTTCCACCAACACGATCTGAAGGGTGACCCTTCCGGCGGCGGGGTCGATCTCGCTGGTGGCCACGGTGACCTTGATGCTTTCACCCACTCTTCTGGCCTCCACCGAAAGACGTCCACGGGCCGGTGACTTAATTCGAGCCTCGATCAAAGGCGCCAGGGCAGCGTGGACCTGCCCGGCTTTGCTGACGGCGAGATCCACCGTTCTCGGGTCAACCTCGTTCGCAAATTTCCTCCCGTCCAGGAAGAGAGTCGGAGCGCTGTTCACCTCATAGTACTTCTGGCGGGCGTCGGAGCCGTGATTCGACAGCGGATCACTGACGGGAGCGTGCATGTGATAAACGAGCAGTGCCAGCTCGCCGCGCGAATACTCCTCAAGGGCCTTCTCAACCGCGTAGTCGACCGGAATGCAGGGAATACACCCGGCACCGGTGAAGAATTCCACCACGGCCACCCGTTGAGGGCGTTTGGTCGATCGAGGGTTTGTATCGTCCTTCAGCGGATTCCGGTGCGTCTTATGGTAGCGTGCATCGAGCCCTGCTTCGAGACCCTCCAGCTTTCCCTGGTTAAGTTCACGGTAGAGCGCGTGAAATCGGGTGATGTCCTCCGATTTCAACCTCCCGGTAAGCGCCGCGGAGGTGAAGTACTCCAGGGCCTCGCGTTTTCGGCCCCGCCGCTCCATGATGTCGGCCATTCCAACCGCCGACTCCATGTCGGGTTTGATTTCGTGCGCCTGACCGAATGCTCCGGCGGCCTGCTCGAGCTTCTCCTGCATGAGGAAACCGCGCCCTATGGACGCATAATACGAGGCGCTGAAGCCGCGGAATCGCTCGGCCTGCTCGGCGGAGGAGAATGCGCGTGGCGTGGTGGTCGGATATCGGGCCTTCCGAACCGCTTCCGACCGCTCGTGCTTGCGGCGTTCATACTCCACGTAAGCCTTTTCATCGAGGAGTCCGACCCCCTGCTGCGCCAGCTCCGTGGCCTCTTCTGCCAGGTTTTCTTGAAGTAGGATCTTCACGGCCTCACTATAAAACCTGACGCGCAGGGGCGCCGGCACAGTGTCGATCCCTTCCACAAACCGCCGGACCAGAGCGCGGGTCTTTTCCACGTCAGGACTGGTCCGCTTCACGGCGTCTCTCAGCCAAAACCCGCCCGATTCCGCTTGCCAGTCTTCGGGATAGTCATTGACGAATCGAATCACCGCTTCGACGTAAGCAACCGGATCGTTCCTCAGCGTTCGAAGCCGCTTGAGCGCTTCATCCTGGGGAGAGGGATCCGGCTGAGTCGCCGGAGCAGATTCGGCGCGAGAAGCCGCGGCCGTCTGGCCGGAGACCAGCGGCGCCACTTTGAGATAAGCGGCCTGGAGGATCTCCCGGCTCGTCGCATCCTGCAGAAAAACGACCACGGAAAGCCGTTCAGGATTGATCTGATGCCGCTTTTCTCTGAAGCTCGCTTCGAGCCCGGTCCGTTTCTTCAGATCCGCTATGTATTCGTCGTAATACGCCAGATTGGACTGGCTGATCTCATTCAGATCAAAGACGTGTTCGATCGCGAGAGGACGGGCCGGATCGATCGCGAATCCCTGCGTCCCGGATTCCTGCCCCCGGGCGAGATCGCGCACCACCATGGGATGAAACCGCAGACCGTTTTCACCGCTGTAACTGACTTCGTCCTCCACGAGCGCGACATGAAGGCGCAGCTCGCTTGCCCCGCCCGTGATCTCCCCGGGGGTTGCGGTCACCTTCACCGTGGAATTCTCCAGTTTCACCGATGCGCGGATGCGAGCCTCAGCTGCTGCGTCGAGCCATTCCCCGACTTGTGCGTCGAGACTCTTGAGGACCCGCCCGGCTTCCGTCGCCAGTCCGTCTCCAACTTTGACACGACGGCCGTCCAGGTAAACGGTCGGTGCGCCCGTGGCGCCATAGAAATTCGCTCTTGCCTGTGCCGCGGGATTGCTCAGGGGATCCGACGTCGGCGCGTGGATGTGATAAACCAGCAGGGCGAGTTCACTCCGCCCGTAACGCTGGAGTCCCGCGTCAAAGGCGAGGTCCACGGCGATGCACGGCTCACATCCCGCACCGGTCACGAATTCAGCCAACACGATTCGAGGGTTTGGATCCGCGGCGCGCTTTCCGGCGGGCTGCCGGCTGTCGACCTTTAACGGGCCGGGGTTCGACTTGCGGTACTTGTCGTCCAGGTACTCCTCGAGACCCTCCAGTTTTCCCTCGTGTAACTTCCGATAGAGCCTATGAAGTCGCTCGATGCCGTCGGCCGGCAGGCGGCCGGTCAGCGCGGCGTCGGCAAGATACTCGAACGCGTCGGCATCCCTTCCGCGCTTCTCGGTCACATCCGCCAGTCCGACGGCCGCCTCCATGATGGGTTTGATTTCATAGGCGCGCTTCAGGTTCAGTTGAGCTTCGTCGAACCTGTCCAGTCTGAAGTAGGCCCGACCCAGGGTGGCGTAATTCGACGCCCGAAAGGCACGGTACTTCTCAGCCGCCTGGTTAGTGGAAAAATTCTCGGCCGGCCGATCCGGTTCTCTCGTCTTGAAGTAGGCCTCGCGCTGTTCGTGGGCCCGGCGCTCATTCTCAAGGTAATCCTGTTCGTTCAAGAGCGCTACGGCCCTTCCCGCCAATTCCGCGGCGGTTGAATAAAGAATTCCCTGATTCAACAATTCGCGCGCGATGCCGTAATAGAACTCGGTACGCGCGTAAGCGGTCGCGCCGGAGGTTCCCTCGACAAAACGATCGACCAACTCGCCAACCTTCTCAGGCTCCTTCTGCAGGGGCTTGAGTGATCGCATCAGATAAAAGAC
>JACQTD010000215.1 GCA_016210985.1 Acidobacteriota bacterium
CTTCCACCAGCGCCTGGAACCCCAGCTTCTCCAGCATGGTGGCGACAGGCAGCAGTCCTCCGTAGGGAGTCAGGTTCTTACCCGAAAAGTCATATGGCGTCGAAGCCCCAATTCTATTGTGTGTATCCATCACGGTATCACCGTGTCGATGTACTATGCCGATCCCGACGGCAATCAGATGGAGTTTCAGGTCGATTGTTGCGGGTCGAGTGAAGACGCCAACGCTTTTATCAACGCGCACTTCAGCGCTAATCCCATCGGCGTCGAGTACGACCCCGAAGACTGGCTCGCCCGGCTGCATGCCGGGGTGCCGGTGTCAGACTTGCTTGTGCGCCAGGTTCATGCACCGGTGTCCCCGATACGGGGCGCGATAGCAAGTTAATGGAACGGAGGTCAGGCCTGCGTATTGCGTAAATCTTGCGCTGTCCAAGGCGTCAGGGTCGGCGTAATATGATCGGGAGCATTTTGCTGAGATCGAGCATACGGCCAGCGTGGTTGCAATCGAATGGAGGGGGCTTTTGTGGGATATTCATTACGGCATCGACAGGGGCACCGATTACTGGCGCTGTTAGGCATTGTTATCGTTCTCGCATCCACAAGCAGCGGTCAATCTCTCCAGGCGCGCGTGCAAGCGTCCGTTCAGGACGCTATGAGCGGGGGACCATCGGCCCCATCCGACCGTTCCCTCAAACGGGCGCTTGCGTTACTGGACGAAGCGCTCGTCCTGGCGGCCCGTGTGGACGACCCGCCGGTTAGAATCCGAAGTCAGGCCTCGATTGGAACGATTCTCCTGAACTTTGACCGAAAGCGCGGGCGGGAACTTTTGCGGTTCGCTTTCTCAGATGCAGGAAAGGTTCTCGAACCGTCGCCTGCCTACCCGGACGATCCTGCCCGTCCCAATGTACAATTTGCAGGCGGCCATCCGAGGGGACCGGATGGCCTGAGAAATCGAATCCTGAGACAAGCCGCTCCTGCGGATCCCGAGCTTGCGGCCGAATTGACCGGGAGCATGGAAGCAGAGGCGCTTGCCCGGGATGAGGAGAAGAGTACCGCTGAGCCTTGGCATATCTGGAACGGCTCGGATCGATCGGAATCCCTACTGGCCATGGCCGACGGACTCATCTCTTCGAATCCAAAACGCGCGAGCGAAACGGCAGCGCCGGTACTCGATGAGGCCGTGACTCCCCATTTTGTCCGTTTCCTCGAGCAATTGAGGCGGAGGGACCGCATCATTGCCCAGGCGCTTTATGAAAATACCCTGCAGGCTATCCAACGCAATAGTCCGCCGCGACTCCTCGACCTGACAGCCCTGGGTTCTTACATCGATCTTCCTCTGGCGCGGTGGCCCGTCCCCAAACATATCGCTGCTCAGGAGATGAACACGGGACTCGATCCCAATCTGGTCAAGCCGTACATCAGCCTCTTCATCGATACGCTTGCGGAGCGAATCCGGATCGCCAGGACACCCGGCGGACAAGGCAGGCTGGCCAAGGAGGATCGGCCATTCAGACTCCAGGACCTTCAGGATCTCGTCAAGCGCATCAAACCTTACGTAAAGCACTACCTGCCTGACCGCGAACCGGAAACCATTAACCTCGAAATGTCGATGGCCTCAGGCGGGCCATCAGGCAAGGCGCTCCCCTCCACCGCGCAGACCACTGCCAGTCCCGCCGGCGCTCAGGAGGAACCCGGACAGAGTGATCTGGAACGGGCATTAAGGGAGAAGGACCCTCGGGAGCGGAACGATCTCCTATTGACGGCAGCTTTCCAGTCAACCGCCAGGAAACAGTATGACCGCGCCCTGGAAATTCTCGCGAAGATCGATGACGCTAGGCTTCGAGCTGAGGCCGAGGACTATGTTCACTACCAGGCTGCCATGCATGCCGTTACTTCCAACTTCGATGCGGCCCGTGCCCACGGATTGGCCTTGAAACACCCGGATCGGCTTGCCGCAATCATTGCGCATGCAGCCCGGTTCCGGAGCAAGCAGGAATCGCAGGCGATGCTGGCCCTCCTCAACGAAGCCAGGACGAAAGTCGCGGAGATGCCCTTATCGCAAGAGCGAGCGCGCGGGCAGCTTCGCCTCGCCGGCGGGATCGCGAAGATCGATGTCGACCGTGGCCTCGGCGCGTTTCAGGAGGCGGTCGAGGCACTCAACCAGACGAACGCCCCAATCGATAGAGATCAGGATCATCCTTCCATGATGTTCTTGTTAACGAGCAGACATCGATATTATTCCGTCCAGTTTGGCGGGGACCAGAAACTGGTGCTGAGATGGATGATCGAAGGTTTCAGGCGGGCCGATCCGGACCGTACGATTGGAGCTATTCAGAAACTGACTAATACCCAGTACCGCGTCACGGCCCTGATTATCTTCGCAGAGCTGGAGATCGGCGCGGCAAAGGCACGTGCCGGGATGCACCAGGCCATTGGAAGGGGCGCATCACATGAATCCAGAACCGC
Organism: Acidobacteriota bacterium; assembly: GCA_016210985.1. Classification (GTDB taxonomy): domain Bacteria; phylum Acidobacteriota; class Blastocatellia; order HR10; family JACQTD01; genus JACQTD01. The sequence continues at coordinate 2,464 of JACQTD010000215.1, forward strand.
TCTGTCATGTGATGGTCGGCGAACGGGTCTGGTTCGAACGGGTAGCGGGCGCGCAGCAAACACAGACAGTATTCGATGTGGTAGCCAGCGAGGAGCTTCTCCGGAGTCTTGAAGTGAACCGACGGACCTTCCAGGGGTTGATTGCCACGCGATTGGATGAGGTCATCCACTTCAGGCGGGGGAGCGGCGAAGAATATCATGCCCGCGTGGTAGACATCATTCACCACCTGATTACTCACGGATCTCACCACCGGGGACAACTTGCCGCGCATTACGTTCGAAAGGGCGTGACCTATCCGAACACGGATCACATCAATTTCTTAATTGATAATGGATTGTAGTGAGAGGGAACAACCGGCCAATTGAACGGTTGGAGCCAATAACCGGGCGAGTACTCAATGCTGATCAGACTACTCAATTGCTGAAAGGAGCAAAGCATGGAACTCGGCGCATTTTCAGTCAGTTTGGCGGTGAAGGATATCAAGGCTTCGAAGGCCTTCTATGAGAAGCTCGGTTTCAAGGACTTCGCCGGAATACTCAGCCGGAGATATTTCGCAGAACTGGCTGATCCTGAAGAACGGTGAACACGTGATCGGTCTCTTTCAAGGGATGTTCGAAAGGAATATCCTGACCTTCAACCCTGGCTGGGACAGCAATGCGCAGAAGTTGAATATCTTTACGGATGTGCGCGACCTGCAGAAACAGTTGAAGGCGCAAGGCGTGGAGTTAATGAGCCAGGCGGACGAGAACTCCACGGGCCCTGCGAGTTTTGTGGTGATAGACCCCGACGGGAACCCCATCCTCGTTGATCAGCACGTCTGATCTGTCGGTCGAGACAAAGCCGAAAAAGCGGGTGGATTGGAGTCTGTCAGGAAGTCAGTCGCGCCCTCCAGCGATGGCATGAACCCGACTTGCTCCTCGCTGCGCTCGTCGCAAGCGGGCTATGCCCAGCGTCAGGTGCAGTGAGAATCGGGGGTGAGAAACGCGGGCCAAGTTTGCTCATCCGCGGTTTCACCTTGCCATAACTCCTCCAGCGGCGTCAACGATTCGAGGCCTGGCGTGCGGGCAGATCCGAAGTCATATCACGGCTCGACGCAGCTTACGCGCAGGCAGACGTCGCTCGCACCTGCCCGGACCCCTGGCTGTCCATCCGGCGTTGTGCAGTTCACGATTTCGAACCACGTAAAATGGTTAGCCACTATCATCCGGAACAGGTAAGCTCAAAAGCTCTGCTTTGACGGCTACGTCACTGGCAACCTTGACAGTCGTCTGGAAGGTCTCCTTACCACTCTCTGAGACGTAGAGTTCGTACTCGCCTTTGGGCACCATCAGCCTTGCCATTCCGCACTCGTCAGTGTAACCCCTGTACGGGTGCAAAAGAACATCCGCATTCTTAATCGGGGTCTGTGTATCTTTGTCGATGACCCCTACTGTCACCACATGCTCGGGTTGCCTTGTGGTTGAGAATCCAAAGGTGTAGGAAGCTCCATCATGCGGAACCGCTGAGTCTTGCTCCGAGAACTTAACCTCCCACGTGAAGTATCCTTCGACGGTTGGGGCTTTAAGTTTCACCTCCGCCCAATACAGAGCACTCGTACCCGGCCAAGGAATGCCACCGAGCGCGACCGTCGCCACTACTGCTCCGGCGTGGTCGTAGATTTCGATATTCTTGTCCGTTAGCCTGCAGTCGGCAGAGCACCTGACCCCGACCTTGATCCCGAACTCATCACCAAATGCAATCGGAGACGGTACATCCCAATCTGCTATGCTTGTGGTGTGGTGAGGCATAACGGTAAAGGAAACCGGCGCTGAACCTTCCTCGTGCAAAACGCCTTCCTTCTCCTGCGCCGGGAACACACCCGTCCAGCTATAGGCCCCTGGTTCAGTCGGTGCCTTGATTACAATGGGGTCCGTCTCATAGGCCGCCCCATCAAATATGACCAAGCTGATTTCCTTTGACACTACGGCATCTTGAGTGAGGATTCTGACGATTTTGCCCCTAAGGTCACACGCCGACGAGCACAAGACCCTGCCCTGTAAGACAATGTAGGTGCCGGCAGCCACCTCAGCCGGGGGCACCTTAACCATGGACAGGGTTATGCGGTGTGCCTTGACCTCTTCTGCAGAAACCTGTTCTACCCTAATCTCTTCTTCCTTAGCCGCTTCCGGCTGAGCCTTTTCTGCTCTACCTTCTTCTGCCACATGTTACTCCTTGATGATGGATATTAGTTTTATTAGAGCTACAGAAGGCCAACTTTTGAACCGGGGGCGGGAATTGCCCCACCCCCTCCCTCGCTATCTCTACCCTGTGTTCTACTTATTAGGCTAAGCTTATTTCCCTAGCAGCGTTCTCGGCGGCGATGCGGGCGACGAGAATATAGTAAGCGTAACTGTTGTGAGGGCGGCGCCAGCCGAGCGCATTCCCAACCTCGCCTGCGGCATAGAGGTGAGGGATTACCCCTTCGCTGTCGATTGAAACGCTTCCGCCGGCAGCACGGCCGCTATAACCATTCAGTTGGTCGGATTGGGCTAATACCTGGGATTTAGTATTGACGCGAAGTCCATTACGCTGGGTGTGACGTATGAGGCTCGCCTTGGCGGCGAAGAAGGGAGGCTTTTCGACCTTATACAAAGGCAAAGGCTTCCCAAAGTCGTCGTCATTGCCGCCACCAACGAAACCATTATATCGGTTGACCGTTGCCTCTAAAGTGGCTGCTGGAATGCCCATCATGCTGGCAAGTTGGGGAAGGGTATCGGCTATAGCCAGGCATGCTGGGTCAAGCATGGGAGTCCGCTTAGGGTTGGGGTTCCGTATGTCAGCTTCGGGCCAGTTTAAGGCGGCCACACCGTCCGCATCGGTAACAGCCCAAACATTGCGCGGCTGCGGCAGGCTAAGGTAGGTTGCCGTGTACGGGTTCTCTGGATTCTCTGAGTAACCACCACGTCCGGGTGTACTTGGTCTAGCGCCTTCTGCCTCATTAATCCATCGCACCCCATCGTTCTTCACCAAAATGACGCGCTGGAATTCAGCTGCATTGCTGACCAAACTTCTTCTACTCTGGTTATTCCCCTTTGTGAAGTCGGGCGGATCCCACCCCCAGTACGACCTGGTGCCATAAAAGATATAAACGTAAGTCGCGAATGACATATCACTGAATCCAGCTCCAATATCTGCTGCTGCGAAGAGGCCGTCGCCCGAGCTGTCCGTAAACAGCGTACCATCACACGGGGTGCCACCATCCCCGTAACAATCAGGCCCTACGAGTCGTGGATCCCAGGCCTGGATCATACGATAATTGTCTACCCACGATCCAGTGCAGAGAATGACTGCCTTACGGGCTTTGATGTTGATGGTTCCTTGCGGGGTGTCCACCTCAATGCCAACCACCGGGCCGTTCATGTGGGGGCGATGGATGCGCGTCATCCTGTGGTCAAAGAGAACGGGAATGCCTAGCCTCTCTACCTCCTTCTTGAACACCCAGATCCAGCCGCCGGTCTGACTGGGATACTCCACCGTGATAGGCATCTGGGCCCGGCTATGTCCGCGTCTTATGGGGGGGCGCAGAACGCCGGCTCCTATTGGCGCCCATACAATCCCTTGTTCTTCACACCAGAGAACGTGCTCCGGACTTCTCGCTATCAACGTGCGCATTATCTCAGGCACACCGCGAGAATCGTTAGCATACATCTCGTCCTGATACATCAATTCCGGAGTGTCATTAGTAACTCCACCCTTTATTTGAACAGCAGTCCCACCACCAAGCGTGCTACCGCCACTGGTAGCTATCCCCAGGCCCCCGACATGGTATGACTTCTCGACAATAAGCACGTCCAGCCCGGCACGTTTGACTTCAATAGCAGCCGGCAAACCACAAAGTCCAGCGCCTACCACCACCACATCAGTGACGAGTCCATATTGTAGGGCCCCTTGTGTCCCTTGAGCCTCCGCTTCCCTTGCGCTGAGACCGGCCAAGGCACTCGCGCCGACTCCCACGGCAGTCGTCTTGACGAAATCTCGCCTTGAGAACTTCTTCTTTCTTTCTTCCTCGCGTTTCATGACATTCTCCATATTCTTCAATAATCTGAAACCCGCGTTCGCCTCTCGCTTTAGAAACCGTCGGCGGGTAATCATAGGAGGAGGTCCAACCGTCTCGCTTGCGCGATTCCAGCACTACGGCTGAGAATCGCTTTTTGCCTCCCCTGAGCAGCAGGGCACACGCGCGAGAAGCGCTGGGCCCGGCGCAGTCCATTCTCCTCAATGGTCCTTGCCAGCGTTCAAAATACCTACGCAAGATCGACGCAAGTCCCATACCAAACCTTGGCGGATTGAGACCCAATAGCGAAGTCCTTCTACCGCAGGCCGCTATACACTTGGCGGACGCGTATCAGCCCGCTTCGAATCAAGTGTTGAAGCGTGAATAGACGCAAGACAGGGTGAGTCAGCCAAGCGTCAGCCCCAGGAGCAATAGAATCAGACTTAACCGGAATACGGATCGGGAGTGAACAACAGCACTGCGTTAATGGATACGTCACCAGTTACGTCGGCAGTCGTCTGGAATTCTGTATGTTCATCCTTCATAACATAAATCTTGTACTCGCCCTTGGGCACGCTTACCCTCGCCACTCCACCATCGTCGGTGCGGTTTCTATATGGGTAGCCACCCTGTGAGTGAATAGTAATATAAGCATCCTCAATCGGCGCGCTTGTATCTTTGTCTATTACCTCGACCGTGACCAGATGCTCGGGCGGCCTGGCGGTTGAAAATCCAAAGGTGTAAGAAGATTCCTCATGCGCAAGTTCCAGGTCCGCCTTCGGGAACTTAATCTGCCACGTGTAGTATCCCTCAACGCCTGGGGCCTGTAGTTCTACCTCCGCGCACCAGAGTGCGGTGGTGTTCGACCAGGGAACGTCACCCAGGGAGCCCGTCGCCACTCTTGTTCCCTCGTGGTTGTAGATTTCGATCTTCTCGTCCGTGAGCTTGCACGCAGCAGCGCAATTGACCCCGACCTTGATCCTGAACACATCGCCAACTACAACCGGAGAAGGTACATCCCAAACTGCCATGCTTGTTGCGCGGGGCTTCACGATGAACGAAAACGGCGCCGAGCTTTCCTCATGCAAATCACCTTCCTTCTGATGCGACGTGAACATGGCCGTCCAGGTGTATTCCCCCAGCTCGGTCGGCGCCTTCACGACAAACTCATCTGTCTCGTTTACAGCTCGATCAAACTTGGCCAGTTCAACTTCCTTCAGGACGGCAGCATCTTGCGCTATGATCTTGACTGATTTGCCCCGCAAGTCACAGGCTGAAGCGCACGAGACCTTAACCCTCAGCGTTATGTCGATGCCGGCATGGAGCTTTGCTGCAGCCGCCTTAACCAAAGAAGTATTCGTCTTGTGCGCATGAGATTGTTCTGTCATGAGTCACTCCTTGATAAACATGGTTCCGTTAATGGGACCAGTGGGAAAGAATTAATAGGGGGCAAGGCCAGCCTCGCCCCCTTTGTTTCTTAGTTAGAATATTCCCAACTCCTTCTTATGCCAAAGATGGCTCTGCAGCCATGTTCTTGCCGGCGACTTGGCCGAAAATGACGAATTCGCAGACGTTTCCACCGCCTGTTGGATAGAGGAATCCGTAGACCGAACCATTCTCCCCGACACAATACAGCCTCGGAATGGGTTTGCCGAACGGATCGATCACTCGACTCTTCGCATCCTTCTTGAGGCCCCCTTGGGTATTTGGGCCGCCCGGGTAGATCTTGACCGCATAAAAGGGTGGCGTTTCCAATTTGACCAGGGTTGACGGGGGTCTGTTAAACTCGGGGTCTACACCGTTAGCGACGTATTGACTGTATTTCGCGAAGGTTTCTTTGAGCGTCGCAGGATCCATCAGCCCCTGGTTCTCCGGTTCTGCCTTGAGCTGCTCTCCCAATTCCTCGGGGGTCGCTCCCTTGAATATCCATCCCTTGGCAACTTCCACGCTATGGTCCGCGCTCCATTGTGTCATCCCCTGAACGCTCCAGTTCTGCACCGTATCACTATCGCCAAGGCGTCCTTTAGTACCAGGACCGCCGATCAGGGGCTTTCGCGTCGTCTCATCGTAAATAATATAAGCTGGAGTCGAGAGGTAGGCTGAGTCACGAGTCGAAAAGTGCACAAACTCCAGCCAAGCGCTGTGGCTTGGCCATTGTGTTTCGTAGAAAAATCTCTTTCCAAGCTTGTTCACGATGATGAATGGCTGTCTGGTTACGACTCCAAATCCCTTCGGCCAATCCGGATGATAGGGGATGGCGCGCGCCGAGAGGGAATTCATGTGCCACAGATCCCCTCCTACTGCCTGGCCCATCCGAATGCCTTCTCCGGTATTGTTTGGATTGGTGTAAAACCAGGATGGGTAGGCCCGGAGGTGGTTCATTTTCATCTCCTCATCCCACTCGAATCCACCCGTACACAGGGCTACAGCTTTCCTGGCTTTGACGTAGACCTGCACATTACCCTGGCGTGCCACTACGCCGATGATCTCCTTTGAAAAAGGATCCTGGATCAGTCGTTCCGCAGCCGTATCAAAGAGTACCGGAATTCCTCTGTCCCTCCTTTGTTTATCAAGCCCCTGCCAAAGTCTCGCTCCGCCGCCTGGCACGGTGGACCTACTTATGGACTCGCCTCCCACAAGCTCAGGAAATTCGCCGCCTCCACTTGCATCCGGTTTCATGACATTCTCCTTCTTCATCAATGATTTGAAAGCCGCGTTCGGCTTCTCGGCTCAGGCTTAAGAAACCGTCGGTGGGTGATCATAGGAAGAGGTCCAACCGTCTTGCTTGCGCGATTTCGACCCTACGGCTGAGAATCGCTTTTTGCCTCTCCTCAGCATCGGGGCACATGCGCAACAGGCGCTGGACCAGGCACAGTCCATTTTCTTGAATGGTCCTTGCCAGCGTTCAGAATGCGTACGCGATATGCACGCAAGGCCCATACCCGATCATTGGGGTATTGAGACCCAATAGCGAAGTCCTTGCAGCGCAGGCCGTTATACGCCTGGCAGAGGTTCATTATTCTGCTACGGATCGGGTGTTGCTGCGAGAATACACGCAAGCCAGGGTGGGTCACCCAAGTGTCAGTCCCGCGAGCATCCGAATCAGGTGGCTGTGGCCATCGAGTTCCTGCCATCCTTGCTTATGGCAACTCCGGCATGTAGTGGCCGGCGCTGCGCGCCGCCGCTGATGCCGAGCGACAGCGGGCTTGACCCCTCACCCGACTTCCCGCAGAATCGATGCGAATTCCCTGCGCTCGTCCGCATTCCGGGAGTCGAGTCGAGCCTACGGTTGGGAGGAGGATCTTTTGATGTTGTTCACCAGGAGAGTTCTGTGTGGTCTCGTGCTGACCGGACTGGTCGCCTGCATGGCGGTCGCCGGAAGCGATTACACCGATATCAGCGAACGGTGGGAAAAGGCGTACAACGCCGGTGACGCGGGCGCAGTCGCTGTGCTGTACACCGAAGATGGCGTCGTGATGCCTCCGAACGAGGCGGCGACGATCGGGAGGAAGGCCATCCAGGCCTACATCGAGAAGGACATCGCTGCCAACAAGGGCAGCTCGTTGGAGATCGAGTCCCTCGAGAGTTCGAAGAGCGGCGACCTTGGGTTTGCGCGCGGCGCTTGGCGGATGAAGGATTCCACCGGCAAGATCCTGGACGAGGGCAAGTGGATCGAGGTGCGCAAGAAAGTTGGCGGCCAGTGGAGGATCTATCGCGACATCTGGAACAGCGACCTCCCGCTGCCTCCGCATTAGGCTTGCGCCCCGCGTGGGGCACAGCCCTGGTGACCGGCCCTGCCGCCGTAACGCGGTGATTTCCTGCCGGATACCACAAAGACCGGCAAACAGGTACAACCAGGTTACAACCAAGCCCAACGAAATCAGTTGGTGCAGCTCTCACGCTCCGGCAGGAATCGGCTCCAGTCGTCGGAGGGTTTCGGACACACTGACCGGCTTCGGGGTGGGGCCGTGGACTTGTCTATCAGCCGAACGCCGGGAAGCCATAGACCCCTAGCAACCAAATAGGAGAGATGCACGATGGAATTTAACTTCCTAAACCAGTTTCGCAATGTGGATGTGGGCCTGATCAACTATGAGAATTCCTACGAACAGGGGACGACATTCTTCACCGAGGGTCATCTCGGCGACCGCCTGCTTGGTCCGATCGATGCCTGTGCCCGGAAACGACGTCTTCCACGCCGGACCTTCCTCAGGACAGCCAGCGGGTTCGCCGCTGTGCTGTTTGCCGTCAACAAAGTAACGGGCCTGCACCTCTTTGATGTAGCCGAGGCGGCCACCGTGGATGAGGCCGCCGCCCGTGAAGCGTTTGCCGGCTCAGAATTCATCATTGACGCCCATACTCACGTGGCCTGGCGGAAAGCCGGTTTCACCAGGGACAACACTACCGAAAGGGGCATGTGGTTTGTGGAGATGCTGGATGATCTTGGCAAGACCATGGGGCTCAAGAATGGCATCCGAGATATGGACGTGGACGGGTTTGGGCGGACCCTCTACAAGGAAAGCGATACGGCCATGGCCATAGTCAATCCGTTCGGCTTTCGGGAGGACTACGGCGGCCACGACATGAACCCCATCGAGGAGGTCGCCGAAGCGCGAGCCCGTTGGCCGGAACGGACGATTCTCCTCGGCGGGGGGTTGACCCCGAATCAAGGACTGACCCAGACGTTGGAGCGCTTGGACTATCTTGCCCACGACATGAAAATCCGGGGGCTGAAGCTTTACACCTTCGACAGCACCGCCCAGAAGGGCTGGTGGCTCGATGACGAACGATTGGCCTATCCTATCTGGGAGCGCTGTCGGAAGTTGGGAATCAAAAACATCGGCTGCCACAAAGGGCTTCCGTTCGGCCAGTTCATGGCCCGCTACGCCCACCCGGAGGATTTTGACCGGGTGGCGGATGACTTCCTCGACCTGAACTGGATCGCCTTCCATTCCGCCTGGCCGTACCATCAGGAGCTCGCGGCCCTAAAGTCCTTCAAACAGCAACGCAAGAACCTCTTCTGTGAGCTGGGCAGCGTTTTTGCGGCGACAGTGACAAACCGTCCGCTGGAATGTGCGCACGTCGTAGGCACACTGCTGCGCGATCTGGGGGCCGATTACATGCTATGGGGCACAGACACGCCGCTGTGGGGCATTGCCCAGTGGCAGATCGACGCGTTCCGTAGGTTCCGGCTTCCCGACGAACTGGTGGAGGGTTATGGATATCCCCAGTTGACGGATGAGATGAAGCTGAAGATCTTCGGACGGAATGCCGCCAGGCTGTGGGGAATCAACATCGAGGAGAAGCAGCGGCAGATTCAATTGCGCAAAGCTTAACCCAACCGGTGTGCTCAAGGGGAAGGCCATGGTGTGGCGTTCTTCAGAATCAAATGCCTGCCACGGACTCTAAACCGGACGCTGCAGGTAGTTGCGCTGCAAGCTGGCACCGCGCTCGCAGCAATTGCCGCCGTCTTCTATCTCAACTAGCCCCCAGCTCCGCTGTTTAGAATGATGAGCCTAGCAACTCGAATTCCAACGCGCTCAAGTCTTCGTCAGCCGCATCTTTCCGACCACCCACTTCGGCTTCCGTAAGATCACCGTCGAACGACCGCTCCGGCTCAATTTCCAGGCGAGCGCGGCGCGCATCGCCCGCCTCGAAGAGGAGAGGGGATTCCAGGCGCTCGCGCAGTCGAAGAAGAAGGGCGCCGCAGGCGCGAAGGAACAGGCCGAGGGCCGGGCGCTGCAGGAAGCGATCCGCAAGTTGCTGCACACGCTCCCCGACACGCTCGTCAAGGACCGCGCCGAGTTTGAACGTGTCCTCGACGCCGCTGCAAGCAAGGCGGGGCTGAAGCTTCCAGCGCACGCCCGGAAGGCGATACTCTCTGCTC
>JACQTD010000181.1 GCA_016210985.1 Acidobacteriota bacterium
ACTGAGGATGACATACAGCAATCAGCAAGAAATAGTGTCGAAGCTGCCATTAATTCCTTGCTTGCTACCTTGTTTGCCAATTCCACAGCAATGTTCAGTAAACGTTCCGCCCTAAACCCATCATTCTTCCGATGCGCGATCCGACCAGCTGTTATGTATCCATCTGCTTGATCGAAGGGGTTTCTAGAGAGATCCGCTTGTTCTATACACTGGGCACCAAACCGCTCTGCACGTTCGAGATCTCCCTTCTCCAGGTAAAGTTGCGCTAGCAAGTTCAAACAAATTGAAGCGCTGGAGATATTCCCAGTTCGTTGGTGCAACTCTAAGGCTTCCGTGAGGATTCGCTCCGCTTCTTCGAGTTTTCCAATTCGGAGCATCGTGAGGCCGAGATTATTCGACGCGCTCGCCAAATCGTCGAAAATCCCCAATCCCTGGAAAATCCCAATGGCTTCGTCAAGTGAAGAGAGTGCTTCATCGTATCTTCCGAGTCGCTTGAGGTACGCTCCATAGCTATTAAGTGCGAGTCCGTAGTACCTGCTCTCTTCGGAACGACGAAGCAATTCAACTGCAGAGGCATACAGTCGACCAGCACCATCGAGATCTCCGACTTGGTGTTTACAGACGCCTTCGTTGTAATCGATCAAGCCACTGAGGAACTCAAACCTCTCGATCATTTCAGCCGGCTCAGACTTGAGTAGCTCTCGCGCCCGCGCTAGGAAGGACTCGGCCTCGTCGTACTGCGACTGTCTTCGACGTAGCCGGCCCAAATTGAACAGGGCATTCGCTACCTGGAATGAATCAAGTAGAAACTTGTACAGATGGTAAGCAGCTTGGAAGTTGTCCTCGGCTTCCTCGAATTCATACTTCATGTAAGACAAGCCACCCTGAGCCATGGCGTAGCGGGCAAGGTGTACCTGTTCAACCCTGTACCGGACTTCTTTGAGCTGTTGTTCCGCCGAGTCCAGTCGCGAGAAATAGGAGTCCACCTCCGCGCCGAGGACTTTGACGATGGGTTCGTCGCAGTGGCCGAGCTTGGTGATGTACTCCTCAGCCGTCTTGAACTGACCGGCATCCACTCGCCCTGCGATCTTGTCTACGGTGACTTGAAGATCAAGCACTTTTCTCATTGATTCCTCCTGAAACTACAATGCTGTTAGCGGGTTCATACTCCTTTTTTTTTATCTGAACAGATTGACTGGGTAGAGACACAAGTAGGAGTCGCTGCCGGTTGCAGACTCGATGCTTCGATCCTCCTTGAACTAGTTCTACCCGCTTAGCATTATACCACCGAAGGCAACCACCGCAATTGCTATTTTTTGATGTATTTAACCCCAGATTTCGACCCCGGAGCGAGTCCTTCACCTTACCCGAATCCAAACAAAAAATGCGTCTGATAATTGGTCGGGGTCCGAAGATGACAGCGTGAAACGCCGGCCCGCTTGTTAAGTATTTTAAATGCAGAGAGTTTACAATCGCGAAATGGGTCTCAAATGCGGTGAAAAGCGTGAAATGCTCTCGATGCCCTCCGACCTCACTTCTAATCCGCTCAAAAAGGCGCCGCCGGAGCGCCACCTCGCCCATGCCCGAAGAAATACTTTTCTTTGATTTGTGAAGCCGAACCGCGCCTGACGCGAGGTGGAATTCAACTACCGGTAGACGTTCCCGACCTCGGCGATCCGAGGTCGTCCAGCTTCGTCAGGAGCAGTTCCCAGACCCGATGAACGTGCGATTCAGTCGTGCGGATGTTTCCAATGCTTAGCCGGATAGCGACCCGATCCCTGATTCGGGTCTGCGACAGGTAGGCCTCGCCCGTGCCGTTTACAGCATTGATCAGCCGTTCGTTCAGCGCATCAAGATCGCTCGCGGCGGCCCCACCACCGATTTTCGAGTCCGAAATCTTTTCCTCCGACCCCCGCGGTCGAGCACGAAAACAGACCAGCGCCATCGTGACCGGGGCCATCAATTCGAAGTCCGGATGCTCCTCAACCCAGACGGTGAACATCCGCGCCAACCGGATGTGCTCCCGAATTCTCGAGACGAGACCCTCCCGGCCGAAATAGCGCAGCACCATCCAGAACTTCAAGGCACGAAATCGGCGTCCGAGCGACACCCCGTAATCCATGAGGTTGTGCACCGCGGCATCTTCCGCCGTCTGCAAGTACTCGGGTACAAGGCTGAATGCCCTGCGCAACACCTCCGGCTTTTTGCAGTAGAGCGCGCTGAAGTCCATCGGCACAAAAAGCCACTTGTGAGGATTGATCACCAGCGAGTCGGCCCGATCACACCCCGCCAGCAGATGATTCATCTCGGGTAGCAGAGCGGCGGCGCCTCCGTAAGCGGCATCGACATGAAGCCATAGCCCATGCCGAACGCATATTCCCGCGATCTCCGGCACCGGATCGATGCTGGTCGTGGAGGTCGTGCCCACCGTGGCCACGACGCAGAAGGGCTTCCATCCGGTGCCCAGATCTTCGTCGATCGCCCGCGCAAGCGCATCCGGGCGCATCCGGAATTGCTCATCGACCGGAATTTTTCTGACTCCCGCGTGGCCCAACCCCAGGGTGATTGCCGCCTTTTCGACCGACGAATGGGCCTCGACCGAGGTATATATGCGCAGCGCCGGCGGCACTCCCTTGGGCGCCGATGCCAGGCTCCCCCCGAGCCCGCCTTCACGCACATTCAGCCCCGGCACCGCCTCCCGGGCGGCGGCCAGCGCGCACATCGTTGAAACCGAAGCCGTATCCTGCACAACCCCAAAAAACTCCTTTGGAAGGCCGAGCATCTGCCGGAGCCAATCCAACACCACTTCTTCCAATTCCGTCGCGGCCGGAGAGGTCTTCCAGAGCATCCCATTGACGTTCAGCGCGGCACAGATCATCTCACCCAGCACGCCGGGACCCGATCCGGTGTTGGCGAAGTAGGCGAAGAACCCGGGATGATTCCAATGCGTGATGCCCGGAAGTATGACGCGGTCGAGGTCATCGAGGATGGCCCTCATCGGCTCACCCTCGGAGGGCGCGCCGAGCGGCAGCGAATTCCTGATCTCGCCCGGGCGGGCCCGGGATAAGACCTCGTAAGTTGAAATACCGGCGAAGTAGTCGGCTATCCAATCAACAGTCTCGTGAGCGTGGCGACGGAATTCCTCGGGACTCATGTCGCCGAGCGGGGAAGGCTTCCGGGGTTCCTGACTCACGGGGGGCTACTTGAAGTCGAAATAACGGACGCGGCTCAGCAATTTGAGGACCTGTTCGCCATCCTTCGAGGGAACGGTCGTGCTGAAGACCCGGGTGCAGAGCGTGAAGAGATCCGTCGTCTTCTGGTAAAGCACCGTTAGGCCGTCGGGCGCCGGAACCGGCCGCCAATTCACCAACCCATCGTCCGTCAAGGCCTGCTCACCCGCACCATCGGTGGCGATCGAGTAGATGTTCCACGGATGGTAAATGCTCACCAGGTAGTCATAGAACTCGCCCGGCCCCTCATAGCGCATGAAGGCGACCCGCTGCCCGTCCGAAGTGAAAGCCGGGAGCTGATCCTGTCCCCTCCCGTTGGTCAGGCGTATGACATTCGAACCGTCGGAGTCCATGATGGCGAGCTGCACCCGATCGCCGAAACGCCCGGTCCGGAAGACGATTCTGCCGGACGGGCCCCAGTCGGGCTCACTGTCCTCGACCTGATTGGAAGTGATCGGGCGCTGAAGGCCGCCGTCCGAGCGCATCGTCCAGATCTCCCCCTGGCGGCTGAAGACGATTCTGCCACCGTCGGGGGAGAAACTCGGCCTTGATTCCGCCGCATTATCAAAAGTCAGCCGGCGACGCGAGAAGAACACCGATTCGAGATCGATCGTCCAGATTTCGGCGCTGTCCGGCCTGGTCGGACTCGATTCCACATAGACCACCTTACGGCGGTCGCGCGAAAGCGATACCCAGTTCTTCGCCTGATCGTTGTCGGTCAGCCGGCGCAAGCCGGTGCCGTCGGAATTCATGACATAGACCTCATCCCGGCCATGGAGCTCCGGGGTGATGAAGGCAATTTTGCCCGGCGGGAGGGACTTGGCGGGCGGCGGCGCCGGCGGCCCGCCTTCCAGTTGCAGAAATCCCCAATCGCGCGACTCCACATCCGACAGCGTGAAGAAGGCGCCGATCTCAAACTGGCTCCCGCAGCAAGCGGTCGCCAGCAGGATATTAAACTTCACCTTGGCGCCCGGCGTAAGCGAAATATCGTCCGGATATCCGGAATTCAGCGGAACGGCCATCTCGATCGCGTAGTCTCCGATACTTCCAGGATCGGAGTGGACAATCCGGGCCATGCCGTCGATGTGAAGATCCACGCTGCTCTCCCCCTCCTCGGTCGTGAAATGTTCGTCCGAGTAATACCCGCGCTGGCCCGCTCCGGTCGTCGGCTGAAGCGATACCACGAATTTGCGGTCCTCGAGCCGATCGACCACGCCGTCGTTATTGTTGTCGAAAAGCAGCAGTAGGGCATCGAACAGCGCCGGTTCCTGGTATCGGTTGTGATACTCGACCTGGTAGAGCTTGATCGCGAGATAGAGATGGGCGGCGTCGTGCATGAGATAGAGGTCACCGGGGATCGTCCTTCCCGCCTCCCCGGTAGCCGTTGAAACCATGGAAAACAAGAATCCATGGTAAGGCACCCCATCCCACTCCCCCGGTGCGAACCGTCCGTCGATTTGAGGAGCTGTACTACTGTAGAGGCTCTGGAGGGTCGGCACGGACTGGGCACCCGAGATGGCCGGGGGTCCCAGCGGACCGACATTGACTATGCAGGTAAACAGCGCCAGGAGTGCGAGGGCAGATCTCATCACCGCTTCCTCCCCAAATCTGAATTGTCCGACATGCGCACGGTCCCAGGTACCCGTGGAGGGATGCCCGGGGGTCCGGTTACTTCAGGACTTCGAGGTCATTCTGGACGGCGCGCACATCCGGCACATCGCGCGCAATCCGCTCTGCGAGAAGCTTCTCCGCCAGATTCCTTACCGTGCCCGCAAGGTGGATGGTTCGATCCTGACTCGAAACCTTCAGGGTTTTCACGTCGAAGGCATCCGTCTTGTAGAGCGCGAATTCAACCTCCCTGGGCAGTCGGGCATCCGTGTCGCTGGAGGCCGCCGAGGGGATCGCCACGGTCGCGGCACGCACCCCGACCGTCATGTTGAGCTGGCGGGTTCCGGCCAGCCCCGACGCCAATTGTTCGAGCGTAGCCCGCTGCATGGGAGTCTCCACATTTCCCATGATCGTGACGGTCTTCTCGGTCACGACCACTTCAATCCCCTGAGATCGAAGCTCGGGACTCTTCAGAATCGTCTCGAGAATGGCGGCCCGCACTTCCGCATCCCCCATGGGGCCGCGGCTGGCTTCTTCGGCCTCGCCCGTCCAGCGTTTCCAGATCCTCGAGATATCGAATGACCCGGTTTCGTTGTAGAGGTAATAGCCCGCTCCCCCCAACAGCAGCAGGAGAATGAGAAAAACATAAAATGTTCCTTTTCGAGTTAGTGGCATAGGGTTGGTTGCGAGTTACGGGTTGCGAGTTACGGGTTGCGAGTTACGGGTTGCGAGTTACGGGTTGCGGGTTCTCGGGACGGTGCTGCCCGAAGGTAGCGGATGAGACCTCCGATGAGCCGCTTCGACTCGACGGCAGATGATCGAAGTGAGTCGAACTCCGCTGGTGAAATGTAACCTTGATCAAGCGCAACGTATAATTGCGCCTCCACCTCTCCCGCGGACCCCTTTGCTATCTTCAGAAACTGAACGAACTCCGCCCTGCCACTCCGTTCAAACCCTTCCGCAATGTTAGACATGACCGAAATGGACGCCCGACGGATCTGGTCGCGAAGTCCGTAGTCCCGCGCAAAGTCTCCAGTTTTCGAATGTCGATAAACCTCTCTGGCCAGCTCCCGTGCCCTTCGCCAGGCCTCGATGTCTTCAAACCGCCTGATTGTCGCCATGATCCTCCGAGCACATCCCGGAGGTTAGCGCAACCACCCGCTACTTGTACAATGCAAGGAATTCCAATTCCTCAACCCGAAACCCCTAACCCGTAACCTGTAACTCGTAACCCCCAACCCGCACCTTTCTCCTTAAGGCGCCGGCGGCGGTGCCTGAATGGCGGCGAGGGCATTGACAATCCCCCATCCGATAAGGCTGTTCGGCTGCGAGGCATTGGTAGCGGTCAACCGGAGCACCGTGATCACTTGGTCGACCGTGTAATCGGGATGCGCCTGCAGGATCAGGGCGGCCACTCCAGCCGTCAGCGGACAGGCGAACGAGGTGCCGTCGGCCAGCCCGTATTGATTTCGTAGAAAGGAACTCGCCACCATGACGCCCGAGCCTTGCGCCATGACGTCCGGTTTGATCCGGCCATCCGCGGTCGGTCCGATGGAACTGAAGAAGGATCTCGCCCCAAACGCACTCACGGCTCCGGCGGTAATCACCTTGATCCCATCGGCAGGCGCCCCGAGCGTGTTGTGGGAGAAGCTGAAGCCGTCGTTACCGGCCGAACTGACGACCACCACACCCCGCGCCGCCGCCATATCAGCTGCGCGCGTACTGATCGCCGTCATCCCGTCCATATCCTGGTAAGTGTAGGACGTGAACGGCGCATCGAAATCGAGATACCCGAGTGAAGTGCTGATGAGATCGGCCCCGAGGCCCTCGGCCCATTCGGCGGCCGCCGCCCAATTATCTTCTTCCAGCGGCGTTTCGCTTTCGGTGTTCTCCGTCTTGGCCAGGAGATAACTTGAGCCGAACGCCGGCCCGATCAACCTCCCCTCTTTGAATCCCGCAATGGTAGAGAGGGTGTTGGTTCCATGCCCTCCGCTTCCCTCCAGGTTGGGGGCGTCGCCGACGTTTTCCCCTCCATTCACGAAATCGCGAGTGGCGAGGACACGAAGGGTGGCGAAGGCTTCATGCGCGAGATTGTTGAAGCCGGCATCGAACATGGCGACGATCACGCCGCTCCCATCGATACCGAGATCGTGAACCGGAGGCACCTTGATCTGGTTGAGCTGGCAGAAGGACTGTCCGTAATTGATCTCATGAGCTTCGGCCGGCCGGGCTGTGGACTGGGTCTCCGTTTCGTAGGTGGCGGCGTCGACCGGATGGGGTGGATCCACCTTCGCCTTACGATATCCCCTCACGATGTCCACTCTGGCCACGAAAGGCAATTGTTCAATGCTCCGGATCTGGGCCGGCGTCGCGTCTATGCTGACCGCATTGAACCAGCGAAGTTCATTCCGCAATCGGGCGGCGGATCGGGTAACTTCGCTCACGTAAGCGCGCTGGAGCGGGAGATCCTCAAATCCGATCAGGGAGGGAAGTTTCGACTTCCGAGCCCGGCGGGCCAGCGCTCCCGGGGTGAGCACCGCGCGGGTCTCGCCTGCCCTAAGTTCCGGGTTTGGTCCTTTATCCGTGAAATAGACCCAGACCGCCTGTGTCCGATCCGAAGGAGCGTCCTCGAGTATCGATTGAAGCTGGCGGCCGAGTTTGCCCTGATCACCGGTCGTGTATTTCGGGACAATCGAGATGAGTAAAACGGGGATGAGCAGCGGGATGAGCAGTCGCTTCATGGGTCATTCCTCTCTATGGATATGGGAGCTCGGGCCGGCTCGTCGTGGAGAACCATCAGAAACCCTCAAGACCATAGAAAGAATAGCCTAATCTGCCGGCATCCCCAAGAGGAGAAGCAGGGGAGCCGAGGGGCGGAGGAGCCGAGGGGCGGGGGAGCTCATCGGCTTTCAGTATCGGGCAAGGTCTGAGATGGCGGCTACGAGGTCTTCCACCTGAGGCAGAATGGCTTGCTCGAGATCGGGCGCATAGGCCACGAAGGAATCAAGTGCGGCAACCCGGCGGACGGGTCCGTCGAGGTCCTCGAAGAGTTCGTCTGAAATCCGGGCGGCAATCTCCGCGCCATAGCCCCAGGAAATGGAGTCTTCGTAAGCTACGATAGCCTTGCTCGTCTTCCTCACCGAAGCCGATATCGCCGGCCAGTCGTAGGGATTGAGCGACCGCAGGTCGATCACCTCCACATCCACACCCTGCTCCTCCATCTTCTTGGCCGCGATCAGGGCCCGCTGAACCAGCGCGCCATAGGTCACGATCGTGAGGTCGGAGCCCGCCCGCACGACACGCGCCTTGCCGAAGGGAATCATGTAGTCGGGGCCCGGATAGGGACCCTTGTTGTAGGTCTGCCGGTAGAGGTGCTTGTGTTCGAGAAAGAGCACGGGATCATCGCATCGGATCGCGGTGCGGAGCAGGCCGTTGGCGTCCTCGGCCGTCGAAGGCATCACGACCCTCAAGCCGGGTATGTGGGTGAAGGCAACCTCCCCCGACTGGCTGTGGTAGGGGCCGCCCCCGTGCAGATAGCCGCCGATCGTGACCCGGATGACGGCCGGGCACGACCAGGCATTGTTGGATCGCCAACGGATGTTAGCGAGTTCATCCCGTATCTGCATCATCGCCGGCCAGATGTAATCGAAGAACTGAATCTCCGCCACCGGTTTCAGGCCGCGCGCCGCCATTCCCAGCGCCCGGCCCACAATGTTGGCTTCGGCCAGCGGCGAGTTGAATACGCGGGCGCCGCCGAAGCGGCGCTGCAGTCCGTGCGTCACTTTGAAGACCCCGCCTTTGCCTTTTACAACCTGGAGAATCTCCTCGTGACTCGCATCGGCGACATCCTGTCCGAATACGACAATGCGCTCGTTCCGCTGCATCTCATCCCGGAGGCAAAGATTGAGCAGGTCGACCATCGTCTTGGGACCGCCCGAAGGCTGAGCCTCCGTTTCGAAGGCGCTCGAGGTCGGATCAACATCCGGAGAATAAATGTAGTCGGTCACCGACGCGGTCTCGGGCGGTGTACCCGACAGGGCCAGGTCCGCGGCCTGGTTGATCTCCGCGTCGATTTCACGCTTCAATGCGTTCAATTCCCTTTCATCGAGCAGTCCGTGCTTCAAGAGCTCGGCGCTCAGTCGGGTGAGTGGGTCACGCACCGCCTCGGTCTGCCGTTCCTCCGGCGTCTTGTAGAGCGACTCGTCGTCGGACAACGAATGCGAGTAGGGCCTGATGACGTGGGCGTGGCAGAAGGCCGGCCCCTTCCGCTTTCTCACGTAGTCGACCGCCTTCGCGAGGTTCTCCTGGCACTCCAGCACGTCCGTGCCGTCAAATTCGAGCACAAGCAGGTCCGGAAAGTTCCTGACCAGGCGCGAAATGTTGCCTCCGGCCGTCTGGACGCTCACCGGAACCGAGATCGCATACCCGTCGTCCTCGATCAGGTACAGGACCGGCAATTTCATATTGGAGGCGCTATTGAGGGACTCCCAGAACTCTCCCTCGCTGGTGTGCCCGTCTCCGCCCGAGACGTATACAATCTCGTCTTCTTGAAAGTGCATGGCGCGATCGATGATCGCGGAATTGAGCGAGTAGTATCGGCCCGCCTCCGCGGCGCCGATGGCGTGCAGGAACTGCGTGCCCGTCGGGCTGGACTTGGTAAATACGTTCAGGTTCCGGAAACCCCAGTGGGATGGCATCTGCCGCCCGCCCGAACTGGGATCTTCCGCCGCCGCCACCGCCTGAAGAAACATGTCGTACGGCGTAGCGCCCAGCGTCAGCATAAGGGCGCGATCGCGGTAGTAGGCGAAGAACCAGTCGTGTCCCGGCTTCAGGAGTCTGCCGGCGGCGATCTGCGGGACTTCATGCCCGGCACAGCTGATTTGGAAAAAGGTCTTGTTCTGGCGCTTGAGCTGTATCTCCTTATCGTCCATCCTCCGGGAGAGATATACGGCACGGAAGTATTCGACCAGCGTTCCGCGGTCCAAGCCCTGCCGCTGCCCTACTGCAACCTTCGTCGCCATGCGTCCCTGCCTCAACCTCGAGGTCGAAGCAAGCGATCATTCTATCAAGTCACCGAGGACCGGCCAACCACACCCTTGCTCACCAACGACGCGATTTCATCGAGACTCGTCGCCACTGTCAAGCCCGAATCCCCTGCGGAACCGAGCGGTGAAAACAGTACCGCCTGCAAACCCGCAATCCAAGTCCCTCGCAGTAGCCGGGCCTCCGCTTTCCATCATCGCCATGACCGGAGCGTCGCATACGGTCAATCCTGCCCGTTAACCCTAATCAGGAGTCAAAAACCGGAGCGGACAACACTTCTCCGAGGGCCTGCCGGATCGCCTCGATGTCTCCGGAAAGCGGGCGATCCTCCTCCAGTCGTGGAGTCAGGCGCCGGATCGCCTGGTGGGCGCGGGAGGTGCCATCTCCGGGCCGGAGCGGTGAGAGAAAATCGAGCGCCTGCGCCGCCGCGATCAATTCGATCGAGAGAATCGTCTCAAGGTTCTCAATCACCTGGCCCAGCTTGAGCGCCGCGGTCATCCCCATGCTCACATGATCCTCTTTATTCCCGGAGGTCGGCAGCGAGTCGATCGAGGCGGGATGAGCCAGGACCTTGTTCTCCGCGCACAACGCGACCGCCGTCACCTGCAACTGCATCATGCCCGAGCAGGTACCGGGCTCGGGGCTGAGAAATGCCGGCAACTCGCTCAGATCCGGGTTGACCAGCCTCTCGATCCGGCGTTCCGAGATCGCGCCCATCTCGGAAATCGCCATGGAGAGATAGTCGAGGGCCAAGGCCACCGGTTCCCCATGGAAGTTCCCCCCTGAGATGACCTCGCCGGCTTCGGCGAAGACAATCGGGTTGTCGGTCACGGCGTTGATCTCGATGGATAGCACGTCCCGCACATGCCTCCAAACATCCCTGGCCGCGCCATGCACCTGAGGAATGCAGCGGAGGCTGTAGGCATCCTGCACGCGATGACAGTCCTTGTGGGAGCGCATGATTCCGCTGTTGCGGGTCAGCTCGAGGATTCTCCCGGCAACCTCTTTCTGCCCGGCATGCGGGCGCACCGACTGAAGCCGTTCATCGCAAGCCGCCGCCGTGCCCCGCAGCGCTTCGAGGGACATCGCTCCGGAGATATCCGCCACATCCAGAGCACGGCCCGCCCGAACAAGGGCGAGGGCCCCCAGCGCCGTCATCCCTTGTGTTCCGTTGATCAGCGAGAGTCCCTCCTTGGCCGCCGGAGCCAGCGGCCGGATGCCCTTCAGTTCTAGCGCCTGCCGCGCATCCATGAGTTTCCCGCCCAGCCTGACCCGGCCTTCACCGATCATACCGAGCGCCAGATGGGCCAAGGGTGAGAGATCGCCGCTGGCTCCCACCGACCCCTTCGAAGGGATCAGCGGATGAACGCCGGCGTTGAGCATCTCGAGCAACGTGTCGATCACCACCGGCCGCACGCCGGAAAATCCTCGGGCCAGGACATGCGCGCGCAGCAACATGACGGCGCGCGTTTCGGTCTCCGAAAGCGGAGGACCCACTCCCGCGGCGTGGCTCCGAATCAGATTCAGTTGCAGTTGTTCGATCTGCCTGCGGGGAATGGTGACGTCGCTCAACTTGCCGAAACCCGTGGTCACGCCGTAAATCACCCGCCCCTCGGCTACGATTCGTTCGATGACCGAGCGCGCCGCCACCACCCGCTCGCGCGCCGCGCTCGCCCATGCGACCGCCTGGTGTCCGTCGGCCACGTCCACAATCTGATCCAGCGTCAGCGACGCGTCATCGAGCGTGAGCATTAACGGCGGAAGAGCTGGTCAAAGGAGTCTCGAGCCTTCTTTTGGGGAGCCGCGACGTCGCCTTTCCCCGTCGTCGCCGGTGAAGCTTCCCAGTACTCGCAGAAATTGGCGGCGCTCTTGTCCGACTGGAATTCCGCCTGCGGTTCCGCGCATTGATTATGCTTCCCGGAATCGAAGAAACGACAATTCCAACAACAGTGCAGGTAAGCCTGGCACTCGTTGCAGGTATCAGCCCGTCGTGGAATACCGGTCAGTTGGATTTCGCTGTGGCACGAGTAACAAAGCATGATCGGCCCAAGCTACGAAAAACTGTGGTGATTATAGCACGCCTGGGACCGCAGGCATCTTGCGTGCCGTTTTGCGCTTAGCCCATACCGGACTCGGAACCTGCCTGGACCAACTTGCGGCGGGTTCGTAGTCCCGCCTTGAGGCGGAACTACAAACGTCGACAAATGATATAATAT
>JACQTD010000183.1 GCA_016210985.1 Acidobacteriota bacterium
CCTCTGGCCTCTGACCTCTGGCCTCTGACCCCTGACCTCTGACCCCTGCCCTCTGGCCTCTGACCCCTGCCCTCTGGCCTCTGACCCCTGACCTCTGACCTCTGACCCCTGACCTCTGACTACTTGCTCCGCCTCAACCGTCTCCACTATCATCGATGGGCTGAGGAGAGCGCTCATGAAAATAGCGATCGGCAGTGACCATGCGGGATTTGAAGTCAAGGAGTGGATTAAGGAACAACTGGCCGGGTCTGGCGTGGAGGTGGAAGACGTCGGCACGCATTCGGAGGCGTCGGTAGACTATCCGGATTTCGCTGCGGCCGTGGGCGAGAAAGTGGGGCACGGGCAGGTTGATCGGGGCATTCTGGTTTGCGGAAGCGGGATCGGCATGGCGATGGCCGCGAACAAGGTTTCTGGGGTTCGCGCGGCGCTGGCCTTCAACGAGGAGACCGCGCGGCTGAGCCGCGAGCACAATGATGCGAACGTGCTTACGGTCGGAGCACGGACGACCGAAAGAAGCGTCATTCCCGAAATCGTTCGCACGTTCTTGAGTACGCCGTTTGCCGGCGGCCGCCACGAACGGAGAGTGGAGAAGATCACAGAACTCGAGCGTACCCACTGAGGAGACATGACTTCGAACTTACACGATCTGCCGCTCCGGACGGTTGACCCCGAGATTGCGGATGCCATCGACGACGAGACGCGGCGGCAGGCCGGCGGCCTGGAATTGATCGCCTCGGAAAACTTCGTCAGCGAGGCGGTGTTGCAGGCGATGGGCTCGGTCTTCACCAACAAATACGCCGAAGGGTACCCTGGAAGGCGTTATTACGGTGGATGCGAGTTCTCAGACGTGGCCGAGTCGCTTGCGATCGACCGTGCCAAGAAACTCTTCGGCGCCGAACACGTGAACGTCCAGCCGCATTCCGGCGCTCAGGCCAACATGGCCGTCTATCTGGCGATGCTTCGTCCCGGCGACACCATACTCGGAATGGACCTCGCCCACGGCGGGCACCTGACGCACGGCCACCCGCTCAATTTCTCGGGGAAGTACTTTCAGGTCGTCGGCTACGGCGTCGACCCCGAGCGGGAACGGATCGACTACGATGCGCTCGAACAGAAGGCCCGGGAGCACCGGCCGAGGATGATCGTCTGCGGCGCGAGCGCATACCCGCGCGTCATCGATTTCGAACGGATTGCCGCCATCGCGCGGTCAGTCGACGCGCTCACGATGGCCGACATCGCGCATATCGCCGGTTTTGTGGCCACGGGACTGCATCCGAGCCCGGTGCCGCACGTCGACTTCGTCACCACTACGACCCACAAGACGCTGCGGGGGCCGCGCGGGGGGCTCATTCTGTGTAAGGAGAAGTTCGCCAAGCCGATCAACAGCGCAGTGTTTCCGGGCGTGCAGGGCGGGCCGCTCGTGCACATCATTGCCGCCAAATCCGTCTGTCTTCTGGAAGCGCTTCAACCGGCCTTCAAGGACTACCAGCTTCAGACGTTGGCCAATGCGAACGCGCTCGGCGACGCGATGGTGGAGGCGGGATTCAGGCTCGTTTCCGGTGGCACCGATAATCACATTGTCCTGGTGGATGTCTTCTCGAAGGGCATCACCGGCAAGGTGGCGGAGAAGGCCCTCGAAGCGGCGAAGATCACAGTCAACAAGAACGCCATCCCATTCGATAAGAACCCGCCGCTGGTCGCCAGCGGTGTTCGGATGGGGAGTCCGGCCCTGACCACGCGCGGTATGAAAGAATGGGAAATGCGCCAGATTGCCGCTTGGATTGCGGAAGTGCTTGACCAGCCCGAGAGCGAAACGGTCCGTTCCTCGGTCCGGGAACGCGTGTCCCAACTGGCAGCCAAGTTCCCGCTCTACCCCACCCGGCTCGCTGTTCAGGTTAGAAAAGAAGCATCGCGCTGAATTGCACAATGCCGTCGCCGAGCCAAGGCTTTCTGTGAAGGCCGACCCTATGGAAATCGCATAATCCGTGAATCGGCTTCGATACAAGCCGGCACGACCTAAGGGAACGCCTTGGTTAATTGACCCGTCGCTTTGAGCAGCTCGAGCTGAGCCTGTTGGCGATCAAAATCGGCATCCAGGAACGTCAGCCAGCGGTCGTTCTCTTCCAGCCGGGCCTTTTCCACATCGCGAAGGTTGGCTTTGCCCTCTTCCAGCCGGGTGTGAAGCAGCGCTACGTTCTCCTGCGCGAGTTTCAGTTCCAGACGCGCGACTTCCCGGGCCGCGCCCAGTTCGCGTAAATGCCTGCCCCTCCGCCGCACTTCGAGGGTAAGATCGGCCCGCTTGTTTCTCGCGCTGACTTCCGATTCCGCGAGCTCGCTCCGGGCCAGGGCCACCGCCGCGCGCGTCTTTGCGCTGAAAATCGGGATTTGAACCTGTACTCCGATGTTGAGGTTGTTCCTCTCAAAGGTCCGGTAGAAGTCGTCGAAATTGTTGAATCGGCTCCAGATGTTGTACTGGCCGACAAGATCGACCGACGGCCAGTAGCCGCCCCGCTGGCCCTGCAGGACATTTTCGCGCGCTCGTCGCTCGATCTCGGCCTGCCGGACGTCCAAGTTATTCTCCAGGGCGATCGCGATCAGTTCCGGGATCGGCTGTTCCCCCAGGGGCGGGAGTTCTTCGCGCACGATCTCGAGCGGCTGCCCCTGCGGCAGCGCGGTCAGGTCCCGGATCAGATGAATCAGGGTATCTTCGCGGCTCTCCATCTGGATCAAACGCTGCTCGATTCGTGCGGTCGTCAGTTGGGCCCGCGTCAACTCGATGGGGAGTTCGAGTCCCTCGTCGGCCCGTGACCGGGTCACCTCGAAGATTCTTTGCGCGCTCGCGTTCTCGCTCCGCAGCAGTTCAAGCGTGTGGCGGACTTTGGCCAATTCGAGAAACGCGCTCACGGTCCGCTCGATGACCGATTCCCGCGCGCGTTCGACGTCGAGCCCTCGAATCTCCCGCCGCGTCTCCATCTCGCGGAGTTGGCCTCTCAAAACCGGATTGAACAGCGTCTGAACATAGGAGAGATTGAAGACCGACGGGGCTCCGCCGGGAGTCTGCGGAAAGCCATGCGTGTACGCGGCGCCGGAGCCGGTGAACAAGTTCGGCCTGAATTGCGCGACGTTGACTCCAATAGCCCTCTCCGAGACCGCCACCTGTGCCCGCGCCAGTTCAAGCTCGCGGCTGTTCTCCAATGCCAGGCTTACGGCTCGCTTCAACGTAAGTCTCTCCCCGTCCTGGGCAAGCGCGGCCCGGAACGAACCGGATAGGAGTGCGGTCAGGATGGTCAGCAGCGTAATCGTTTTACTCATAGCGCAAGGCCTCCGTGGGCAGGAGTTTGGCCGCACGACTCGCGGGCAGGTATCCGAACAGAATTCCCGTGAAGCATGAGACGCAGAACGCGAGAATGATGGATAACCAGGAGACCGGCACGGTCAGATTCATGGGCAGGAAGGGCCGCGCCAGAATGGGAATACTGACGGCAATCAGAATGCCGGCGATCGCGCCACAGGCGCTGATCACCAGCGCCTCGATCAGGAACTGATAGAGAATCTCACGCGGCCTCGCGCCGATCGCCTTCCGCAGGCCGATCTCGCGCGTCCGCTCGGTCACGGTGACGAGCATGATGTTCATGATGCCGACGCCGCTGATCACCAGCGCGATGAATCCGATGACCACGAGAATGATCGTCAGGGCCATCGAGATCTTGCCCACGGCCTCCAGAATCGAGGTGAGGTTTTGAACCTGATAAACGGTTCCCGCGCGGTGGCGGCTCCTTAAGACTATCTCCACCTGCCGGGTCACCGTGCCCACATCCTCCGGACGCGCGGCTTGGGCATAGAGCGTGCGAATGAATTCCTGGCCAGTGTAGTTATTGAGGAGCAGGATAGGGACGATCGCGGACTCCCGTTGAATCTCCGAAGCGCCGAACGTCGCCACGCGCTCCCGGAAGACGCCGATCACGCTGAAGCTCAATTCGCCGACCCTCACCTGCTTGCCGATCGGATCATCCGAAGGGAAGACTACGCGAGCCAGTTCCTCGGTCAGGAGGCAGACCTTGCTGCGCGAGACCATATCGTCCGGGTCGAAAAATCTACCCCGTAGGATCACGAGGTTCCTGATCCGTTGGAACCCCTCGGTCACGCCGACCAGGTTCACTGGCCGCTCCACGCCCTCCACCACCACGGTCATGGAAATCTCTCGCGTTCCCGCTACCTCCACCACCTGGGGGATGAGCGCCCGAACGGCCGCCATGTCGGCGAGGGTGATCTCGTCACTGAGGGCCGAGGTCGGCGTCGGGCCCGCTCGCTGCAATTCGGCGTAGACTAGATTGGAGCCCACGGCTTCAATCTGCGCGATCACGTAGCGCTTTCCAGTCAGGGCTACGGTAACGACCAGTACGATGCAGGCGCTGCCGATGACGACACCCAGCGTCGTCAGCGCGGCCTTCACCTTGTCGGCGCGGAGCGCGTCGAGCGCTACTCTCCACGTTTCAGCGTGAATCATGAGGGAGGGTCGGCGACCGGTTCAGGGTTGCTCCTCCAGGCGGCGCAAGGCTTCCCGGACACCCATCCGTTTCGGATCCGTACGAAGAATGGTGCGGTACTGCTCGATGGCCAGCGCGCGCTTTCCCTCCCGTTCGTAGAGCCGCGCCAGCCACTCCCGGGCCGACGCATGGCTGGGATAGTCGCTGCGTTGTGGCGCTGAAGTCAGATAGGACTTGAGCTGGCGCTCGCCGTCCCTGAGATCGCCGCCTTGCAGGACGCGCAGGACCCCACGGAAGTAAAGCAATCTTGGATCGGAAGGACTCACGCGGCCGGCTGCGTCAACGGCCATTTGAAGTTTGGAGGCATCCCGCCGGACCTGGTAGTAGTCCGCGATCATCATATAGGGCTCGATGCGGCCGGGCTTGAGCGCGACTATGCGCCGATACTCCTCATCCACGCGATCGGGTTTATCTTCGCACATCCAGTACTGCGC
>JACQTD010000190.1 GCA_016210985.1 Acidobacteriota bacterium
ATCTGACCCTTCATTCAGTTCAGTTGATGGCCCGCTCGATTCTCGCTCACTTTTATTCCGCCCCTACAGGGCTCGTCCGGTACTCGTTCGTAACCCAGGGCGCCGCTTCGCTTTGCCCTGGGCTTCCATGAGAAGGCCTCTTGTCAAGCCCGACGTGGCGGGCCTGCGTGCGACTTCAACCAACGATCCGACCACCCACGGCCAACTGCGGTCGTACATTCAGCCGGGTGCTTCGGGGGATTCCCGATTCGACGTCCAGCCCAGGCTATCCTTAAAGAGCAGCTTTGCCTCGGTCAGTGATTCCTCGGAACTACCATACTCCGCTTGCCGGGCTTCCATTCGCACTCGGTTTCATCGATTTGCAGTTCGATGAGGTGCATACTGGTGTCCGCATAGGTTTCGGTGCTGCAATCTATTTTGTCCGGTCTTGTCCAATCCACCGCAATAGACTGGTAACTCGACCAACCCAGGGCCCGCAGTCACCGGAACACGGCAATGTCGATTCCTATCGTCCGCTCCGGTATGCTCTTGCTATAATCTCTCATGGCCAGTCTCCTCCTTTGGGCCTCGAGCCCGTTGAATGTAAATCTCGGAGACCAGTTTACTGGAACTCCGGGGAGATTGGCCTTCTCATACCATCTATTATATTCTGGCCCTTCAGGCCGAAGTGCACGATGCCGAGAAGCTGAGGCAGGCACAGGCAGAGAATTCCTATGGGCTATGTAGCACGGCCCGCGGGGTGCAAAATGTAGAAACTCCAGTGGCGGTCTTCGATCGCCCGCTGGGGTCGAAGACCCTCGGTTAGATCATGTGGAGGCGTTCATGAAGGAGCTGACGATCTTTCTCTTGGTTTGGGCGTTTTCGATGGGTAGCGCGTTCGCGCAAGAAGGCACAAAAGGCCAGACCTTTATTGGAACAATTTCGGACGATATGTGCGGCCAGAAACACACTATGATGCCTGGCAAGAGCGATAAGGAATGCGTGCTGGCCTGCATCAAAATGGATGCTAAGTTAGTGCTGGCCGACGATGCCGGAAAGGCCGTGTACCAACTCGATGATCAGAAGTTGAGCGAGAAGTTTGCAGGGGAAAAGGTGAGAATCACCGGTACGCTCGACAAGAAGACGAAGACCATTCAGGTGAACAGCATTGAGCCGGTAAAGGCCGAGTAGTCGCTTCCTTCGCGGGTGCGTGGATGGGTCCTCTGGAAGTGGTGGGCATTCACTTCGGCGTGGAGATCAGGCTCATGGGGCCGGCAGGAAGGTTTGCGGCCACCTTCCCGCCGGAATCGAATAGAGACGGGTCCTTCGCTGACCGGCTTCCTACATGTGACCGCCGCGCGCAAGGCGGATCGTTTGGAATGATCCGTCGGGCCGGAATCGGAAGAGCACCGGCTCGCCCATCATCCCTCCACCCATGCCGCCTTGCGTTGCCGACAGACCCGTCACTGATATGGTCCAGTCCGTCGGGCCCTTGACCTGTACGACCGGCTCGGAGAGCATCATGGCATCCAGATTCCGCGACCAGCGCAGTACGGCGCTGGTCTGGCGATCCTCGATCGCCAGGAGTCCGGCCTGTTCACTCTGTTCGCACCCGTCCATGTCATTGGAGTCGTGAGTCCCCTGAATCATCGCGAAACAGTTCGTCGTCAGGTAGATGTTTCCGCCCGGACCAGCTGCAGGGGCCGAGGGCATCCCGCGGTCGATTTGGAATGTCCATTTTAGATTCCCGTCTTTAACGGCGTAAAGTTTTGCGGGTCCGAATTCCGGGCCATGCTGCCTGTCCCCGTCGCCGCCCATCGGCGTCAGGGCGAAATAGACGGTTCCATCTGAGCCCGCGACCGGAGAGGTCGGTTCGCCGCCGGGAATTCGATAGCTCCACTTCACCCGGTTATCCTGGCCCACCGCCACCAATTCCAGCTGCATGCCTTGGTCGTTGGGTCCGCCGCCCATCATGTTCATGGTCTGGGTAATCGTATAGGTTGTGCCATCGGGGCCGATGGCGATACTGCGTCGATCCATCTCGTGTGCCGACAGGGTCAGCGCTGAGATGGCGGTAATCGTCAGGATTCCAGCCCAAGCCAGGCCGGCAAAACGAATTCGATGTTGGGTTTTCATTGCAGATGCTCTCCTTTTAGGTTTGTTTCCGAAGGCTAAGCGGTGCGGGATTGAATACGGCTACGCTCTCCACCTCAATGAACAGTTTGGTCATCAACCTCCTCTGAGCAAACCTTGTACCGCACAACCCAGCGAGTACCGCGACAGACTCCCATTTCGATGTTCTTGCGGAGGTGGGTGTTACGATTGTGGGCGAGACCACCCAGGTGCCTGAATGCGGGTGATATGATCCAGGAAAGCGTAAAATCACTCAGCACGCTCTGGGCACTCACCCGGGCTCTGCGCTGTCAGGTCTCACCAAAACCGCGACATCTCCTTGGAATCCATATTAATATTATTGGATCGAAAAAGTGCTTGACACTGGACCCGGCTCCAGGGTCCATAATGGTTTTTCGGTAGACTTTAGATGACAGTGACCGCGGCGCTCAAGATTGGCCAGGTGGCCACGCAGGGCGGAGTTAGTGTCGACACCCTCCGTTACTATGAGCGGTTGGGCCTGCTACCAAAGCCTGTCCGCACGAGCGGAGGGTACCGGCTCTACGGGCCCCAGATCGTGGATCGACTGGCTTTTATCAAGCGCGCTCAGAGTTTTGGCTTTACCCTCGATGAGATCAGGCAGATGTTGAGTCTGGAGACAGCGAGTTCGCAGTCGTGCGGGCGTGTCTTGGAGATGATCGAGGACAAGCTCGATCATCTCAACCATCAGTATGAACAGATTAAACGCTTGCGCACCGAACTCTCGATGTACAAAGCCGAATGTGAACGGGCCGTCGCCAACGGCCAGTGCTGCCCAGTGATCGAGGATTTTGTTCATTCGCCGCCTCGGAAGAATGGGCTACGAGGTAAGCCGGGAAAGCCGCGATAAGTGTTCTAGCCAGCGACATCGCGAGCGTCGGCGGTGTTCAAGATTTTGGGGAGGGATATGACAGGAGAAAAGTTCACGTTGGGTGCCTCCGTGCTGGCCGCCGTCAGCGCGTCGCTGTGCTGCATTGGACCGCTTGCGGCAGTTCTTCTCGGCGTGGGCAGTTTTGGCGCGGCAGCCAGGTTTGCGACCTGGAGACCGTATTTGCTGGGCCTTACCATCGTGCTACTTGCGGTCGGCTTTTATCTCACTTATCGGGAACGGGAAGTGACTTGTGACGATGGTGCGTGCAGAGTCAGCGGCGCCCCCCGACGGAACAAACTGCTTCTTTGGTTCGCCACCGTGGCCGTTTTTCTCTTTGCCGCATTCCCTTATTACTCGCCAGCGTTGGTTGAGGCGTTGAATCAAAATGCTGAGAACGCCGAGCCAAGAGCCGAGGAGTCCCTGCCCAATGGGAATTCATCCCATGGCAATCCCGTGACGACGAGACTGGATGCTCAAGCGTCCACGACTGAAGTAGAGCCGGTGAAGGTAACGATTGAGATTGATGGAATGACATGTGAAGCCTGCGCGGTCACGGTCCGGAGGGCGCTAAAGCGCGTCGACGGAGTGAAATCGGTGGATGTCAGTTGGAGAAAGGGGCGGGCGATCGTGAAGTATGAACCGTCGAAGGTCACCCCCGAGCAATTGGTTGAAGCCATAAATCAGACCGGCTACAGGGCCAGGCTGTGAATGGGGACAGGAGGTAGACGATGTCAAACTGTTGTTCAGTGCCCTCCAGTGGGAAAGACCATTCATCCCCGTGCCGCGTTTGTGGCCAGAAGGCCCGCCGGGTCGCGCGACTCACGATGGAACACTTGCTCAAGAAACCAGCCTTCGCTCGCCTGGAGAATCACACCTATTATTTTTGCGCTACGCCCGCATGTCCGATCGTCTACTTCACGAGTGAAACAACCTCTTCCTATTCCCGTGAAGATGTACGAGTCCGAGTGGGCCTGAAAGAGACCGAAGATCCGGTCCCAATCTGTTACTGCTTCGGTTTCACGGAGAAGATGGTGCTGGATGAAATCCGCGATTTTGGACATTCGACCATTCCCGACAAGATCAGAATGGGCGTCAAGGCCGGCAACTGTTCCTGCGAGGTTAAGAACCCTTCAGGAAAGTGCTGTCTCGGTGTTGTGACCCGCGTCGTGCTAAACAGCCTAAATGGGCGGAGGCGCGGGATGAGAACAAAGATCAACGAGCCCGCACCGGCGCCGGCTCTTGAACGCCACAGCGTCACATCTCGTTAACAATTCGTGCATGGTAGATCAACCTGTTGGACCGTTTGTCGTCCAACCCAAACAGTAGGGAGGAGAACGAAATGAAACTCGCGACAAAATGGTTTCTCGGGATTGCGCTTGTATTGTCGACACTCTATCCATCCATTAGGGCTGATCAAAACGCCAGTGTGCTGGAAGTGAAGCCGGGCGAATCGATCCAAGCAGCGATAGATCAGGCAACTGCCGGCGACATGATCAGAGTGCAGCCAGGGACCTACGATCAAGCGGTGACCATTTCAAAGGCGATCACCCTCGTCAGTGCCGATCCCGAAAATCTCCCGGTGCTGAACGGGACGGGTCAAGCCAATGGCATTCACATCGTGGGAACCGTGGAGGCGCCCGTCAGCGGCGTAGTGGTTCGGGGATTCGTGGTGCAGAAGTTCAGAATCGGAATCCGGTTGGAGAATGCGACAAACAGCGTTATCGAGAATTGCAAGCTGATTGAGAATGGCAATAGGCCGATGTTCAACGGCAACTTGGATAACGGCTTGGTTCTGTCGAACGCCGATTACAATGTGATACGAAACAACACGACTACGCTCAGCACCCACAGTGGCATCAAGGTACAGGCGGGGAGCGACTATAACCTCATTCTCCAGAACCGGTGCTTCAATGACGGTGGCGTCGCCGGCAACGGCGCCTGCGGAATAGAAGTACAACAGGCAAGCAGTTACAACCGTGTGCTTGCGAACACGGCGATCGCGTCCGGACGAGGGGTCCTGGTGTCAAGTGGCGCCAAGGAGAACATCATCAAGGACAATCTATTCCTCGACAACCAGAGAGCCGGAATCCAGGTCAGCGAGGGAACGAATCCGGCGACGGGTAACTTGATCGCCGACAACATTGTCCTCCGAAGCGGCAGCTCCGGTGTCGCTCCGGCTGTGGATCTGTCCGATGCTCCGCCGGTGAACAATATTTGGCGTGACAACATTTTTGGTACGAAGGACTTTTAATCGGACCGAACGAGGTCCGATCAATCTGGCATCCCGATGAGCTGAACGACGCAAGGAGTCGGATTCGCTCTTCGAGGGCCTAGGGACGGCGTGAGAGTCGCTGGGGTGTGACGGACAAGGATGGGGTTAATCTTGTTCCGCCAGACCATCTCCACGGCTCAGCCCAATCGGCGAGAAGGGTCATGATTCAAGAGATCACTGTCTTTGGACAGTGTTCGACGGGCAAGTCATGACGAGCCTACGATGTACCAAACACGACGCGCTGGTGCTTTACGAGTTAGACCGCTGCCCGCTCTGCGTGTCGCGGAGCAAGAACCAGGTACTCGCACAGCGGGTTGTCCAACTGGAGAGCGAGAATGCCGCGCTGAGGGGCGAGTGCAAGGCATTGATCGCAGCGTTGGAGAGGAGAAAAAGAGATGAAGCTCCGGAGAACAACGGACGGCGCTGATACGTATGTGTTCAGCATGTTGCTCTATGCGGTGATGCTGATGCACTCCGCCGCACCGGCATCCGCGCAGGAGAACACGGGTGGTATCCAGGGCGTAGTGAGAGATCATACGGGCGCTGTAATTCTTGGAGCCAAGGTGACAGTGAGTGACCCAAATAGGGTCCGGCACTTCGAAACAACAACAACAACGAATAGCGTAGGGAACTACCTTATCCTCACATTGCCGGTCGGCGGTTATACCCTTACGGCCACCCAGTTAGGGTTTAAGACGGTGATCAAGGAAGGGATCAAGATTCAGCTAGGCAGAGTAACTACGATCCATTTCGACCTGCCCGCTGGCGATATCGAGGAGTCCGTTATTGTCCCGGCTGGAGGTGGCGCTCTTGATGTCACCTCCAGCAGGGCTGGAACCAACCTCACCGAGGGTTTCACGGAAAACACGCCCAAAGGACGAAGCTTCGATTCGCTGTTGCAGGCCGCCCCGGGCGTGGTAATCGCCGCCGGGGCGGGAGGCTCTGGGGGCAGCGCGGCGGGCGGCTCCAGTCTTCGAGGATCCCTGGCGACTTGCATCGAGTGCGGCATTCCCGATGACTCCTACTCCAGTAATAACCGACTCGCGGGCGGAGTCGGCGGCTTTTCTGTGCACGGTTCCAGTGCTTCCGAGAATACTTTCATTATTGATGGTGTCGAAGTGTCCAGTGTGTTCGACGCGGCGCTTGGTCCTGAGAGCGCGATTCCGTTCGAGTTGGTCCGCGAGATTGAGATCAAAGACGGCGGTGTTGAGGCTGAATTTTACGGGGCCACCGGAGGCGTGATTAATGTCGTCACCAAGAGCGGCGGCAACGAGTTTCATGGGGAGGGCGCGCTGCTGTTTACCCACGCGGCGCTGAACTCGTCACCTCGCGGCTTCTGGCAGAGGGTCCCGGCGAATCAGGCGCAGCCTGAGTTTTTCCGGCCGAAGGAGGACGCTTATCGCACCTTCTATCCCGTAGTCGAGCTGGGGGGGCCAATCCTCAAGGACCGTCTGTGGTTCTTTGCCGGTTATGCCCCGGATATCAGCCGGACCGAACGCACGGTTGCTTTTCCCGGTGGCGCACAAACCACCACGAACATGTTTACTCGCCACTATGCCCTTGCCCGGATCGACTACGCTCCGAATGAAAAGATCAGAATCAGCACTTCCTATCTCTGGACCCCCATCCGGAACCAGGGTTTGCTGACAAACGTTGATTCCCGCATTCCGGCCCCGGCAAACGATCTATCCATCGGCGGAGGTTACACGCCGGCGTCCGCCTACGCGGCGGCGTTGACGTACAATCCCACTTCGAGGCTGATACTGAGCGCACGTTACGGCTACAAGTATCTCAACGACCGGGGCAGTACCTATGGCTTGCCTACCATCCCTTGGATTACCTATCAAAGCCCATCGTCGCAGAGCCTTGTGCCCGTTCCTGATGTGTTTGGGGGACCCGCCGGACAGCAGAATGTCAGTAACACGTTTCAGACCTTGAAGAACGTCACCACGCGCCACAACCTGTACCTGGATGCCTCTTATGTCGCCGGTCTCTTTGGCCAGCAGCATGTCTTCAAGGGCGGCTACGCGCTGAATCGCATCGCCAATGATGTAAATGAGGACTACCCGAACGGACGATTCGATATTTATTGGGGCGAGGGCTTTACGCGTGCCGGCCAGTTGAACCAGCGCGGCACCTATGGTTACTACATATGGGTGGATGGAATTCGTAGTAATTCGCGAGTAAACAGCCGCAATCACGGATTTTACCTACAAGATGCCTGGCAGATACATCGCCGCGTGACGCTCAACTTGGGGGTTCGTTTCGAGAATGAGTTCCTTCCGCCGTTTACCGAGGTAGTCAATGGTCTTCGCGTTCTAAACCCGATCAGTTTCGGGTGGAACGATAAGATTGCGCCCCGCTTGGGTGCTGCATGGGATGTGATGGGAAATGGCCGGTGGAAGCTCAGCGCCGGCTATGGTTACTACCATGACACGTTGAAGTATGACCTGGCGCGAGCCGCATTTGGCGGCGAGTACTGGCACGACCGCGTCTACCGGCTCAACGACCCCGACATCACCAAGTTGTCGAAAGCCAATCCGGGCGCGCTGGGCCCATTGATCATCGACATAGATAATCGTGTGATACCCGTGAATGCGCAGGGGCAACTCCAGGGCGTCGACCCTACGATCAAGCCGATGCAGATGCGTGTGTTCACAGTCGCCTCTGAGCACGACCTTGGCGGGAACATGATCGCTTCGGTACGCTATATCCGGAAACGGCTGGTCCGGGGGATTGATGACATTGGAGTCCTTGATGCGAATGAAAACGAACTGTACACCATCGGCAACCCTGGATTTGGCGCTACGGATGCGAGGAAGTTCACGGCCCCTAACGGCCAGCCACTAATTCCGAAGGCCAGGCGCGATTATGATGGTCTTGAATTCCGCTTTGACCATCGACTCGACCAAGGCCTCCTCCAGAATCTCAGCTACTCGGCATCGTATACTTACAGCCGTCTCTACGGAAACTGGGTCGGGTCATCCGGCTCGGCTTCTCCGAACGTCGCCAACAACTTCACTCAGGGCAACTTTGACTCGAAGGGTAAGAACGTGTTCGGCAGGCTTCCTTTGGATTCTCCGCACCAGTTCAAACTTTTCGGAAACTACGAATTCGGGACGAGAGGGGGGACGACGGCCCTCTCCCTCTCACAAATGGTCCTTAGTGGTACACCACTGACCTCGGAGGCGCTGTTCATTGTTCCGGTTTTTTACAATGGCCGTGGCGACCTCGGTCGAACGCCCACCTTCACGCAAACTGACCTTCTGGTCGCTCATACCTTTCGCGTCTCGGAGCGTGTCAGGATGAAGGTGGAGGTAAACGTGGTCAACCTGTTCAACCAGGGGGCCATCACGGGAGTGGATACTCGGTTGAATCGTAACGGCAATCTTCCTCTTACTCTCGATCAATTCTTCGCCGGCTTCGACGCGCCGTCTCTGGTCAATGCAGCCGACAGCGTAGCTCCCCCCGCCAGGAATCCGATCTACGGATTGCCCTTCGCCTACCAAGGGATTCGTGAATTCCGCCTGGGATTCCGTATCCTGTTCTAAGTGTGCTCACCGGAGAATGGCGGTCTCTTCCTCCGGCTGCTCCCTTTCAAACCAGCGATAAATTGCAGGCAGTACCAGGAGCGTCAGCACGGTGGAAGTGATGACGCCTCCGATGAGCACCGTTGCGAGCGGCCGCTGCACCTCGGCACCCGTACCGGTCGAGAGTGCCATCGGAACGAACCCCAGACTGGCTACGAGCGCCGTCATCAGCACCGGGCGCAGTCGCGTCAGCGCGCCCTTAATGATGGCTTCCTCTGGCGGCAGTCCCTGCTCCCGGAGTTGATTGATGAATGCGACCATGACTACGCCGTTCAATACAGCTACGCCAAACAGCGCGATGAATCCGATCCCGGCACTCATGCTCAGGTGCATCCCCCGAAAGAGCAAGGCCAGGATTCCGCCGGTAATCGCGAAGGGGATCCCCGTGAACACCAGTGCCACCAGCCTGATGGAATGGAATGTCGTGAAGAGCAGGAGAAAGATGAGACCGAAGGTCACCGGGACCGCGATCGCCAGCCGCTCGCGCCCGCTGACCAGGCTCTCATAGACGCCAGCCCATTCGATCAAGTAACCCGGGGGAAGCTTGACCTGCACTTCGACCCGGCGTTTCGCCTCTTCGACGACGCCCCCCAGGTCTCGCCCTCGCACGTTGAAACGGACGGCCAGCCGTCGTTCTCCATTCTCCCGGCTGATCTGCACCGGACCTTCTCCGCTGACAATGTCGGCCAGTTGACTGAGGGGGACCCTCCCGCCGGTGCCGGCGCTGACCAGCAGGTTGCCTATGCTTTGCGGGTCTTGCCGTGCCGACTCTTGAAAGCGGACCACCAACGGGAACCGCCGATTCGCTTCGATCACTTGTGTGGCCTCCTTGCCTCCGATTGCGGTTTCAATGATGTCATTGACGTCAGCCACGTTGATCCCGTAGCGGGCGATCGCCTCCCGTCGCGGACGAATCTCGAGCACCGGCAAGCCGCTGACCTGTTCGACGCTCACGTCCGCTGCCCCGCGCACATTACCTACCACGGCCGCGAGCTCAGCCGCCTTTCGGGCCAGCACCTCCAT
Source organism: Acidobacteriota bacterium (assembly GCA_016210985.1). Classification (GTDB taxonomy): domain Bacteria; phylum Acidobacteriota; class Blastocatellia; order HR10; family JACQTD01; genus JACQTD01. The sequence continues at coordinate 9,887 of JACQTD010000190.1, forward strand.
GTCATCGCCGTAGAGCTTCAGTGCCACGTCTTCCCGCACCAAGACGCCCTCAATCAACTCCTGCATTCGCATCTTGATGGGTTGAGTGAAACCGAAAACACCTCCAGGGACGCTCTCCATCACCGCCGCCATTTGGTCCACCAGGGCTTCCTTCGTTTTAGGGACCGGCCATTCGGGCTTGGGTTTGAGCGAAACCAGTATATCCCATTGGCTAACTAACATCGGGTCGGTGGCGATCTCGGGTCTTCCGATCCGGGTGACGATGAGATCAATTTCCGGAAACTCGCTCTTGAGCAAACGCTCGATTTCAGTCGATCGTTTGACGGCCTCCTCGACCGACATGCTCGGCAAATACTGGGCTTGGATCGCGATCGCGCCTTCATCGAGTTCCGGCAGGAACTCCGCCCCCAATAGGGGAAAGAGCGAAATACAGGCGGTGAAAAACAACGTTGCCGCGCCCGCCGTCAGGCCCCGATGCCGGAGCACCAGCCGCAGGATCGGCTCATAAAGTCGCTTGAGACGTGCGACGATCGGGTTGTCCTCCGCCGATTCCTCGCCCTGCTTTTCGGAGTTGTGATCCTTTCGCGTCTTCTTAAGCGGACGATCACGCAGGAACAAGCCGCAGAGCGCGGGTGTCAGCGTCAGACTGAGTACCAGCGCCCCGGTCAGGGCAAAGACGACGGTAAAGCCCATGGGCCTGAACATCTTGCCTTCCACGCCCACCAAGGTGAGGATGGGAATGTAGGCGGCGATGATGATCATCTCCCCGAACTGGCTCGCGCGGCGTACCTCGACGCTGCCCGCCAGGATCGTCTGTAGCCGTTCTTCCTGGGTCAGCGCACGGCCCAGCTCCCGGCGACGCTCGGCCAGGCGCCGCACGCAATTCTCCACGATGATGACGGTGGCATCGACGATGAGCCCGAAATCGATTGCGCCCAGGCTCATCAGGTTCGCAGAGATGCCAAAGTATTTCATACCGATGATCGCGCACACCATCGATAGCGGAATCGCGCTGCTTACGATCAGACCGGCCCGCCATTGGAGCAGGAACAGGAACAGGACCCCCATGACCAGCAGTCCGCCCTCGATCAGGTTCCACGTCGCCGTCCGAATGGTCTTAGTGACCAGTTGCGTCCGGTCAAGAAAGGAGACGAAGTGAACCCCTTCGGGGAGGGTGTGTCGAACGGAGTTCAGTTTTTCCTTTATGGCCTCTACCACCGTGCGGCTGTTCTCGCCCATCAGCAGCATGGCGATTCCCACCACGGCTTCGCCCTTTCCTTCCCGGGTAATGGCGCCCTGACGGATACCCGGGCCTAACTGAACCTGGGCGACGTCGCGCACGTAGATCGGCGTGCCCTCGTGCGCTGAAACCATGATGTTGCGTATGTCGTCGAGCGAGTGGATCATCCCCACGCCGCGGACGAGTTGCTGCTCCCCTCCTCTCACCAGATAAGCCCCTCCGGCGTTGGCATTGTTATCCGCCAGCGCCGAAAACACCTGCCGGAGCGTCAGGTCATGGCTGACCAGTTTGTCCCTATCGACGAGCACTTGATACTGCTTCTCGAACCCGCCGAATCGGTTGACTTCAATCACGCCGGGGACGGTGCGAAGCTGGGGAGCGATGACCCAGTCGAGGAGCGTGCGACGCTCCATCAGGGAGGTGGTGTCCCCCTCCACCATGACGTAGTAAATCTCTCCGAGGCCCGTGCTGATGGGCGCCATCTCGGGCCGGGGGACCCCGGGGGGTAAACTGTCGGCGACCCCCAGCATGCGCTCCAGCACCAGCTGACGAGCCCAGTAAATGTCGACCTCATCCTCGAATACGACCGTGATTTGAGAAAGGCCGAACTGGGAGATCGATCGAATCTCCTGTTTGTGCGGCATTCCGCTCAATGCGACTTCGAGCGGGAAGGTGACGAGTCGCTCCATCTCCTCCGGAGCCAGCCCCGGGGCGACGGTATTAATCTGCACCTGCTTGGTGGTGATGTCGGGCACGGCATCAATCGGCAACTGGGTGGCGGCATAGAGACCCGTGCTCACTAGTACCGGCGCCAACATCACGATCAGAAGCCGCCACTTAATGCTGAACTGAAGAATGCGGTCGATCATCGGTCCCCCCGGGTTTGGTCTAGTGTTCATGTTGACCGAACTCTTTCTTCTTCAACTCGGACTTGAGGACAAACACGCCGTCGGTGACGACCGGTTCACCGGCTTTCACGCCCCGAATGACCTCAATCCAGCCATTGCTTGGAGCGCCAAGTTCCACCTCACGCTTTTCGAACGCCGTGTCCCCGGTCTTCACGAACACCGCCGGTTTATCATCTATCTCCTGAACCGCCGTCCGGGGAATCATCACCGCCTGCTGACTCTTGGCGATCGGAATCTGAATCGTGGCGAACATCTCCAGCTTGAGGCGGCCGTGTCCGTTGGGCACCTCGCAACGGACTTTGGCGGTGCGCGTCTTTGGATCGAGCGCGTCGCTCACGTAGGTGATCCTGCCAATGAAGGTCTCACCCGGATAAGCGTTGATGAGAATGCTCGCCTCCTGGCCTCGGCGGATGGCGGCGATGTCCTTCTCATATACATCCGCCTGCACCCAGACCGTCGAGAGATCTGCGATCGTGAACAACTCGCGCGCGATCTCGACGACTTCACCTTCGGCGACATCGTACTTGATCACGGTTCCGTCAAAGGGCGCCCGCAAGATACTGTGGGAGGCTTCACGGTGGAATTGCTCGTGGGTGCGAGCGTTGAGCTTTTCCAGATCGGGATCGGTCAGTCCGAAGCGGTGAATTTTTTCCTCAACCTGCGCCACCCCGGCCTTCTGACTGTTGATCGAGGCGAGCGCATTTCTGTATTCCGCGCTTCGCCGCTCGTAATCCGCCCTGGCCACGGCGCCGAGCTCAACGAGATTTTGCGCCCGCTCGAGAGAGCGTTTGGCCACTTCAGCCTCGGCGTTCACCTTCTCCAGCATAGCGACCGCGCTCAGGTACTGGCCGATCAACTCGCCGAGCTCGATGTTGTCATAGGCAAGCAGCGGCTGTCGGGCTTGGACGCGGTCACCGAGCCTCACATAGACCTTCTCGATTCGGCCACGGGCCAGCGACCGGATGTGTCCTACACGGGTCTCGTTCGGGCCGACGCCGCCGGTAGCCTGAACGGTCTCCGCGACTGTCCTCATCTCGGCGGGTTCAAACGCCAAGCCAAGAGTGCGGAGGACAGCGGGGTCGAGGGTCAACACATCGGGATCGGCCGATTCCGACTCCTCCTCGTGAACGGTCCCCGGAGGCAAATCCGGGCGCAGGGCACGCCATCCCCATGCGGCCGCGATGAAACCCAGGATCAATACGATGATGAAGGCGGCCCGCCTGCGGCGCGTGCCGGCTTGTATTATCCACTGCTTGAGCAGACTCTTCTCGTTAGACATGAGCGTTCTCGCCTCGCATGCGGTTACCTCCTCCCATTGAACGGTCCCCCCACAGCGCGTGTCAGCTCCACCTGCGCCTGGTATTGTTCCTTAAGCACTTCGGTGTAGGCCTTCTGCGTGTCGATTAGCCGGCGCTGCTCGTTGATCACATCCAACAGTCGCAATTCGCCAAGATCGTAACCGCCGCGAATGATGCGCAAGTTCTCCTGCGACTGCCCGATAACCCTCTGATCAAAAATCTCGACGGCGCCGCGCGCGGCCTCGAATCTCCGGTAGGCCGCGCTGACCTCCCGCCGTACAACCTGCTCGACGAACCGCCGTCGCTGCGTGGCGGCTTCCTGCCTCGCCGCCGCGGCTTGAATGCTGCCCTGATTCCGGTTGCGCGCCGGCAGGGTGATGGAAAGGCCGGTCGTCAAGAGGTTGTCCGTGTCCTGGATGGCAGCCAGGCTCCCGTTTCCATTCAGCCCGAACTGATCGAATCGGGATTTCGACCGCGTGTAACGGGCAAATCCGATCATATTGGGTACGGCTTCAGAGCGCGCCAGCCGGACCTCGGCCCCGGTAAGACGCTCTTCCAGGCGCGCGGCTTTCAGGTCGGGTCGCGCGTTGAGCGCCTGGTCGATCGCTTGGGCGAGCTGCAGGGTGACCGGGGGCTCGTGGAGGCTCCCGCCGAGCCGTAACGATTCATCCAGGTTCATTCCCGCGAGCGTTTTCAATTTAAGAAGGGCGCGCGCCAGTTGATTCTCGAACAGCAGCCGGTCCGCCTCGATGCGACCCAGCTCCACCTGGAGCAGGCCTTGCTCCACCGGCGCGGCCTCACCCTCCCGCACACGCAGCTGGGTCAACTGGAAGCTCTGCTGATTGAGCTCCACCAGTCGCACCGCCGTGTCCAGATTCTGCATCGCCGCAAGCGCTTCCCCATAACGGGCTCTTATAGTGGCCTTCAGTTGCCGCTCGCGGTCCTCGATTTCGAGCCGGGCGAGTTCGGCGGCGAGTTGGGCCACCTCCACCCGCCGAGCCCTTTTTCCGCCCAGTTCGAAGGTATGCGCGTAGCCGACGGTCAGCTCTCGCTCGCCAGGGCTGCCCAGCAGGGATCCGTCCGTCAGACTCAATTCGAATCCGGGATTCGGATGGAATCCAGCCTGGAGCAGCAGGCCTTCGGACTCGGCCACTCGCTGGCGCGCGGCCAGAAGTTCCGCATTGCGCGTAAGCGCCATGTTGACGAGTTCCTCTGCGCCCATTGTTGCGGTTGGGCCGGATTGCCCGGTCAAGAGGGTTGTGTCGGTCAACCTGTTTCCGTCACCCGACACCCGGGGAACGGATGTCGTGCCGAAGGCTGGGGACTGTCCCGGGATCGTGGCTGCGGTCGCAAGAACTGCGAGGCCTGCGCCCAAAGAAACGCGAACACACTTGCTCAAGAGCATGGATTTCATCAATACCCTCCCGGTGTGAGATTTGGACGGGTTGTCCCGCCTGAGTGAAAAGCCGCCCAGCGCGATCGGACCGATCGATGTGCGAAGCCGCTCCTCCAGTGGAGAGATTCATCCGGCACGAACGCGTGCATCGCCGCCAAGGCGGGCAGTGTGGTTATGGGAGACTAGCCTGCGCAGTTCAGGCGTTACGCGGGGGATGATAAGGCGGATCTTCGGGTGAGGCAGCTAAACTAGTGATCGGAGCCGAGGGAGCCGTCACGGACAGGGCACATGCAGGGATGAGAAATGCGAGCTGGGGCACCAGATGACGGCAGCAGCAGAAACACTCGTCATCGAGTGGTGAACAAGGCAACTTGGAGTGTTCGTCCTCTCCGTCCCGTGGCGGCGGCACGACACCCTGATCCGGCTGGGCATGATCGATCTCGGTCACGAACGGCGGCCATCCCTGGAGTTCCTCCGGGCAAACGCCGGGCGTCAGCAGATCCGTCACCGGGATCGACAACAGGATCATCGTAATCATCAGCCGCAGCATGCTATTTGCCAGATTAACTTCTGGGATCTGATTCCTCAAGTCAAAAGCGCGATTCTGACTACCGGGGCAAACCGGATCAGGGATCGGACCCCTTTCACCCGTCCAGGACTTCCCGCACCCGGCGGGCGAGTTTCTCGGGGGTGAAGGGCTTCTGCAGAAGAGCGAAGCCGGAGTCCAATACGCCCCGATGAAGCATCGCCTCTTCCGTGTATCCAGAAACGTAGAGCACCTTGGCGTTCGGTCGCAACAATGAGATCCTTCCGACCAACTCGGGTCCGCCCACGCCAGGCATGACCACATCACTGATGACCAGATCAATGCGGCCTTTATAGCCCTGGCAGATGTTGAGCGCCAAGTCTCCCGACGCGGATACCAGCACCTTGTATCCGCATCCGTGCAATACTTCGTAGATGAGTGATCGGACGGTATCGTCGTCTTCGACGAGCAGAATGGTCTCGGTGCCCGAGGGTGGCAAGCGGCGCTCACCCTGGACATCCAACCGATCGGCGCTTTCCTGAAGCCTGGGGAGGTAAATCTCAAATGATGTACCCCTTCCGGGTTCACTCTGGACCCGAATATGCCCCCCGCTCTGTTGCACGATGCCATACACCATGGAGAGACCGAGTCCGGTTCCCTTGCCATGCTCCTTCGTTGTGAAGAAGGGTTCGAAAATTCGTGATTGAGTTTCCGGATCCATGCCGAATCCCGTGTCGGTAACGACGAGCATCATATAGGGACCCGGAGGGGCATCGATCCGCAGAAGAGAGGCCTGGCTCGGGCCGATCTCCACCGGAACGGTCCGGATCGTCAGTCGGCCGCCCTGGGGCATCGCATCACGAGCGTTAACCGCGAGATTAAGGATGACCTGCTCCAACTGTGTGGGGTCGGCCCTAACGATGCCTGGCTCGGCCGCCAGGTCGGTAGTCAGCTGTATGTCCTCGCCGATCACGCGGGCGAGCATTTTCTCCACGTCGTTCACAGTCGAATTCAGATCGAGAACAACGGGTTGCAGAAGTCGTTTTCGGCTGAAGGTGAGCAGTTGCCGGGTGAGTGCCGCCGCCCGCTCTCCCGCCCTCTGGATTTCCTCGATTTCTCTTCGCAATGAACTCTCGGCGCCCACGCGGTCCAGCAGGATTTCGCTGTAGCCGGTGATCGCCGTCAGCAGGTTATTGAAGTCGTGCGCGATACCGCCCGCCAATCGGCCGACCGCCTCCATCTTCTGCGCCTGGCGCAGCTGCTCCTCGCTGGCGCGCAGCGCCTCCTCTGTCCGCACGCGTTCGGTAACGTCCAGCAGGGTGCCGATGATCGCCGGCCTTTCGTTGTATTCGGTCATGGCTCCGTGGGCTTCGAGATACAACAGCGTGCCATCCTTGGTCTTTCCACGAAAGGTCAGATGGAGGGCATCGATCCGGCCTTCCTCGAGTTTGCGCACATGCGCCAACACCGCTTCGACGTCCTGCTCGATCAGCAGATCGAGGATCGAGGACATCTCAGTAATCTCCGACGGCGGGTACCCGAATGCGTCGGCGAATCGCGGGTTGACGTAGACGAACTTTCGCTCCTGGATGATGTAAATGCCCACCAGCGACTGCTCGACCAGCGTACGGAATTTCGATTCCGCGGAGCGAAGCGCCTGTTCGGCCCGGTTTCGTTCCGATCGCTCTTCTGATTCTTTCAGCGCGCGACGGATGGCTGGGACAAGCCGCGTCAGGCTGTCCTTAAGAACATAATCCGTAGCCCCACGCTTCAGGGATTCGATGGCGCGTTCCTCTCCAATGGTGCCGGAGACAAAGATGAACATGGCCTCGGGGCATTGCTCCCTTGCGATATTAAGCGCCGAGAGGCCGTCAAACCCCGGCAGCGAGTTATCCGAAAGAATGATATCGGGGACAAAGTCCTGCAGCTCTCGGAGGTATTCTCCCTTGTCTCCCGCGCGTCGCCAGGTAAACGGAATGCCGGGCGACTGCAGCTGACGGAGAATGAGTTCGGCGTCGAGCGGATCGTCTTCCAACAAGAGGATTCGGATTTCCTTCTGCATGACCTTCGCTCAACCCGGGACTTTGTTGAGCAGCAGCCAGTAGAGTCCGAGGTGGCTCACGGCTTCGACGAATCGGTCGAATTCGACCGGCTTAACGATGTAACTATTCACGCCGAGTTTGTAACTCTCCTGGATATCGGGCGCTTCGGCCGATGAGGTGAGCATGACCACCGGGAGCGATCGGGTACGGACATCGGCCTTGATCCTCCGCAGGACCTCCAGACCATCGACCTTGGGCAGCTTCAAATCCAGGAAAATAACTTTCGGGCCGTCGTCCATCCGCCGCCCGGCATAGGCTCCTTCGGCGAAGATAAAGTCCAGCGCCTCGGCCCCGTCATGGACGACGTGCACCTGGTTGGCCAGATGCGCCTTCTTGAGTGCGCGCATCGTCAGTTCGACATCACTCGGATTATCTTCGACCAGCAGAATCTCGACCGCCTCGATGCTCATCCTGGGGTCCCTCCATCTCGGGGAAGGGTGAAGAAGAAAACGGCACCCTTAGATCGTCGATTAACGCCGCCATGTTGCGCGTATTGATGAGGATGACGCCCAATAGCCGCCTTCCTTCGGCATCCAGGTTTTCCGCCTTCTCTTCCAGCAGCACTCGCGAGAACCCGTGGATGGCCCGCAGCGGGGCTCGGAGGTCGTGAGAGACGGAGTAAGAGAGGGCCTCGAGTTCCCGCTCAGCCCGCTTGCGCTCGGTTATATCGGTCGAAATGCCGCATAGGGCGTATGGAGTCTGGTCCGGAGCCCGCAGCAGGAACTTTACCGAGATATAGGTGTGCAGGGAGTTTTTCACCTGCAGACTCTCTTCGAATTCCAGGGAGGCGCCTCCCTGAATCAGGTGCTGATCATCAGCCGTAAAAGCGGCTGCATTCTCCAACGGCCACAGATCGTAGTCGCTGTGACCCGTCACCTCCGACCGATCGTAGCCGAAGACTTCTTCGAACCTGCGATTGACAAGGATGTACCGACCCTCCAAGTCCTTCAAATAAATAATGGCAGGGGAATTGTCGAGGACTGACTGAAGCCGCTGGCCGCTGGTCAGGGCGGCTAATTCCGCACGTTGCCTGGCTTTGACGTCGCCGTACAGCGCCACACTTCCTATTAGGACGATACCGACCGCGAGAACCACGGTTGCGACCAGCGTAAGCCTGCTCCTTCGCGCATCGTCGATTGAGAGCGCCTGTCTTTCCGCAAGGAGCACTTGCTCGCCGCGTTCCATTTCCTCGACCCGGCTCCAGATCGTGTCCATTAACTCCTTGCCCACATGAAGCTTCTCGGAGGTATTCTCGGACATTGCGGGATTCAGCCTCCAACCCGCGACCAGGTCCGCCATGATTTCCCGCTTCACCTGTATCAGCGGCAGGAGAACCGCCAGGCGGCGGTGCTGGTCAGGATTGTCGCTTGTAAGCGAACGCAGTTCAGTAAGCTCAGGGTCGATTTCTTTCTCCGCCGCGAAGTAAGGCTCCAGGAAAGAATCTTCGCCAGTGAGGAGGTAGCCCCGCTGGTTGGTTTCGGCCTCGTTCAATAAGACCAGCAGACCCTGGAGCGACCCGAGCACGCGGCGAGTATGTGATACCGATCCAACAGTTTCGACCAGATCGTCAATCCTCTTGATGGCGATTCCGCTAATGGCCGGGAGAATGAGCAACGCGAATCCGAACCCCAACAGGATTTTCCCGCTTGTGGGAACGCTCAAGCCACGGATGCCTCCTTTCCCGAACGAGGGGCCCTCGCTCATAGTTCATCCCAATAAACTCCGAAGGGCGTGAAAATTCACCTAGTCGCGGACCCGGCGAGGGCTCAATGGAAGTTCGATCGTGGAACCAGTCTATCCCAATCGCGGACTGGACTTTCGGCGAATCGTCCACAGCCATCCCCAGCTGGCAACTCATCTAGTTTACGCCTCACGAACCCAGAATGGCAAGCATGAGATGTCGGAGGACGCGATGGGTTCGTGCCCGGAAGTTTATTCATATTCAATGAGTTGTCGAGCGCCGAAATTAAATTGTGTTGGAGGATTCAGGCGTCGAGCTTCGCCGGATTTCCCATCTGTCACACAAGTCTAGTCATAACTGGTCTTGAAGTTACCTCCCTATCGTTCACAACCTACTTGAAGATTCTTCTTGACATTGCGGGGATCGATCTCTATCATTGTCGCCGGGTCCATTGACGAGTTCAATCCCGGCTAGTCATCCCCGCCCCCTCGATTCGGCACTTGGCTCACTCTTCCGGAGGTAGCTATGCCCCAGATTTCTCGATGGATCAGCCTGACTGCCGCGGGCGCTTTCGTTTTCCTCCTCGGTATAGTCCCCCTTAGCGCGAACCGTAACACCAATCTTGCGAGCCCGGGACGCGAAGCGGCAAGGAAATCGGGACGGGTCTATCGAAGCCCGGGCAACATCCACAAGCTCATCGTACCTAAGGAAGCAGACGGACTCATAGATGAATTAAAAACCAGAGGAGCAAGGAGGCTTGCGGATTACGGGTCATTCCAGGTCGTTTCGATAGAGGATGACCTGCTGGCGGAAATGGAGGATCGGGAAGGATTTGAAGCCGATCTCCGCGACGATCTCAACCTGGTGCTCCTTCGAAGCGGCGCAGTGGATACCTCGGTTGAGTCATCCGGCATGCCAGCGAGCCTGAGGCAGAATCCGTCCGCGGGTTCCGAACTCCAACTGATTCAATTCGTGGGACCGGTAAAAGATGAATGGCTCACCGGGATACAGTCGGTGGGTGAAGTCACGATTGCCGGTTATGTGGCTAACAATGGGTACATCGTTTGGGCCGATCGCACCGCGCGCGAACATCTACAGGAATTAAGAGACCTCTCGGGCGTGATCCAATACGCCTCCCCGTTCCACCCTGCATACAAACTTCATCCTGCGCTCGCAACGCAGGTCACCTCCGCCGTCGCGCGCGGAGCATCGGACTCCTCACTGAGGACCGTCACGATTCAATTGGTCCAACACCCACACCTCGCGATGAGCCTGAATCAGATCCGGCAGCTATCCCGGGAGATTATCCGGGAGCCCTACTCCGTACTTAACTTCACGAATGTGACCGTGCGTGTACCGCTTGACGCGATCGCCGAACTGGCCTCGTTGAGCGACGTCATCAACATCGAGCCATGGGGCCAGGCGCAATTGATGGACGAGCGTCAGGGCCAGATCGTCTCCGGGAATCTGAATGCCACCGGATCGCAACCGAGTTCACCGGGTTACCTCTCCTGGTTGTCGAATCAGGGATTCGGCCCGGGCACTTTCGATTTCGCCATCGACATTTCCGATACCGGGCTTGACCGCGGCCGCTCGACGCCGGGGTCCCTGCATCCGGATTTCTTCAGCGCCGCCGGCTCGAATCGCATCGCGTACATGCGCAGAATCGCGGGCGGGGTCGCCGATGCCAACGGCGCCCGTGATCCGGACGGCCACGGCACGATCATGGCCTCGATTGCGGCCGGCTACAACAACCTCACGGGATTGATCAGCGTCGACCCGGACGGATACCGATACGGCCTCGGCATCTCGCCCTTCTCCCAGATCGGAGTATCGAAGATCTTCGATGAACGTGGGAAGTTCACTTCACCTGTTCCGGATTTCACCTTTGTCCAGAGCAACGCTTATGCCGGCGGTGCGCGCATCAGCCTGAACGCCTGGGGCATCGTTGACCAGGCCATCATGGGCACCTACAGCGCGGACGCGCAGCAATTCGACGCGCTGGTGAGGGACGCCCAACCCATGAAGGTTGGAAACCAGGAGATGGTCGTCGTGTTTGCTTCGAGCAATCTGGGTCCCGCGGCCGATTCGATCACGCCGCCGGCGACCGCCAAAAACGTAATTACCGTCGGAGCGGCCGAAGGCGTACGCCCCACCGGCAGCGACAATTGCGATGTCGACAACACGAAAGCCGACAATGCGATGGATATGTTCAAGACATCAGGCCGGGGCCCGACGGACGATGGGCGACTTAAACCTGAGATTGTGGCGCCCGGAACTCATATTCAGGGAGTGGCGTCGCAGGACCCCGGATTCACCGGCGCCGGAGTCTGTGGAAATCCCTTCTTCCCGGCCGGACAGACCAACTACACCTGGATTTCCGGCACCAGCCCCGCGGCGGCTTCCGTAGCCGGCGCCGCGGCGTTGATCCGGCAGTGGTTCACTTCGCATACCGACTCGCCTTACAACGGCGCGGCGCCTTCGCCGGCCATGACCAAGGCCTACCTGGTTAATTCGGCCCGGTATCTGACCGGCTTCAATGCCAACGACAGCCTGCCTTCCAACTCGCAGGGGTTCGGCGCGCTCAGCCTTTCCATGGCGTTCGACGACGCTCAACGCCTCATCTTTGATCAGCGCAAAGTCCTGCAGGAAACCGGCGACACGTTCGTCTTCAACGGAACGATCATCGACCCCACCAGACCGTTCAGAGTCTCGCTCGCCTGGACCGATGCTCCGGGTTCGACAGCCGGAACGGCATTCGTGAACGATCTCGACCTCCAGGTTACCGTGGGTGGCCAGACGTTTCGTGGCAATGTCATGAAGGGCGGGCTTTCGGTGCCCGGCGGCGCGCCGGACACGCGGAATAACCTGGAATGTGTCTTCCTGCCCCTCGGCACCAGCGGCCCCTTCTCGATCCAGATCACGGCCTCAAACATCGCCGGTGACGGCGTCCCGGGCAATCCGGATACCACCGACCAGGACTTCGCGCTCGCGGTCTACAACGGCATCGGAGGCATACCCGGACCCCCGACGCTCGCTATTCAGACGACTTCAGTAAACGATCTGGCAGGGGGCAATGGCGATGGCGAGATCGACCCCGGTGAATGTGTGACCGATTCGATCATGCTGAAAAATATCGGTCCCGCCAACGCCACCGGCGTATTTGCCATCATCTCCTCCCGCCAGAGCGACAAGGTGCGGGTGACCAAGTCCGTATCCGCCTATCCCAACATCGGCGTAAACGGCGCAGAGGGGAATGTCATACCCTTCGAATTCTGCGTAGATTCCTCCGTCCAGCGCGGGACGGATCTCCAGTTCACCCTGACGGTGATCTCAGGAGGGGTGACGTTCAACCTGGATTTCACGCAGCCGGTACGATCGACGATCGCAACGGTCTACAACAGTCCCGATGTCCCGATCGCGATTCCCGATGCGACGGCCAACAATGTCGGATTGCTCAATTCGATTCTCTTCGTTCCGGATCGCAGCCGCATCATCGACATCAAGGTGAGGCTGAGTATCACCCACCCCTTCGCGGCGGACCTGACGGCCTTCGTCATCTCTCCCAGCGGCACGCGCGTGCGCCTCTTCGCGAATGTCGGAGGATCGGGCAGGAATTTCACCGACACGATGTTCGATGACAAGTCGGGCACGACGATCGGTTCAACGGGCTCGACCCCGCCCTTCACCGGCACGTTCCGGCCGCAGGGGAACCTCTCGGACTTCGCGGGCGAAGTGGCTCTCGGGCTCTGGCGATTGGAACTGACGGACGGTTTCAACGGCGATGTAGGCACCCTTCGTTCCTGGAACATCATCGTCACCAGTATTGTGCTGGATGCCAAGACCGACGTCTACACCTCCACGGACGTGAATAAGAAGATCGCCGAAGGGCTGCCGGTCTTCCCGCCCACAACGAATTCCATCTTGGCGGTGGCGGGTACGTACAACGTGCTAGATATCAACGTGCTCCTCAACATCGTTCACCCGCACATCGCCGACCTCCAAGCCGATCTGATCGGACCCAATGGGGCGCGGGTACCCCTCTTCGCCAATGTCGGGGGGAACGGCGCCAACATGTCGAACACGATCATCACCGACGGGGTGCCCACGCCGATCGCCGCCGGCACTGCGCCGTTCACGGGGCTCTTCCGGGCTCAGGGCTCGATGACGGGGGCGTTTGTCGGAAAGCCGGCCGTAGGGACCTGGCGTCTCGAATTGCGGGATAACTCGCTCAATGGACTGCAGGGCGATCTGAAGGGCTGGAAGCTCTATCTAAATCACCGCTAGGATTCTCTCCTCCTGCAGGGGAGGCTCCGTCAAGGAGCCTCCCCACTTTTTCCTGCCATCGGTTCGAAATCGACCTCGAGGACCTACCGCCGCTTCCGGGTAGGATCCAGCCACTTATTCAGGCCGTCACCGAGGAAATTGAAGGCCAGCACCGTGGCCATGATGGCCAGGGCGGGGAAAACGACCATGTGGGGCGCCGTAGTCAGGTGTGCCCGGCCGGCATCCAGCATCTTGCCCCAGCTAGGGATCGGCTCCTGGACCCCAAGGCCGAGGAAGCTCAAGCCGGCCTCGGCCAGAACTGCACCCGCCATGCCCAGGGTGGATTGAATGACCAACGGTTGAATGGCATTGGGCAGGATGTGCCCCAGGAGGATCCGTGCACCCGGAGCCCCGAGTGCGCGCGCCGCCATGACGTAATCATACTCTTTGACTTTCAGGACCTGACCTCGCATGAGCCGGGCATAGCCTACCCACCCGATCACACAGAGCGCCAGAATGAGATTGGCCAGGCTCGGGCCTCGAAACGCCACCAGTGCTATGGCCAGGAGGATTCCTGGAAACGCGAGGAAAGTATTGAAGAGGAAACTCGAGACCAGGGCATCAATCCACCCCCCGGCATAGGCCGCCGAAGCCCCGATGAGCGTGCCGGTGGCGGCCGAAATGCTCACCACCGTCAGACCCACGCGCATGGAGACCCTCGCGCCATACATCATCCTCGATAGCACGTCACGACCGAACTCGTCGCGCCCGAAGGGATGTTCAGCCGACGGTCCCTGGAGCCTGGCGGAGAGCCGTTGTTCAGTCAGACTGTGGGGTGCGAGAACCGGTGAGAAAAGGGCGACCAGACTGAGCATCACCACGACCAGCAGACCGATGCGGGCCAGTCCGGTCATGCGAATTCGATTCGCGGGTCGAGCAGTCGGTAGAGCAGATCCGTCATCGCGTTGACCAGGATGTAGGTCAGGGCAATAACCAGAATGCACCCCTGAACCAGCGGGTAATCGCGCGTGGAGATGGCCTCAATCGTCAACGATCCCAGTCCCGGCCAGTTGAAAATCCGTTCGGTGATGATAGCACCGCCCAACAGGACTCCGAATTGGAGGCCCACCATCGTGACCACCGGGATGAGCCCGTTTTTGAGCACGTGGGTATAGACCACCTTCTGCTCCGGCAGGCCCTTGGCTCTCGCGGTTCGCACGTAGTCGCGGTTCATTTCTTCGATGACCCCCGACCGGATCATCCGGGTGAGGATGGCCGCCAGCGCGGCGCCCAGCGTCACCGCAGGTAGAACCAGGTGCGCCGGACTCCCGTATCCTGAGGCCGGAAGCCATCGCAACAGCACGGAAAAGACGAGGATCGCCATCGGCCCGAGCGCGAAATTGGGGACCGAAATGCCGAGCAGCGCCAGGAAGGAAGCCGAGTGATCCTGCCAGGCGTCGGGATGAATCCCGGCCGTGACGCCCAGCGGAATAGCCATCAAGAGCGCGATCAGCAGCGCGCCGATAGCGAGCTGTAGGGTGGCCGGGTAACGTCGCCGGATTTTCTCGGAGACCGGCTTCCGATCGAGGAAACTCGTCCCCAGGTCCCCTTGCACAACCTGCTTCCAGTAGTTGGCATACTGGGCCGGCAGCGATTGGTCCAAGCCGAAACGCCGGCGCATGTCGGTCACCTGTTGCGGGGTGGCGCCCTCGCCAAGGTAGTTGAGCACCGGATCTCCGGGGACGAGATGAATGAGAAGGAATACGAGGGTGATCACGGCTCCGACGACGGGCGCGATCAGCATAAGGCGTCGTGAAACAGCCAGGAGCAGCGGGCTCACCCGCGCATCATAAACAGACTGGCATTCTTCCCTCAACGGCGAAGCGGTTGGTGTCTTAAAAGAGTGTTGCCGGGTTGAATCCGTATTCTAACCACAAAGTTTGGGCCGTTCTAGCCGCCGACTGATCACCGGGGGTGAAAGGCGCTGTTCATCTCACTAACGGTTTAGAATAGAAATGGTATAATCTGAGCTGTGATATGGCAGCACTTACTCCAGATGAGGTAGATCGTGTCTGGCAGAGGATGGCGGAGGCTGAGGTCCGTGCTTTCTATTTTGCAGACCTTGCCGCGCGCGCCACTCGGCAAAAACAAATCATCACCGGGGTTTCTTTCTTTTTGTCCTCTGGTGCGGCGGCTACCGTCATCGAGGATGCTCAAGATACGTTGGAGATGCTATTGAGCCGAGCCAGAGAAGCGTCAGAGAACGGCATCGAAATGCCGCTCAAGGAGCCTTTGATTGAAAAGTGGGCAAATCACGTCTATTCCAGACTTAGTAAGTCTGCGGCAGCCTGAGGAATCAAAATGGTTGTAAGACGGGAGGATTGGCCGCCAGTCCGGAATCCCCCGCCTCCTCCACCACCACCACCTCCGCGTCCACGGGAGTCGCCGCCTCGACCAACCCCTCAACCAACGCCGCAGCCCCCTCGAAGTCCAGACAGATAGATCACATTCAACACAAGGGTTCCAATTCCAATACGCCGGAACCACGCAATTTTAAGACACCACGCCGAAGCGGCCGGCTTTGACTTGGAAGGAGAAGGCCGCATAAACTGCGGCGCCTTCGGAGGCTTCTGTTTACGTGCCCCGAGAGGTGACCGGAATGAAGCTTCATGAGTATCAGGCGAAGGCGCTTCTGCGGGAATTCGGCGTCCCAGTGCCGGAAGGATTTGTCGCGCGCACACCGTCGGAAGCGGCCGCCGCCGCCGCTCGGCTGGGTGCAGCGTCGGTCGTCAAGGCCCAGATCCACGCGGGCGGTAGGGG
>JACQTD010000192.1 GCA_016210985.1 Acidobacteriota bacterium
GCGCGAGCTGCTGGCAGTGCTGGAACGCGGCATCAACCGTCCACGCTTCTTGTCCGATGACCATGCTCGAGTTCATCACAGGAGCTCGGAAGAAAAGCCGGACAGCAGGCGCCGAAGCGCGGCTTCAAGTGACCGCCCGGCGAGCCGGGCGCTTCGAGCGAGTCGGAGCGTTCGGCCTGGCTCACTCAGAAACACCCCCAGTGAGCGCATAGGATCAATCCTTCCCCAGGCGTCAATTGCCCGTTCAAAATCTGGCATAACTTGGTCGACCCCATCACTGATAGAACGCAACACCAAGGCAGGCACCGAACGAGTCTCCATCGCCGCGAGAATCTCAAAGCTCTCCATATCCGCCGCCTGTGCCTGATATCGGCGGCCGATCGAGGCCTTTTCCTCGGCCGTCTTCAATAGGTGTCCCACCGTCAAGCCGGCGCAGCTAAGGAAGGAGGGCGCCCTCCGTCCCAGCAACCGATGAACCTTCCTCAGGTAGTCCGGCGGAGCGTAGATCGGCTCGGCCCCGTCTTGGAGAGAATAGCAACGATCATAGACCACAACCTCAGCCACTTGAAGAGACGGGCAGAGCGCAGCCGCGAGACCGCATATTAAGGCAAGATCGTATAGCGGGCGAGCCGAGCTTGAGTTCACGAGTATGTCGGGCAACCGGGTTGCCCGGACATGGGTCTCGAATACCGTCATCGCCAGCCGTTCATACTTGCCCTGCGCCGTTCGGGCGCCCGATTCAGTTGTGATGTTCACGGGGTCAAGTGTACGAACAGCCAGATCGAACTCAAACCGTGTTGGAGCGAAGATACATATTGCCCGGGGAAGGGTTCGATGCTGAAGGGACCGGTCAAGTAAACTCATCGAAGCAAGACCACGCTCGATTCGTCAGTTCTGGTTGGGCAATAAGACGGCACGGAATCTTGGCTTGTTCTCGCGTACCCGATCAAGCGCCTCATTTGCGGCCTCCAGCGGATGCATTTCAATCTGCGGGCGGATGGCATGCCGGGCGGCAAATTCGAGCGTTGCGCGCATATCCTTCCGTGAACCCGCTACACTCCCCATGATCCGCTTCCGGCCCCCGATCAGCTGGCCGCCTGTAAATTGCACGGGCTTTCGGCCTCCCGCCAGGACCACTAATGTGCCATCCGCCGCCAAGCCATCGATGGCGGCCGTCATGCTGTCAGCATCGAGCGTGGGAGCAAGTATGAGATCGGCTCCACCTAGCGCCTGGAGGGCTTGTGCGAGATTGTCCTTGGATAGATCAATGCCGTGATGCGCTCCGAGCTGCCTTGCGAGTTGGAGTTTTTCCGGCCCTCGGCTGACGGCAATCACCTCTGCGCCGAGTGCCCGGGCAAACTGGACCGCTAAGTGCCCAAGCCCTCCAATACCCAGGACGGCTACCCTATCGCCTGTTCGGTATCCGGCATACTGGAAGGGCGTGAAGACCGTCACTCCAGCACAAAAGAGCGGCGCGGCCTCCACCAGATCAATAGAATCAGGAATCACTGTGACCGAACGCGCCGGCGCGCATACCAGTTCCGCGTAGCCCCCGTCAACATTCAGCCCGGTGGCTTTTTGTGCTGTACAAAGCACGTCCTCTCCCTGAATACAGAACCGACAGTGTCCACAAGTCGCCTGCAGCCACGGGAGGCCGACCCGGTCACCTACGTTCAGATGGTGAACCTCCGCGCCCAAACCTTCAACGATCCCGGCCACTTCGTGTCCCAGTATAACGGGCAATCGGGAGCCCCAGGTAAAGTCGCCGTCTACAATGTGAACATCGCTATGACAGACGCCGCATGCCTTTACACGGATTAACACTTCAAGCACACCGATTCCCGGGTCAGGGACCTCGGCCAGCACCAGTGGCTGCCGGTACGCGGTGGCGACGGCTGCCTTCATAGACGGGTCTCGCGCTCCTTCTTAACTTTGGCGACCACCAGTCGGATTTCCTCGTAGGTGATCGTATCCGGCAGCGCATCCTTTAATGGTCGTAGCTTATCCCACCCGAGCCTTCCCAAGGCCTCGCGGACCATCCGCTCATGCTCGGGC
Organism: Acidobacteriota bacterium; assembly: GCA_016210985.1. Lineage (GTDB taxonomy): Bacteria > Acidobacteriota > Blastocatellia > HR10 > JACQTD01 > JACQTD01. The sequence goes on from JACQTD010000192.1 coordinate 2,056, forward strand.
CGAACGAGATGACCGAGCATCACCGGTTCCCCCGCTTCGATTAGGTGCGCGATATGCTCGGATACAGTAGAAACCGTGAGGCCGCGCTCCCGGGCGATCTGCGCCATGGAGAGATTCCTGTTCAATAGATGAAACGTAACACTCACGGTGTCCAATCTGCCCCTCCCGGAGGGGGTAGCCCGGGGCGTTTTCCTACCCGGCGGTTGGACCGGCGTCGTTGACCCCAAGCCGGAACTTGGAACGGATAACATGACAGATTCTGTTCCCCGCATGACCCGGCTGCCGAGCGGTGTGAGTTGAATCACGGGATACTCATTGCCCTCCACGCCCAGGCAGCCGGCTCGCACGAGTTCCTCCATCAACTCGATCAAGCCTTCCTGGGAGTGTTCAGGGAGCAACCCATAGGTCGAAAGCCCGGTCAGACCCGCCTCCTCCAATGCCTTTGCCTTCAAGCCCTTCAACACTTGCGCCACGCGCACCTTACCATACCGGCCCTTCATCCGGGCCACGCAGCTCAGGACCTTCTTCACGAGGATCTCTTCTGTTTCGGTGAGTTCTCTCGTGGCATGGACGCCGGATGGACGGCAGTTGGAGCAGTTGCCGCAGCTTGGCGCCACGACTGACTCGCCGAAGTAACGAAGAACGAAGCCGCGATAACACTCCGTGTGATATCCGTACCGCACCATCTGCTCGAGCTGCTTCATCTCATGGGCCGCCCGCCGATCTAGAGCCTTATAGTCGATAGGAAGCTTGTGCGAGGCCTCCCGGCTCAGGATCTTGATTCCCCGACCGCGGAAGGGGGCGCTGTAGTGGATGACTTCCTGCCGGTGCAGCCCGGCCAATGCCTGACGGATCTGTTCTTCCCTGACGGATAGACGTTCAGAATAATCGGCAAGCGAGATCCGGAGTTCCTCCAGTTTCTCCGAAGCGCAGTCTTCGCGAAGGCAAGCCAACACTCGGCTTGCGAGCGGAGCGCCGCCCTTGTGTGGCTTCTCCGACCCGGCGCCTGCCAAGCCGGAAGCGCTCTGCCGACCGAGATCGAGGAGTCGCACCTGTGCAACATTCTCCCGCGAATCACCCCGCTCGATGAGATGGTACTTGTCGAGGGTTTTCAACGTCGCGCCGACCGCCAGTTCATTTCGCGTCGAGTGAACATCCTTGGCAATCTCCCTGACGGATAGTTCGATGGCATCGGGGCCCAAACCGCACAAAAATTCGTAAACTTCGGTGATGATCTCACGCGTCGGGTAATTGCCTTCGATGAAGAATTCCTGCGTTCGGCGATCGATGTACCGGAAGAGCAGTGTGCACTGCGATGGCTTCCCGTCCCGGCCGGCTCGCCCAATCTCCTGGTAATAAGCCTCCAAGGTGCCCGGCAGATCGAAGTGGATGACGAAACGAATATCGGACTTATCGATGCCCATGCCGAAGGCGTTTGTCGCGGCCACGATGGGGATTCGGCCGCTCATAAACTCGTCTTGCACCCGATGCCGTGTCGTATCGTCCAGGCCCGCATGATAGGCCACACAGCCCACCTTGGCGGCCTTGAGCACACCGGCAATCTTCTCCACATTCTTCCGCGTAGCGGCATAGATGATTCCGGAGCCGGCGTTCCGCTGAATCACCTCATCGACCGCATCGAACTTCTCTTCCTCCGTTCCACAGGGCAATACTTGGAGAAACAGGTTCTTCCGATCGAACCCGGCCACAAAAACACGGGGCTCGCGCAATCCGAGTTGGCGAACGATGTCCTCGCGAACCCCAGGCGTTGCCGTAGCTGTAAGCGCAATCAATGGCGGGCTCGTCAGAAGCTCACGGGCTTGCTTGAGCCGAAGATAATCGGGCCGGAAATCGTGTCCCCATTCCGACACGCAATGGGCCTCATCCACCGCGAAAAGCGATACCGGCAACTCCTTCATGCCCGCGGCGAATGCCTGATTCCGAAAGCGCTCCGGAGCGATGTAGACCAGCTTGTACTGTCCGTTCCGCATTGCTCTTATGCGGTCAGTCTGTTCAACCTGAGTGAGCGTGCTATTGATATATGTAGCGGGGATATGCATAGAGGTCAGGGCGTCAACCTGATCCTTCATGAGCGCGATCAAAGGGGAAATCACCAGGGTGAAGCCGTTCAATTGTAGGGCCGGCAGTTGATAACAGAGCGATTTTCCACTTCCGGTAGGCATGATGGCAACCACATCACGTCCCGCCAAAATGGTTTCAATAACCTCCGCCTGGCCTTCACGAAAGTCAGGAAAACCGAACTGGGTCCGCAGGCACTCCAGCAGGCTCATGGATATTCCTCCCATAGGTTCGTTCGAAGGCAAGGCAGCGACATTCTAACGGGGATTGACAACGATTTCACACCCGATCCGAATATCGTCGGCAGATTGGTAGTTTTGGTCGCGGAGTTAGTCTCACTTCCATCGGATCGCCGGCCTCCCTCCCTCAGTAGGCTCTCACTTCAACCCATTGGGCTCACCCGTGCTCGGCGGCTGTATCCGAAGGTGGTTAAAAGGCCGTGCAGGGTGTCACAATTTGTTGAAGAGAGGACCTCTATGAACAAGACTCGATTCGCCACGCGCCTGTCGATGGCGCTCGCATTCCTCAGCCTGATTTCATTCCGGATCAATCCATTACCAGGATCGAACCCCTCCCCGGTCGAGGCGGCCTCCAGCGCAGTCGAAGGTCGCAATGCCAATTGGAAGTTGGACGAGATACGGGACCTCTCGACGCTCGGGACCGAAGTGATCTCCGGGCCGACGAGAGTCAGTGAAAGCGGTGTTTCGCTGGACGTCTGGCAGGTGAAATTCAACTCGATCGACCTCGGCGGTGGGTCGATCCGGATGTACGGCGTCGTGGCTCGGCCCTCCGAGGCCTCTCCCCGTTCCCTTCCAGCGTTCATCTACGGGAACGAATCAAGCGTATCCGGTAAGCGAGGTACACCCCTCCGTGCACGCGTGAACACGGCCGAGTGAGGGTGAGATTATGGCGGTTGAGAATGACTCCCGGAAGAGATCCTCAGC
>JACQTD010000017.1 GCA_016210985.1 Acidobacteriota bacterium
AACACGGATGTCCCTGCGGCATTCAACTTGGCCACGAACACGTCCATGCCGCCGCCGTTTGCCGGCTGAAAAGGGTTGACGGTCGGGAAATTGGTCGAGGTGGTTTGACCATGAACGTAGGCGTTCCCGGCGTCGTCCACGGCAAGCTGGGGCGTTCTGAGTTCGTCACCGCTACCGCCGAGGTAGGTGGAGTAGACCAGCGCCGAACCCGCTGCGTTCAACTTCGCGACAAAAACATCAGAACCGCCGGCGAGCGTAGGCTGGAAAGCATTGACGGTCGGGAAATTGGTCGAGTTAGTGGATCCTCCCGCGTAGGCGTTGCCGGTAGCATCCACCTTGATGTCCCAGCTTATTTCGTCACCACTGCCGCCGAGGTAGGTGGAGTAGACCAACACTGAGCCGGTGGCATTCAGCTTCGCCACAAACGCATCGAACATGCCGCCGCCGTGCGTCGGCTGCAATGGGTTCACGGTTGGAAAGTTGAGTGAGCGGGTCCGCCCGATGACATAGGCGCTACCGGCGCGGTCCACCGCAATGCTAGGGAAATCGTCCCCGCCGCTGCCGCCCAGGTAGGTGGAGTAGAGCAGCGCCGTGCCCGTCGCGTTAAGCTTGGCCACGCACACGTCTACGCTGCCGCCATTTGCCGGCTGCACAGGATTAGCGGTCGGGAAATTGGTCGAGTTGGTCTGGCAGGCCAGGTAGACATTGCCGGTAGCGTCCACGGCCATGATGGGGAAACGGTCATTCCCACTGCCGCCGAGGTAGGTGGAGTATACCAAGACCGGATCAATGATGAGCGGCTTGGAGGCGTCGTACGCGGCCACGCGAAACCCGACGTCGGGATTTTCGAGATTCGATTTTCGATCTGCGATTTCAGAGAGGATATAACCACCGCCAACCGTCTGCCGGATCCCATCGATTTCTTGATAAATCTTCGGGGCGCGCTGAATCACGTCGCTACCGGCAACGTGCAGGATGAGATTGCCCTCGCCATCGACTTCCATGTTGTCCGCGCCCTCAAAGGCGAGCCTGATGGTATTTGGATCCGCGCCCGGCGCTACAACAAAATCGTATTCCAACTGCAGCTGGCTGCCGTAATAAATCAGGTCCACACCCGGATACACATCCTCGTATTTCACCTTGGTGTAAGTGGGAATGTTTGCACGCCACTTGTCTGGCTTGTCGCCAACGAACTGGTTGACCTTGCCGGGCAATTCGTCCATCCCTAACAATTTCGGCGAAGGGTTCGCGTTCGTCAACTTCATCCGCAGGACAGCCGGGTGTGAGTCGAACGCAGCGAGGGGACGACGCGTCGATACGACGACAGGGGGCTCAGACGCTTTCACATGCTCTTGCGTCTGGGTTTCCCCGGATCCCGTCCTCTCCGCCATAGTGAGAACCATCTCGAGAGGACTGAGAAACAGTGTATAGTCAGGGCCTCGGGACAAGAACTTCACCTGAGAATCCGTTTGGCCGCGGTTGGCCTCGAAAGAGAGGGTCAGTCTGCCGTACGCGTCATCGACCCGCGCCTCGAAGCGTGAATTCGGCAGGGACTGCGGGCTTTCCGATCGCGGCCCGGAATCGTTTGGAAACGACAGGACGCTCCAACCGAGCAAAATCAGCAGACCCAGCGAGAGAATGTGCAAACGAACGGTAATCATGTCAATGCCTCCTGGCTCGATGACTAGATTTCGCGGGGCCTCCCGCGTGGTTCATGCCCCGGACGATGGCATTTCGGTTAAGCGCGGTTCCCTCACCTGGAGTCCCGCCTGTGCTGAGGCGCCTGCGCGAGCGCAGCCATCCGGTTCAACTCTTTATGTCCGGGAGGCGTGGTTACATGCCACGGGAGCGTTTCCCTGACAGAACCCGGCGCCTTTCCGTCTCCGTGCAATTTGAAGGCGAGCTGAATACCTGCGGTCGGCCTAAGAGGAGAAGAACCGGCGAGAACTTCTCCTCAGCACTTCCGGATCCCGAAGTCGACGCTGCGAGCTTTTGCAATTGATCGGCCACACGAACCGCAGTCCGACCAACTCATAATCCGGTGCACCAGCGCGGGCCTAAATCCTATCACCAGACGCCCGATCTCCACCAGGACCTCGAACCGATGCTCCCAGTGGATCCCGGAGCCCAGGCTGTCTGCGTAAAAGGCATGCCTGCGTCGCGGATCGGATATCCTAATCTGTGCGATTCGCTCCAAACCTTGTTGTTCGCCGGTTAAGCGTCGGTGCGGCCCCAGCGTTCTACCGACCACGCCAGGGTCGACCGCTGACCAAGGCGGCGCCAGCCAGCGCCGCTGAGCACGGCGGCCATTGCTGAGGGCCGGTGCACAAAGGCGCGGAAGAGGTTGCCGGTGACCTGCCGCAGCAGGTTCTCGACCGCGATCATCAAGCGAACGTACCAGCGGTCCTTGGGAAAACTCAGGGCTAACACCCTCCGGGCGCTGGCGGCAGCCGTCCCAAGGAGGGTAGCGAAGTCTGGGTAGCAGCAGACCACTCGGTCCAACGTTACGATCTCGGCTGCTAAAGGCGGTGTGATCTGAGTGAAATTGCCCGAGATCGCACGGAACCGGCTGGGCTGGGCTGCTTGAGCAATAAGATCCTGGGCGACCGCGAGGTAGTGCGGAGCCGCCTCGACGAGCACGGCCTCGCGTAGGTCCGCGCGCAGCAGTTCAAGGCCGAGCACACCGATCCCGCCGCCGACATCGAGCAGTGTGTCCCCGGGGTGTGTCACCGGGCGAAGTTCCTCGAGCAGGAGTGTGGTGGTGGGGTCAGGCCCGTGGCGCTCGTAACGCGAGCGGTCACGTTGAGCGCGCCTTCGGTCGAAGTGAGAAGCAGTGGCAGCGCAATCACAGGAGCAAGTCATCGTAACCAACTTTGACGCCGTCTAACGCCAACCCGCGTCAGAAATGGCCTGATGTTCATATGAGTCTCCTCTCGATGCTGTTGCTCATGCGGCCTAACGCCACCCATAAGCCGCGCGAGGCACGAGCGTCGGCTCGGCGGGCTTCGTCAGGTGCGCGCAGCTGGAACATGATAACCGAGGATTGCCTTCCGGGAGAATCCATGACTGCCGAAACCCTGGACAAGCTCCGTGCCGACGCGTTAAGGCTACCCGAAGCGGAGCGCGCTGACCTCGCACATGCATTGGTTAAAAGCTTGGACGCGCCCGCCGCTGCGCGTTGCCGGCGCACTCCAAAGGGGTTCCCAGCTCAACCGGTCTGCTTGCCCGGCAGCATTATTCCTTCGAACGAGACTCCACCGGTCCCGGCAAGGGCTTTCGGGGCAGCTTCTCGTCCCGCATTGCCGCGTGATACACGAACGACGCGATGATCGTAGCCGCCTGGGTCATGTCATCTTCCTGGATCCGTTCGTAGACATCCATGCTGGAATGATGCGTGCGCGAGTTGTACTCGATCGGATCCTGGATGAATTGAAAACCGGGAAGACCGACGGCGTCGAAAGGAATGTGATCGGTACCTCCGGTAGAGGAGATCGACAGCGTCGTCGCCCCCATCTCCTTAAACGGAGCGAGCCAGGCGCGGAAGATGGGTCTCACGGCTTCGTTGCCCTGCAAGTAAATACCGCGTATTTTTCCGGTTCCGTTGTCGAGATTGAAATAGGCCGAGAGCCGATCGTGTCCGGGCTTCAACTCATAACGGGGGAGAGGCTGTGGCGGACCGGTCTGTTCCGATGCTGCAGCTGAGCCCGGCGTTGCGACCTCCCGCCTGGGCGCAGCCACTGCCGGCGGATCGATTCTGCGGCCGAAGTGCTCCCGGACATAGGTCTTTGATCCCAGCAGCCCTTGCTCTTCCCCTCCCCAGAGCGCGATACGAATGGTACGACGGGGCTTGAGGCCGAGCGCTTGCAGGATACGAACAGCTTCGAGCGCTGCAGCCGATCCGGCGGCGTTGTCGGTTGCGCCGGTTCCCGAATGCCAGGAATCGAGGTGACCGCCGACCATCACGACTTCGTCCCTGAGGTCCGTTCCGGGAATCTCAGCCAGCACATTGAATCCCATGGAATCGTTGTCGTGAAACCGGCTGACGATATTGATCTCCAAACGGACGCGCACTCCCCTGCCCAGCATGCGCAGGATCCGGTTGTAATGTTCCACGGCCACGACGACCTGCGGCATGGTGGCGGGAGCCTCCTTGGTCCAGGCGCGAGGGCGACGATCCGCCGGTGTATCCGGGGGCGGCTGCGGAAGATTGATCGCCTGAGCGATGAGCGAACCCCCGTCGCCACGACCCGGCTCAAGGACCAGGGCAGGCCGCTCTTCGAAGCAGAGATCCCATTTCTTCTGCATCAGGACAGCGGCGGCTTTCTGTTCAGGTGTTTGCTGGAAAGCCTGCGGAGGAGGGCCTTGCATGCGGCCGGTGGGCTCGGCATTCGCCAGGTTCAGCAGTTTTTCATCCGACTGCCTGAGGGCCCGGGCCTCGAAATGGGCTTCGACCTTTCGTGGAGGAGCAATGAGTACAATCGCGCCTCTTAGCTTTCCCCGATATTTCTCCAGGTCAGTCTCCTTGTCGGCCTCAAGATAAATGACCTCTCCGCGGACGGTTCCCGGCGTGCTCGGCGACCATGCCTTGGGATGGGCAATCAGCGGGACAAACTGTGGGGCGACGACGTTGGCGGTGAAGCCCTCCAACGTCCAGCCCCGTCCGAACGGCCCCCAGGGCTCGAATCGGGCGTCCTTCAGTTCCCATTCCGTCAATTTTGACATCGCCCATTCGCCCGAGGCTCTCAGGTTGGGTGAGCCGGTCAGGCGTGGACCGCAGACATCGGTCAGGTAGCTCAGGATCTGCATAACTTGAGATCGCTTGAGTCCCTCTTCTTTGATTCTCGAGATCACCTCCAGGTCGACCTTCTCCTGTGCGCTCCCGGCCGGTGCGGCGGCGTGAAGCGAAAGAACCGTCAGTAGGGCTAAAATGGCAGGTAGTCGTCGTTTGGGCATCTGGCTGCTCCTTGAAGCCTACATGGATTGCGTGAATAGGAATCATAATCAATGATGTGTAGAAAGAGGAATGGGCGCCGGTTACGGGATCGCCAGAGCGGGATAGGAATGGCGCGAAGGCCCGGACAGCAAGGTGCTTGACCCCGGCATAAAGCAGACCTATATTCACACGCTCTGAACAAGTAAAAAAGGATGCAGGTCTGCAACTGCGATTCCATCCGCCGCGCGAGGATAACTCTGATGCTCGTGCATGATCCTGCTCGGCGGCAAACAAGGAGACTCCATGAGTCGAAACGCACTCTTCTGTAGGACGGGTTCATCCAGCTTCATCCAACTGGCTGCAGCGGCCGTCCTGTTCGCCGCGGCGGCCCATGCCCAGCAATCATCCGAACAGCGGCGCGGGCGCGTGGCCGCGGAGTCAAACGCTCCAGCGATTCAGTCGGCGGACCAGCCGAAATACGAAGAAATCCTCAGGAATCTTAGATGGCGGGAAATCGGGCCCGCGATCATGGGTGGGCGGATCGACGATTTTGCGGTCGTGGAAAGCAATCCGGCGATCGTTTTCGCCGGGACGGCGTCCGGCGGGGTCTGGAAAACAACCAACAGCGGCACTACGTGGGATCCCATCTTCGACAACGAACCCGTCTCCACCATCGGGGATCTTGCCATCGCGGGGACGGATCCTTCGATTGTCTGGGTCGGAACCGGCGAACAGAATAATCGGCAGAGTTCGTCCTGGGGTAACGGTGTTTACAGATCGATGGATGGCGGGAGGACCTGGGCCCATATGGGACTCAAGGAGTCTCATCATATCGGCAGGATCGTCCTGCATCCTGGTAACCCCGACACGGTCTATGTGGCATGCCTGGGCCGCCTCTGGGGTCCGAACCGGGAACGCGGCGTGTACAAGACCACCGACGGGGGTAGGACTTGGAAATCCTCGTTGTTCGTCAATGAGGACACGGGCGTGGTCGACATCGCGATCGATCATCAAAGCCCTAACACCCTCTATGCCGCCGCGTTCCAGCGCCGTCGCACGGCATTTGGTTACAACGGGAGCGGGCCCGGCAGCGCGCTCTACAAGACCAACGACGGAGGCTTCACCTGGAAGAAACTGACCAAAGGGCTCCCCGAAGGAGGAGAGACCGGCCGCATCGGCGTCACGGTCTATCGGAGCAATCCTAATATCGTCTACGCGCTGGTTGAACATGCCAAGGGCGGAGTTTTTCGCAGCGAGGACAAAGGCGAGACCTGGACTAAGATGAGCGACACCAACCCCCGGCCCAGTTACTACAGTCAGGTCATCATTGATCCCAACAATGATCAGCGTATCTGGGTGATGGGCGCACCGATGTATTATTCAGAAGATGGGGGCAAGACGTTCAGAACGAACCTGGTGCAACGCATTCATGGAGACTTCCATGCCCTTTGGATCAATCCAGCGAATTCGGATCACATGATCCTCGGATCGGACGGCGGCATTCACTGGAGTTACGACCGCGGGAGGACATGGGACTTCGTCAACACGCTCGCGCTCGGGCAGTTTTATGAAGTCGGCGTCGATATGCGCAAGCCTTACTACATCTGTGGAGGACTGCAGGACAACGGCAGCTGGTGCGGTCCGAGCGCGACGCCCTACCAGCAGGGGATCACCAACGAGGATTGGTTCCGGGTCGGAGGCGGGGACGGGTTCTACGTCGAGATCGATCCCACCGATTTCAACACCGTGTACGCCGAGTCTCAGGATGGAAACCTGTTCCGCCGCGATCTACGTACGAATGAATCAAGGCCTATCCGTCCGGAGCCTAAAGAAGGCGAGCCACGCTATCGATTTCAATGGAACTCGCCGATTGTGATTTCGTCCCATGACGCAAGGACCGTTTACTACGGCGGAAACATGTTGTTCAAGTCCACCGACCGTGGAGATAGCTGGACAAAACTGAGCGGAGATCTTACGACCGGCATCGAGCGCGATAAGTTGCCGATCATGGGGAAGGTACCCGATAAGGAGACGCGGTCGCGCCATGATGGCGTCCAGCTTTATCCGGCGATGACCACATTGAGCGAGTCTCCGCTCAGGCCCGGAGTCATCTGGGTGGGAACGGATGACGGCAACCTGCAGGTGACCGTGGATGACGGCAAGACGTGGCTCAACGTAGCCGGCAAGGTCCCCGGTGTGTCCGCCGGAACTTACGTCAGCCGGGTGGTGGCGTCACGCCATGCCGAGGGAACCGCCTACGTAACTTTTGACGGACACCGAAGCAATGATTTCAAAGCATACGTTTTCACCACCACTGATTATGGACAGACGTGGCAATCGATATCACGGGGCATTTCTGACCAGAACGGCACGGTGAATGTCATACGGGAACACCCGGAGAATCCCGACCTTCTCTTCGTCGGCACCGAATACGGCCTGTTTGTCTCCTTCAATCGCGGAGCCAACTGGCAGCGGCTGAAGATCAACCTGCCCACGGTACCGGTCGATGATATCGTCATCCATCCACGAGAGAATGACTTGATCCTCGGAACCCACGGACGGTCGATTTGGGTGCTGGATGACATCACGCCGCTCGTCCACCTCGGACGTGAAGTCCTCGATTCCGATCTGCACCTTTTCGATCTGCGATCCGCGATCGCCTGGCGCATGTTCGGGCACAAGGGCTCCACCGGCCACAAGATGTTCATCGCGCAGAATCCACCCTATGGCGTGCTGATCAACTACTACCTCAAATCACCACCGGAGCAGAATGAAAAGGTCAGGATTGTCATCCTCGACAAGGACGGGAAAACAGTGCGAGAGGTTGAGGGAGCCAAGAATCCGGGTATCCATCGCGTGAATTGGGATCTGCGATACTCCGCCGCCGTTGAGCTGACCCCCGCACAACGGGAGGCGCAGGCCTCAGGCGTTGGCTTCTTCGGAGGCGCAGGGCGAGGGCCCACCGCGGAGCCGGGCACCTACACGGTCAAGGTCACGGTGGGCAAGCACGAATCCTCGAAGACGGTGGTGGTCGAAGAAGATCCGAGGATCACCATTACCCCCGCCGATCGCGCGGCGCAGCGCCGGGCCCTCACGCAGGTCTACGAGATGGCGAAGTCGGCCGACCAGGGGCGGAAAACGATCATCCAGGTGAAGACGTCGGTGGCTGGTGTACTTGAAGAAATGCGACGTGCAGGCGCAAAAGTTCCGGACGATCTACTGAAAGCGACCGAGGATCTGGCTCGAAGAGTCGACGACGTCCACGGGAAGTTCGTCGCCCCGCCCCAGCCCCAGGGATCGGCCGGGCCGCCGCTGACCTACACGCCACCGCCGCTTCCGACCCGGATCAATCAACTGATGAACGCCATCGACGGCTACACGGCGGCGCCCACGATGCCGCAAATGGAGACGCTCACGGCGCTCGCACAGTCTCTGGCGGAGGCCATGACCTCGCTGAAGAAGCTTGTGGAAGAAGACCTGCCTATCCTGAATAAATGGATGAATGACGCCGGCGTACCCCATATCCGTGCGGATGGTTCAACCGTCCCCGCCGGTGTGCCTGCCCGATTGAACTAGCCGGCACCGACCGGCAGCACACGCCATCCTCGCCCGGGTGGGGGCCATGTACGGGGTCGGCCGGGGGCTGGTATCATCATCTTTCACGTGGATCCCGATACGCTCAAACCTGTTTCCGTACGCGCCCGGCCGGGCCTGCAGGCCTGGGCGACCCTGCTTTCCCTGGGTGCCCTGGTCTTCATTGCCTTCGGCGCTCTTCTGCTCCTGGACATCGTGCGGATCGGGCCGATCGAGGACCTGGCCACGCCCGGAGACACGGTTTCGCTTTACGCGCTCTCCGCGTTCAATTTTCTCGCCTTCTCCATTTTTACCTTCATTCTCGCGCGCATGATCCTCCGGCTTCGCCGGGAGCGAAGGGAGCGTCAGCTGGGATCCCACCTCAAGTCCCGTCTGCTCAAATACTTCATCGTGATTTCAATCCTTCCGCTGGTCTTCCTGGCCATGTTTTCTTACCTCTTCATCAATCGAACGGTGGAGAAGTGGTTCAGCAACCCGCTGGATGTAGTCATGAAGGAGTCCGACGCGCTCGGGAGGCAATTCGACAGCATCGAGATGGAGAACCTGAGGGACATGACCCGATCGCTGGCCCTCCTGATCCAGCATCACGCCGCGGGGTCTTCTCCACTGACCGAGGCGGATCTCATCTCGGATCAGATGACGAGCCACGAATTGTTCCTGGTCCGTCGGTACGACCATCGGGGCCGGCTCGTCTATGATCGGATTCGCACGGGCGGTTCCCTGCCCGATGCCTTGATCCCCGTCATCGAGCCGATTGCGGCACGTGCGATGGCGGGATCGGCCGGTTCGGCGCAATTTGAAATTCCGGGAGCCATGGATCGCTTCGATGTAGCCGCCGAGCCCTTGGACGACCAACTGGGCGTTCTCCTGAGCGTCTACCAAACCCCTTCCGCCGTCCTGCAGAAAGAACAGCGAATCCGTGAACAGCGCGCGATTTATGAGTCGTTACGGCAGCAGAACCGGCAGTTCCGGAAGACCAGCCTCTATACGCTGGGCGTCATCACGTTCCTGCTGTTGTTTGTCGCCGCATGGATAGCGAATCGGCTTGGCAAGGAGATCGCGGATCCGATTCAAGCCTTGGCGGGAGCCACGCGGCGGGTGGCCGGGGGCGATCTGGATCCGACCGTGGATTGCTGGGCCGAGGACGAACTCGGCTTGCTGGTCGAGTCCTTCAACCAGATGACGGTGCAACTGCGGGAGAATCGGAAGCGGCTGGAGGAATCGGCGCTTTCCCTTCAGGAAATCAACCGGACGCTCGAGGAGCGGCGGCGGTACACTGAAACGGTGCTGGAGAGTCTTTCGACCGGGATCATTTCGCTCGATTCGAGTAACTGTGTGACCACGATCAACAGCGCGGCCGCCAGGATTCTCCAGCTCAAACCCGGGCTCCAGGGCCAAGAGTTGGACAGCGCGCTGCGGGCTGTCCTCAGTGATCACCGGCTCGAGAGGGTTTCGAAGCTGCTGCGCACCGCGCGGCGCCGCGGATTCGCCACCACCGACCTCGACCTGCCGGTACTCTCCGGAACCCAACACCTGGCTATCACGGCTTCCTCCTTACGCGACGAGCGGAGCGAGCCCCGAGGGACGGTGATCACCATTGACGACATCTCCGACCTGGTGCGCGCGCAACGAAGCGAGGTCTGGAGCGAGGTGGCGCGTCGTATGGCGCACGAAATCAAGAATCCGCTGACGCCGATCAAGCTCTCGGCCGAGCGCATCGCGCGGAACCTCGAACGGGATCAGGGCCGTTCGGCCGGGAGTTTTGAGCTCATGATCGCGGAATGCACGAGCACGATCGTGAGCGAGGTCAGCACGCTGCAACGCATGGTCGATTCGTTCACCCGCTTTGCCCGGCTTCCGGAGACCAAGGCCGTCGAGGGTTCATTGAACCAGGCGGTCGAAGCGGCGGTCCGGCTCTATGACGGCCGCCTCGAAGGCAGCTCCATCGTGATGACGCTCGATCCCATGCTGCCGGAAATCCTGATCGATGCGGAGCAGATCAAGCGCGCCATCGTCAATTTGATCGATAATGGGCTCGAGTCGATGCGGGATCTTCCGGGAGACCGCCGAATCCTGGTGGAAACAACCTACCTGCCCGAGTCCGAGACTGCCCGTCTGATGGTCAGCGATTCGGGACTTGGGATCCGCCCGGAGATCCGGGACAAACTCTTCACACCTTACTTCTCCACAAGGGAACGCGGCATGGGGCTGGGGCTCTCCATTGTCAGCCGGATCGTGGCCGACCACGGCGGTCGCGTGCGCGGCGAGGACAACAAACCCCGGGGCGCGCGGTTCGTGATCGATCTGCCCGCCGCTACGCCCGAGCGCCGCCCGGGCGGGACTCAATTGATCGCCTGATGCCGCCGTCGATTCTCATTGTTGATGACGAGCAAGGCATTCGCCAGGCACTGCGGGGCGTCTTCGAGGATGAAGGGTATTCCGTCGGCGCCGTCGAATCCGGGGAAGCCTGCCTGGCCGCCTTCGAGCAACGGGACTACGCCTGCGTGCTGCTCGATGTCTGGTTGCCCGGCCTGAGCGGCATCGAAACGCTCCAGCGGCTGGGACCGTCGCATCCCCATACGGCATTTGTCATGATCTCAGGCCATGCCACCATCGAAACCGCCGTACAGGCCACCAAACTCGGAGCCTTTGATTTCATCGAAAAGCCGCTGTCGCTCGACCGGATTCTGCTCACCGCACGGAATGCCATGCGTCAGAAGGCGCTCGAAAGAGAGACCGAGCAGCTTCGCGAGCGCCTGACCCACGATTACCAGCTGATCGGCGACAGCGTACCCATGCGCGCGCTCCGGCAACAGATCGCCATCGCTGCCCCCACCGACGGCAGGGTCATCATTTATGGCGAGTCGGGCAGCGGCAAGGAACTGGTTGCCCGTGCCATTCATGCCCATTCCCGGCGCGCTTCACAACCGTTGGTGGAGCTCAACTGCGCAGCCATTCCCGAGGAGTTGGTCGAATCGGAACTCTTCGGCCACGCGAAGGGTGCCTTCACCGGCGCCACTACCGCCCGGCAAGGTAAATTCGAACAGGCGGACGGCGCGACGCTGCTGCTCGATGAAATCGGGGACATGAGCCTGAAAACGCAGGCGAAAATCCTCCGGGTCCTCGAGGAGGGACGCTTCCAACCGCTCGGCGGCAGCCAATGGCTGACGACCGACGTGCGCATCATCGCCGCCACCCACCAGTCGATCGAGAGGATGATAGATCATGGCGCTTTTCGCGAGGACCTCTTCTACCGGCTGAGCGTGATTCCGTTCTATGTGCCGCCGCTGCGGGACCGGCCGGAGGATATTCCGTTGCTTCTCGACCATTTCAATCTGAAGTTCTCCCGGGCCTACGGCAGACCCCTCAAGGTGTTTACGACTGCGGCCAGGGAGAGATTGCAGAATCACCCTTGGCCGGGCAACGTTCGCGAATTGCGAAACACCGTCGAACGGATGGTAATCATGCGTGCCGGTCCTGCGGTCGAGGTCGACGATTTGCCCAACCTCGGCGCGGACGCGCCTGCCGCGATGGAAGCCGATTCGGGCTATCGTAACTTCCACGAAGCCGCGGAGGGCTTCGAACGGCAATACATTCAGGCCAAACTGGCCGAACAGCAAGGCAATGTAAGCCGAACCGCCGATGTGATGGGCATCGACCGGAGTCATCTCTATCGGAGGATGAAGGCGCTGGGGATTTCGCCGAGGTAAGATGGAACATCAGATCGCCAACCTATAGCATCGTGATCGTACGCGTGATCGTCCTCGTACTCGCGCTTGAGTGAGAATGAACGGCTCTACCCCATTGTTATAATCGTCCATAGGGTAGTGAAGGATGGAGAATCACATGTCGCACGCAACGCTTACGGCAACAATTTGGCACGAACCCGAGGGTTATGTATCTATTTGCCCGGAACTCGGCGTAGCCTCGTGTGGCGCCACCACGGACGAAGCTCTGACGATGCTGAAGGAAGCGGTAGAGCTTTTCCTGGAAAATGCGGCCCAATTGGGGATTTGGGAAGATATTCGAGACGCTATTGAAGCCCCTCAGCGATTTACGGCGCCGCTGGAAGTAGCCTTGCCGTGAATGGCCTGCCTACGCTCTCCACGCGAGAGGTGCTCAATGCGCTCCGCACAGCCGGCTTTATCGACGCCCCCACACGCGGGAAGGGGAGCCACCACGCCCTGACCAAGCGAGAGGAGAGCGGTAGAATGCGACTGGTCATTGTTCCGGAGCGAAAGGACATCCCAAGGGGAACGCTCTTGGCTATTATCAAACAAGCTGGGTTGACACGAGAGGAATTTCTGGCCCTGATCTGACGATAGAGAGACGAGATCCGTGTTCTGTCCAAGCTGCGGTAAAGAGAATCAGGAAACGGGCCGGTTTTGCCGGGCGTGCGGGCGCTCACTGGCCGGTATTCCGCTCTTGAACCAGGAAGACTCCGGTACTCCACTCGAGCGAGTGGAACGACGGCTGGATGAAATCATCGCCCATCATGCCGGGCGTTACTTCAAGCGCACGCCTGCCGGGATCACCCCACGCTCCCTGAAGGAGTCGTGGAAGCTGCTCGGCATGGGATACCTCGCCGTGGCGGCCGACCTGTTTTACACCTGGTTGATTGTTCAGTTTGTACTACAGTTCCGGCTTTGGATACTGGTATTTGAATCGCCTTGGAAGTGGTGGCGGGAGCACCGGGTCCGGAAGGCCGGACAGGATGCACCACGGCCGGATGTGCCCGGATTGCAAAAGCCAACGACCGGAGTTGTGCCGGTCGGCAGTATAACCGAGGAACCCACAGAACCCCTCGCCCGATCCACCGAGACCATGCGACGGCGCACGACCGGACCTCGATGACGATCTGGATGACAAGCACTAGAGGAGACGTTGCCATGACTGAATTGATCCGCGAAAAGTGTGTCGCATGCCGGAAGGACGCTCCGCGCGT
Source organism: Acidobacteriota bacterium (assembly GCA_016210985.1). Classification (GTDB taxonomy): domain Bacteria; phylum Acidobacteriota; class Blastocatellia; order HR10; family JACQTD01; genus JACQTD01. The sequence goes on from JACQTD010000017.1 coordinate 13,473, forward strand.
AACCGACGCTGAAATCGAGGAACTCAAACCCCAAGTCCCGAATTGGACGATCGTCGAACGTGACGGGATACCCCGCCTCGAGCGCGTCTTCCGATTTCAAGACTTCGCCGAGGCCCTGGCCTTTACCTTCAAAGTCGGAGAGCTGGCGGAGGCGGAAGATCACCATCCGTCGGTGCTCACCGAATGGGGTCGCGTAACCGTGACCTGGTGGACCCACAAGATCCGCGGGCTCCACCGGAATGACTTCATCATGGCCGCAAAGACGGATGAAATCGCGGTTTCGGTACCGCTGTCAGATTCGATTTAGGAGCCCTGGATGACGAACCCCGATGAGAAAATCGACGTTTTTTCAGAGGCCCGGAAGATCTGGACCCCGCCTGAAGAAGTGAGGCTACGCGCATGGGTTTCAGACTACGAGTCGGTCTATCAGAAGGCGGTCGCTGATCCCGAAGCCTTCTGGTCCGGCATCGCCTCCGAATTGGATTGGTTCCAGCCCTGGACGCAGGTGCTCGAGTGGCGCTATCCGTGGGCCAAATGGTTTCTCGGCGCGCGCTGTAATATCACCTACAACTGCCTCGACCGGCATGTGAAGACATGGCGCAGGAACAAAGTCGCGCTGTTGTGGGTGGGAGAAGATGGATCGAGTCAGGTGCTGACGTACGGTGAGCTTCACCGGCAGGTCTGCAGGTTCGCTTCGGGCTTGAAAACCCTGGGCATAAAGAAAGGTGACCGGGTGATGATCTACATGCCCCGGATTCCCCAGCAGTTTGTCGCCATGCTGGCCGTAGCCCGCGTCGGGGCGATCCACAGCGTGGTTTACTCCGGATTCAGCGCACTGGCCCTGCGCGAACGCATCGAGGACGCCGAAGCGAAGCTGGTCGTCACCGCCGACGTCGGTTTCCAGCGGGGAAAATCGATCCAGCTGAAAGCGGTGGTCGATGAGGCCGTCGAGGGCGCGCCCAGTGTGCAGCACGTCGTGGTAGTACGGCGACAATCACCTCCGATTGAGATTTTCGGTCCCCGTGAACGCGACTGGGACGCGTTGCTCAAGCAATCATCCGCCATTTGCGAAGCCGAGTCCATGGACTCCGAGGACCCGCTTTATACGCTTTACACCTCGGGAACCACCGGACGGCCAAAAGGAGTTCTCCATGTTCACGGTGGATACATGGTCGGCACCTACATCACCACGAAATGGGTTTTTGACCTGAAAGACGAAGACGTCTACTTCTGTACCGCCGATCCCGGATGGGTCACCGGACACAGTTACATTGTGTACGGACCGCTGCTGAATGGCGCGACGATACTCTTCGCCGAAGGCGCTCCGGACTACCCCGATCCCGGCCGCTGGTGGAAACTCATCGAGCAACACGGCGTGACGATCTTCTACACCACGCCGACGGCCATACGATCGCTCATGCGATACGGCGATGAATGGCCCGCAAGTCATGACCTGTCGTCGCTTCGGATCCTGGGGACGGTCGGGGAACCGATCAACCCCGAGGCCTGGCTCTGGTATCACCGGGTCACGGGCGAGCGCTGTCCAATTATGGACACCTGGTGGCAGACGGAGACCGGGATGACCATGATCACCCCGCTGCCTGGCGTGCCGCTCAAGCCGGGATCGGCCACGCGGCCCTTTCCGGGTATCGTTGCCGACGTCCTCGACAAGGATGGAAAGCCCATGCCGCCCAATAAGGGCGGATCCCTGGTGATCAAAACCCCATGGCCCTCGATGCTTCGCACGGTCTACAAGGACCCCGACCGTTACGAGCAGTATTGGAGGAGCATTCCTAATGTTTACACTGCGGGCGACGTCGCCTACCGCGATGATGACGGATATTTCTGGATCCTCGGACGATCGGATGATGTGCTCAAGGTCTCCGGCTATCGCCTGGGCACGGCCGAGGTCGAGAGCGCGATCGTCAGCCACGCGGCGGTAGCGGAGGCTGCGGCCATCGGCAAACCCGATCCCTTAAAGGGCGAAGCCATTAAGGTCTTCGTCATTCTGAAACAGGGATATACCCCCGGTTCGGAACTGAGGGAAGAGATCAAGGCCCATGTGCGCCACACGCTGGGTCCCATAGCGGTTCCGTCCGAACTCGAGTTCACCACTTCCCTGCCCAAAACCCGCAGCGGAAAAATCATGCGCCGGGTGCTCAAGGCGAAAGAACTCGGGCTCGAGACCGGTGACACCTCCACCCTCGAGGAATAGCTTCTGACCACTCCCTGACCACCAAACCGGATAACTGCCCCAAACTGGGTAGTGGGTCAGTTTGGAGTTCAAGCTTTAGCTTGGTCGAGTATCGCCAAGCCCAACCTAAAGGTTGAACTCCAAGCCGAGCTCAACTTGACCCACTGCCCCAAACTGACCCGCTGGCTCGCAGCCGGATATTTCAGCACTGCTTTTTCCAGTAGGTGATTGGATTCTCGCCGGGTTCTCGCGTTACCGGGTAGAGGAGTTCAACTCAACGTATGGAGGCTAGGAGCAGAGCTTATGATCAGCAGGAGAAACTCTCGCGCTTTATCCAGTGTGGTGGGCGCCGCGATCCTTGTGGCCGGACTTTGCGCTACAGGTCCAGGTAACAGGGCTGCGGCCAGCGCGCCCAGCTTGACCATCACAACGCCGGCAGGGGCAGTGTACGACCGGGTTCCCATTCGGTACACAGTTCAGAACACGCCGGCCGCTTCGTTCGAGGTGAAGGTAGAGTACTCGACGACCGGCCCGGCAGGACCCTATACAGCCGCTACCGAAGCGCTCGGGAGTCCGAGCGAAGGGACGACTGCTCTGGCCGCGAGCGAGGCGGGGACTTCCCATGTCTTCGTTTGGAATTCCTTCTATGATCTCAATCGCGCTGAACTGTACAACACCGACGTAATCGTGCGGGTCACTACCATCGACCGGGCGACTGGCGAGGCAGTGGGCTCGGCCCAAACGAACAGTTTCAAGATCGATAACACGGTCGTCACCGTGGCTCTCGGCCAGTCGGGAGCGGGGATACCCAGCATGGGGGACGGCGGTCCCGCAACCGACGCCCTCATCATTCAGCCTCGGCAAATCAGTCTCAGCAGGGACGGATCTGTTCTATTCACTGAGCAATTAGGGGCGCGGGTGAGGCAGTTCACGGTCGGCGGCAAGATCTCGACGATCGTCGGAAACGGGATTCCAACGAACGTTGCACCTACAACGCCTGTCCCGACAAACGGCTCTGTCAATCGCGTCCCAATAGGCGTGTGCATGGACACGAACGGAGTGATTTTTGTGACCCAGTTTAACGGGCTCGTCGCAACAAACGCGGTTACGGGATCTATCGTTGTCGTCGCTGGCTTGGGCGCGGGAACGGACGGACCTGCCCTCGCGGCGTCTTTCTCAGGGCCGAGGGCCTGTATCGCGCTGCCGCCAGTGCTGGGGGCACGGCAGGTTGTTCTTGTTACGGACAACCATCGTATCCGCCGCTTCCAGTATGTCTATGACGCGACAACGGGCAACATCGACTCAGCCTCGGCTACCCTCGACACGATCTGCGGGTCTACGACTGCCGGGTTCTCACCCGATGGCACGCCCGCCAAATCGGCACAATTGAGGGGCCCGGTAGGTCTCGCACATGATCCCAATTCAGGGAAAATCTTCGTTGCCGACCGGGGCAACAACGTGATTCGAGCCATCGATCTCCCCGATCCAAACGGTGCGCCAGGGTCAATCACGACGATCGCCGGCAACGGTACGGTGGGCTTCTCGGGAGACGGCGGGCTTGCGACGGCCGCTCAGCTCGCAAGTCCCAGCGGTGTCGCAGTGAATCCTGCGACGGGGGCGATGTACATATCCGACGAGCTCAACCACCGGATCCGTCAGTTCACCATCGGTGGGATCATCAACACCGTGGCTGGTGATGGGAGTGTGGGCGAAAATGGGATTGGCGGTCCGGCACTGCAGGCCAATGTGTCGTTGCCTCAAGGACTTGTCGTGGCCCTGGACGGTACAGTCCTGATTTCGGTGGAAGGGACTCAGCAAGTTCTAGCCCTGACGCCGGCAGGAAACCTGACGGTCGTGGCGGGCGCTTCTCCTTCCGCGGTGCCAGGCGCTGGCGGGCAGGCCAATCAGTCCCCGATTGTCCAGGCATTTACCTGCACCGTCTCAGGGAACTTCCTTTATGTCTCCGACGCGGCGCTCAAATTTATTCGAAAGGTGGATCTGAGCACGGGTATCGTCACAAGGTTTGCCGGGAGTGGCGTGGGCGGCGGAGTCTTCACCAACGGAATGCCGGCCCTGGATGCTTCGCTCGACCCTCGAGGTCTCGCCGTCGATAATGAAGGCAACGTTTACATTCCCGACTTGGCGAACCGCAAGGTTCTCAAAATCGACACCCAGGGCAGGATCACCGTGTTCGCGGGAACTGGCGTTCAGGGAAACGGGGGCGACAACGGGCCCGCGCTCCAGGCTACGCTGACGGCGCCCCTGCATCTTCAATACTCGAATGTCTCAGGGGCCTTGTATATCTCTCCAAATGTCCAGCCCGGCATTATCCGCCGCGTGGATCGAAACGGAATCATCACGACCGTTGGGGGTGCGGGGACCTCGACGGATGAGGGCGTTCCGGCGACTCAAGCTAACTTCGCCGCCAGCCATATGGCGCTCGACCCCGCCACGGAAACCATCTATGTTTCCGACAGCGCACGCAGTCGCGTACTCAAGTTTCCGGTCGGTGGAAACGTCACGGTTATAGCTGGAGTACTCAATACCCCCGGCTTTACGCCTGATGGCGCGGTTGCGCGTGGCGCCCTGATCAGAAATCCGCAGGGTATCGCGGTTGACGGACGCGGAAACGTCTTCTTCGCCGAGACGGGCAACCTGCGGGTGCGCTGGATCGATGCCAATGGAATCCTCCGAACAGCCGCCGGCACGGGTCAACCGGGACTGATCACCGAAGGATCCGTACCGACCCAAAGCAACCTCTTCTTTAACCGGAGCGCGTTCATGGCCACCGACAGCCAAGGAAATATCTACTTGCCCGATCTCTTCTACATCGTCCGTTTCCGGCCGTTCTGAAGTACCGACCCGGACCGCAGAACTTGTCGGGATCGGTCAGAGAAGATCGCGAATCCGCGCCAATTTACTCAGCGCGGATTCCGTTTGGAGTTCAAGCTTTAGTTTGGTCTTGCTGTACTTGGGCAAGCCGGAGCTTGAACTCCGAACACCTCCCTAAGCAACCTGCTCCAATCGCTGTTCGTTCTGGATCACTACCGTGGGATTGGGATTCGGCTCCGGATTCGTCGCGTCTTTCAGTCGTAGACTTGCCTGCGACGGTCGCACCCGAAACATGGATCAAACCGATCTGGCAGGGTAACGCGCCTCCCAAGGGTGCTGGAACAATTCTGACCATCAGTTTCCACTCAGGCCGTTGATGGAGCAGCCCCAAGGGGGCGCGATGTTAGAGCCTGGGGCAGAGTCCGCCAGGTAGTTATGGCGGACGACGCCCCAGGGTAACGACGAGGGTCCATGAAGCCCCAAGGGGGCGATATAGGTCCTCGCGGATATCCGATTTCAATCCCAGACGTATCGCTCATCACATTCGATTCGGTATTTCGCAAGAAAGGTTCTGAATTCCTCCTGAAATGTTCGTTGTCGATGATGCCCCTTCTGATCCCGGATGTACTTCAGGAGTGCGGCCACGTTTGATTGCCCAATCGAAAACGCCCCGTACCCTCGCTGCCACTGGAAATGGCGGAACTCATTCCCCTTCGTCTTCATCCATTTCGAGGAGCTCTTCTTCACCTCTTCAACCAAGTCGGCGACGGAAACCGTGCGGGACAAGGTGAACAGGCTGTGCACGTGATCCTTAGTGCCACCGATGGAGATCGCCGGTGATTTCAACGCGCGGAATATCGTTGCCATGTAGGCGTGGAGTTCGGGCTCAATGGCCGGGGTGATGTAAGGTTGTCTTTCCTTCGTGCTAAAGATCAAGTGAACCAGGATCGAAGACAAGGATTGTGGCATTCCGCTTTTCCTCCGTGGACCTGATTCCGCCCCGTTGGGGCTTGATGACTCTGCTGGTGTCATCCTAGGGCGTTGCCCTAGGCTTTCACATTAGGCCCCTTTGGGGCAGAATGCTTCCTGCAAATCGTGCTTAGTTCTTGTTCCGCTCGACAACA
>JACQTD010000195.1 GCA_016210985.1 Acidobacteriota bacterium
CTACCAGACCGTCAGCGAGGCGCTGGCGGTAGCCGGTCAGAATCTCATCGCGCGAAATGCGCTGGCCGATGCCCGGCTGGTCAGCGGAAATCCCTATCTCTTTAAGCGACTCTCCCGCGAACTCGAAGAAATGATGCTGCGCCGCGGACAGGAGACCACCGAATACCTCGGCGCCATGCGGCGAGAAATCGAACAGCGTTACGCGCGTTTCGGCCGATCGATCGGGTTGCAGGAACCCCATGTGAAGGAGAGCGCCGGGGGACTTCGCGACCTGCATGTCATGCTGTGGATGGCCCGAGCCCGGTACGGGTGCACGGATCTCGACGCGCTCCGGATGGAGGGCCTGCTCTCCGCGACCGAAGCTTCGGCCGCGCGGCGGGGCTACGAGTTCCTGTTCCGGGTGCGCAACGAGGCGCATTTCTCGACCGGCCGGAAGACCGACGTGCTGACGCTCGACCTCCAGTGGTCGATGGCGTCGAATCTGGGGTATCGGCCGCGTCGCGGACTCCTGGCCTCGGAACGATTCATGCGGGAGTACTACCAGCACGCCCATGCCCTTCATGCGGTGTGCAAGAGCTTCCTGGCCCGGATGAGGGCGCCGGCGATGTCCACCCGGCGATACATTCTCCCGGAGCGCCGCCTTGGCCGGGAGGAGACCCCGTTTGTAGTCCGAAAGGGGCGGCTGCACTGGAAGCGCGGTACCGGCGATTTCAAGCATGATCCGATGCGGTTATGGAGCGTTTTCTCGGCCGCTCAGGCGGCCGGGGTCGATCTCGATGAGGCGCTGACCTCGGCCGTGCGGGCTTCCCTCGCGGGGGTCGACCGGCGTTTTCGCGCTTCGGCTGAGTCGGGCCGTGAATTCATGCGGCTGCTCGGAGCTCGGGGCCAGGTGGGCGCCGCGCTCCGCGTCATGCAAGAGACCGGCTTCCTCGGCCGCTACCTTCCCGAATTCGCGCGGATCGCGTTCCTGGTTCAACACGACGCCTATCACCGGTACACGATCGATGAGCACACCCTTCAGGCCGTCGAGTGCATGGACGGCTTGCAGTCCTCCAAGCACCGGGGCCTCGGCGGGCTCTCCGAGATCTGGGGGGAAACCGGGGAGGTATCGACCCTCTACCTCGGCTTGCTGCTGCATGACATCGGCAAGGGCAGGGGGAGCGATCATTCGACCCGGGGCGCGCGAATTGCGGCCCGGTTATGCGCGCGGCTGGGACTGGACGAGGCCGGTTCCGAGCGCGTGGTCTTTCTCGTGCGGCATCACCTGTTGATGTCGCATCTTTCACAGCGGTGGGATATCGGAGAGGCGCGGCTGGTCGAACAGTTTGCCCGCCGGGTGGGATCCCTCGAAGTTCTCCGGATGCTGACGCTGCTGACCTACGCGGATACCTCCGGCGTCGGCCCGGGAGTCTGGAGCGACTGGAAGGGCTCGCTTCTGCTTGAGCTCTATCATCGTACCCGGCCGCTGCTCGAGGCCGGCGGAACCGGCGTCGTGAGCCCTCGGCGGACCCATCACGTCAGGAGACGGGTGATCTCCGCGCTGACCGGGGAGGCCCGGCCGATGGACGTCGAGCGACACCTGACGATGTTACCCGACCGATACCTGCGGACGACGCCGGCCGAAGAGATGGTGCGGCACTACCGGCTGATCCAGCGCCTCGCGGATCAGCCCGCGATCACCGACTGGCGTGCGCGGGAAGAAGAACAACTGACTGAACTGACGGTTTGCGCGAGAGACCGGCAGGGCCTTTTTGCCCGCCTGGCCGGCGTCTTTACCGCCGAGGGCATCAACATCCTGAGCGCGGATCTCTACACCTGCGAGGATGGCTGGGTCATCGACACGTTCAAGCTCTGCGAAGCCGGACGCCCCTCGTCGATTCCGAGCGTGCGGTGGCCCGGGATCGACCGCTGCATCAAATCCGCCGTCGAAGGCCGATATGACGTAGTGGCCGCGGTCGAAGAGCGCAGGCGGCGGGCGGCCCGTTCCTTGCGCCGGCGCTATCCGGCGGCGGGCAACGACGCGGCCGTGCGATTCGACAACGAGTCATCGGCCAGGAACACGATCGTGGAGGTGCGGGCCGGTGATGAGTTGGGCCTCGCTTTCAAGATCGCCAGCCGGCTGGCCGCGCTCCACCTCAGTATCACCTTCGCCCGGATCACTACCGAGAAGGATCTCGCGCTGGACGTCTTCTATGTGACGGATGCCATGGGACGGAAACTACGGCCGGCGGGTCTGGCGGTGGTGGAGCGCTCGCTGCTGGACGCGCTCGGGGCGGAGGTCAGGGCCAAAGGGCTGCAAAAGGTGATCTGAGCCGGCGCTCGCTACATAGGCCGGCTCAGAGTTGAATCCGCGAGATCAATTCGCGGACGGCTTCGGCCGATCGATGCAGCGCGCCTCGCTCCTCGAGAGTCAGTCCGATCTCCAGAACCTGCTCGATGCCGCGGGAGCCGAGCTTGACGGGCACGCCGAGGTAGACTCCCTTGATGCCGTACTGACCGTCCAAAAACGCCGCGCAGGGAAGAATTTTCTTCTTGTCTTTCAGGATGGCCTCGACCATCTCGGCGACCGAAGCCGACGGGGCGTAGTAGGCCGAGCCGGCCTTCAACAGACTCACGATTTCGGCGCCCCCCTGCCGCGTCCGCTGCACGATGGCGTCGATCCGCTCCTGGCTCAGCAGGTCCGAGAGCGGGATCCCGGCCACCGTGGAGTACCGGATCAGCGGCACCATCTCGTCGCCGTGGCTGCCGAGGACGAGCGTCGAGACGTTTTCCACCGAAACGTGAAGCTCCTCGGCGATAAAGTACCGCATCCGCGCGGAGTCGAGAATCCCGGCCATCCCCATGACGCGCTCGGCGGGGAATCCTGACACTTTATAGGCCACGTAGCTCATGGCATCGAGCGGGTTGGAGACCACGACCAGGATCGCATTCGGCGAATGCTTGGCCACCTCCCGCGTCACGCCCCGGACAATATCTGTGTTGGTCTTGAGCAGGTCGTCGCGGCTCATCCCCGGCTTTCGCGCGATGCCGGCGGTGATCACGACGATGTCCGAGTTGACGCTTTCGCGGTAGCCGTTGGATCCGGATACGCGCACATCGAGACCGAGGATGGGGGAGGACTCCACCAGGTCCAACCCCTTCCCCTGAGGCAGCCCTTCGATGACGTCGATGAGCACGACGTCGCCCAGATCCATGTCCACCAGGCGATGGGCTACGGTCGCGCCCACGTTACCCGCACCGACTACGGTGATTTTTTTCCTGGCCATGTCTGATCCTAGATTCCGGACTCGCGATCGGCAATCCCAGGCCCGCGCGTGGCCCCCGGCCTGCCGTCACACGTTCTCGATGATGGCATCGGCGAACTCGCTGGTGCGCAGTTTCTGTGCCCCGTCCATAAGCCGTTCGAGGTCGTAGGTGACCCGTTTCTGAGCGATCGTCCTGGCAAAGCCATCGTTGATCAGCGTCGCCGCTTCGGGCCAGCCGATGTGCTCGAACAGCATGACACCGGAAAGAATCAGCGAGCCGGGATTGATGACATCCTTATCGGCGTATTTCGGCGCGGTACCGTGGGTCGCCTCGAACAGGGCCGCGGTATCTCCGATATTCGCGCCCGGGGCGATGCCGAGTCCTCCCACCTGCGCGGCGCAGGCGTCGCTCAGGTAGTCACCGTTCAGATTGGGCGTGGCGAGCACGGCGTACTCGGCCGAACGGGTAAGCACCTGTTGAAACATCGAGTCGGCGATTCGATCATTGATGATGAGCCGCCCCGGGGGCGCTTTCCCGCCGAACTTTTCGCTGACCTCCTGCTCGGTGACGGTCCGGTCGCCGAATTCCTGATGGGCAAGTTCATATCCCCAGTCGCGAAACGCGCCTTCGGTGAACTTCATGATGTTGCCCTTGTGGACGAGCGTTAACGGCCCACGCCCGCGCTCCAGCGCGTAACGAATCGCGCGGCGGACCAGCCGTTGGGTACCGAAAGCGGAAATGGGCTTGATGCCGATGCCGCTGTCAGGCCGTATCTGGTGACCGAGCGCGCCCAGAAACTCGATCACCTTCCTGGCCTTTTCGGTGCCCTGCTGGAACTCGATGCCGGCATACACATCCTCCGTGTTCTCCCGGAAGATCACCACGTTCAGGCGCTCGGGGTTCTTCACCGGCGAAGGGACGCCGGGGAAATACCGCACCGGGCGCACGCACGCATAGAGGTCGAGCACCTGGCGCAGCGCGACATTCAGCGAACGGATCCCCCCTCCGATGGGCGTGGTCAACGGACCCTTGATCGCCACGACAAACTCCCGGATGGCATCGACCGAATCCTTGGGAAGCCATTCACCGAACCGCTCATGCGCCTTCTCGCCGGCGAAGACCTCGAACCAGGAGATCGAGCGGCTGTCCCCGTAGGCCTTGGCCACCGCGGCGTCAAAGACGCGGCGGGAAGCCTTCCAGATGTCGCGCCCGGTGCCGTCGCCTTCGATAAAAGGGATGATTGGATGCGGGGGTACGCGAAGCTGTCCCTCCTCGATTCGTATTCTTTGACCGTTTGAGGGAACTTTCATGCCGTTAAAAGAGTCCATCCAATCCTCCGCTTTCTTGCCGGGAAGCAGAAAGCGTTTCAAAATATCAGTGGGTCTTTGAGAGTGTCAAGCAAGCCCGCCAAACCGAGCTCGAACAGAGGTGGCAACTCCGCATGCAGGATCCTGCATCCTTGTGGAACAGGAGATGCGAGCGATGCTTGATCTGCAGAACAGCTTAACTTACAATGTGCCGTCAGGATTGAGGTTGATGCCCGGAAATCAGGCTAGTTCCCTAATCCTACAACGGAATATAACACTTTATTGGAGGATCTCATGATAGGACGCCTCAACGCGCTTCTATTGTCGGCTCTCTTAATGAGCCTTCCTGCCCCTAGCGCGTGGGCCTTGAGCTGGACGGCGGCCGTGATGCAGGAACCGACCGGCACTCCCCAGCAGCCACCCCAGGATCCCGGTTATACCGCAGAGGAGGCCGCGGCGTATAACGCCTTCGTTACAGCCCCGTCGCTCGCAGAAAAGATCAAACTGGCGGAGCAGTTCCTGGCCACTTACCCGAACAGCAAGCTCGGCCAGAATGCGAGCAAATCGCTGGTTACGTTCTATGTTCAGAACAATGACCTCGATAAGGGCTTCTCGCATGGCATGACGCACCTGACGAAGTACCCCGGCGAACTGCTGGTGGCCCTGATTCTGGCAGATACGGCAAGCCGTCAGGCGAAAACCGGCAAGCACACCTATGATGAGCAGGGATTGAAGTGTGCCGAACTGGTTATCGCCAGCATAGAGAAGGGCGAGACCATACCGGGTTTGCCGGCGGACCAGTGGAACACGCAGAAGAACCAGTTCCTGGGGTCGATGCACCAGGCTGCCGGCCTCTTCCTGAAGTCCAAGGGGGACAGCGCGGCGGCGGCGGAGCACCTGTTGAAAGCCGGAGCGCTGGATGCCTCCGATCCGGTGACGTTTTACCTGCTGGCGGATGCGCTGGTAAATGGAGCGTATGCTCAGGTCAGGAAGAGGTATGATGATCTCCCTGACAAAACGACAGATGAAGCCAAGGCGTTGCTGGCCGAAGCCGATCAGATCGTGGACAGGATCATCGCTGCCTACGCACAGACGATCGCCATCGGGGGAACCGACCAGACTTTCCAGGGGCTGGTGGCCGCTACCCGGCCGAATCTTGAGAAGTTTTACAAGTACCGCCACAACGACTCGCTGGACGGATTGCAGGAGCTGATCGAAAAGTACAAGCCCGTCGCCGGGAACCAGCCGCCGGCCAAGTCGTCTTAGCGCCCGCGTAGCGGCTGGATGAGTTACAGTCTGATGGAATCTGAAGACGGTGGCGGCTTGGCGCTGCTCGAGGAGCGCCTGCTGTACACCTTTAGGCGACGTGAGTTGCTCGATCGTGCCGTCACCCACCGGTCGTTCGCCAATGAACAGACCGGGACGCCTTTGGAGGATAATGAGGCGCTGGAGTTCCTGGGCGACGCCGTGCTCGGTTTCCTGATCAGCGCCTGGTTGCTCGAACGGTTCCCCCGTCACGACGAGGGAAAGCTGTCCAAGCTGAAAGCCCACCTGGTCAGCGCCGAAACCCTCGAGATTCAGGCCCAGACGCTACAACTCGGCGAATTTCTCCGTCTCAATCGCGGCGAGGAGAAGACCGGAGGCCGGGCCAAACGTACACTGCTGGTCGGGGCCTACGAGGCGCTGATCGCGGCGATTTACCTCGACGGCGGGATCGAAGCCGCGCACCAGTTTCTGCGACGGAGTTTCCGCAGCATCATCGCCGTGCTCGATCCCGAGATCACCGAGGCGCTCGATTTCAAGACGACTCTGCAGGAGCGCCTGCAGGCCCGGGGGATGGCGCCGCCCCGCTACGAGGTGGTGGAAAAGGTAGGGCCCGCGCACGACCGTCTTTTCCATGTCCAGGTCCGCTTTGAGGACCGTTTCGTCGCCGACGGCGTAGGTCGGAAGATCAAGGACGCGCACCAGCAGGCGGCGCGCATGGCGCTGCAGAAACTTGACCAATTACCGCCCGGGGATCCGGGGCCGGTTCCGGAGGCGAAGGACGCAAGGGATGTCTGAAGAGCAAGGTGGAACGCTGGAAACTGTGGGCATGGTCCCGGAACTCGCGCCGGTAACGCCGCCGGACACCGACCGGGTCACACCCGGCCGGACACCAGAAATCGCGCCTTATGAAGGCGACGCGGTGGAATCGCCCGAGGCCAAGTCGGTATTGCGCGAGTACTTTGAATCGGCCGTGGTCACGGTGATCATGGCGCTGTTCGGCATGACCTTCGTCATTCAGGCGGTCAAGGTGCCGACCGGATCGATGCAGAACAACATCCTGATCGGGGATCATCTGCTGGTCAACAAATTCATCTTCGGCGCGCGAGAAAGCTCGAAGAGCTCCCTCTTTCCGTTCCGGAACGTCCGGCGCGGCGACGTGATCGTGTTCAAGTTCCCACAGGACCCGCAGACCAATTACGTCAAACGCGTGATCGGGCTCCCGGGCGACACGATTGAGATCCGGGGCGTGCGGGTATTGATCAACGGCGAGGAATGGCCGGAACATCGCATCTTCGCGAATCGCCCCCTTTTTGATTCCAACGACTCGGCCCTGCAGGCCGAGCGGGAGGAGCCCGTCCCGGGCGCGAGTTACAAGGTCTATTGGGAACCGAGATCCGGTGAAGAGGAATCGTTCGTGGGCGGCTTTCACACCGGCCGCTACGGTGTCGGCCAGCCCTTTCAGATACCCGAAGGTCATTACTTCGCCATGGGGGATAACCGGGACGACAGCGAGGACAGCCGTTTCTGGGGTACGGTGCCGCGCGAAAACATCATCGGCCGCGCCCTGATCGTCTACTGGTCCTACGATGAACGCGCCGCGGAGCGCGGAGGCAACTTGCTGCTCAACCTCTTCCGCTATACGCGCTGGCAACGGACGGGAGCGCTCATTCCTTAGCCCCCCAGTCCCACCGTGGTTCCAGCCCCACGGTCGGTAGTGTCTTAATTGTGTCTGGGTCGTCCGATGGTGGCTATGTGGGCTGGATGACAGGCAAGGGTCTATTACTATGGGAAATGCAAATTTTACACAGACAGCCAAGGCTGGTGAAGTGACGGACCCCGACCACTCTCCCGTCATGCCTATCGGCTCTCTGGAATACTAGGTCAAACAATGGCTCTTCATCGTTCTCCAAATACCGCCGAATCGCATAGCCGCAGAGATCGGCGACTTGCACCAAGCTCGTCAACTCACTATCTACAAACAGAGGCGTCTCAATGATATGGTTAAGTTGGGTCCAGAGAGTCCCCCGCTGATGGAATCGCTTCATCAGAAGTGTATGTCTACGAGCAACCGTTTGGTTGTTATCGTGAATCAGGAGTCCGTAATTACGACCCTCCTCCCCCACGTTACGCAAATACCGCTCAAATCGAGATACGATCTGCTCGAAAGCCTGCTCATCAATGGTGGTTGGTGTTCGGGACGGATCGAAATGCAGTTTATCTACGCATTCCGCAAAAAGTCGCGCGTACTCCCATCCCGAAACACACTTGGCGATGTCCAGTACGACCCGCCTTCTCTCGCCGTCAGTCAAATGGATGTAGTCTAGAGTCTTGCTGTAGTTCTTTCGTGTCTGATGATATCGCTTCGAGTTGCCGACCCTCTGCAACCTGAGTAATTCAGCGGTCCTAGCACTTTGTACTTGAGATCGTCTCTGATCATGCGTTAAAGATTCAAATCCTGCGATGCGGGTTTGTTCCAGGTACGGCCTCAATAGCCAAGCAACGTGAACTTCGGCCTTCTCAAGCGAATAATTCCTTTTGATCGAATGGATTTGCGCATCGCAATTTTTCCACCTGCGGATGGGAATCGCGAGACCCGCCAACACAAAATGAGACGAGTTTCCAGGAACGTCTGGTGTTCCCGATTCGTCAACATAACAAAGTTGCATGACCCGTCAAGGTTTCCCTTGCTGAACGCAGCAGGCAAAAATAATGCGACTGGGGTTAGGGCTGAAAGCCCCACTACAAGACGCTTAGCGACTCATCCCAGACGC
>JACQTD010000196.1 GCA_016210985.1 Acidobacteriota bacterium
GGGGTTCGTAGTTCCGCCTTGAGGCGGGCCTTGCTGAGGCAAAACATTCCGCCTGAAGGCGGGACTACGAACGGGAACGGGGTTCGTAGTTCCGCCTTGAGGCGGGCCTTGCCGTGGCAAAACATTCCGCCTGAAGGCGGGACTACGAACAGTAGCCCGATATTGCATTTGTAACCCGGTGGAAAGAAGATGGCGCCGCATTGGGAGTCCGGCGTGAAGGAGTTTCGGGCGGCGTTGTCTGAATCAATGGGTGAGGACCGGCTCTTCGCATGCGAGCCGCTCGCCCGCTACTGCAACTGGAAGGTAGGGGGACCCGCCGACCTGCTCTTTACCGCCCGTTCGACCACGGAACTGATAAGTGTGCTCCGCCTGGCTGAAGCGCACGCGCTTCCCTGCACGGTAATCGGATTCGGGGCCAATTCGCTGGTCTCGGACAAAGGAGTCCGTGGTCTGGTCGTGGTCAATCGCGCGGAACGAATCGTCTTCCATCCCGACTCCAGAATCGAGGTCGACTCCGGCTCGAACCTGGCGCTGCTCGTCAGAAAGTCAGCCGAGCACGGGGTTGGAGGACTGGAGTTCCTGATCGGCATACCGGGCACGGTTGGGGCCGCGATTGCCGGCAACGCCGGTACCGGTGGCCGCTGGATGGGCGAAGTCGTCGAACGGGTTCAGGTCTACAGCCGGGGCCGCGCCATCCGGGAACTCCGTGCTTCCGAGCTCGAGTTCGGCTATCGCTCCACCCGGCTCAAGCGATCGCCGGATGTCGTAATCTCAGCGATGCTGCGTGGAGAAGCGGCCTCATCGTCCGACGTCGCGCTCAGGAACGACGAGATGCTGCAGGCGAGAAGGAATCAGCCGCCGGGCCCGAGCGCGGGCTCGATTTTTGAGAACCCGGCCGGAGACTTTGCCGGCCGGCTCATCGAGGCCTGCGGATTGAAGGGTCGGCGCGTAGGAGGCGCGGAGATCTCGGGGATGCACGCCAATTTCATCGTCAATCGCGGCGGGGCCTCGGCCTCCGATATCAAGACGCTCATCGAAATGGCGCGGGCAGCCGTGAAGGACAAATTCGGGATCCGGCTGAAAGAGGAGATCTGCTACCTGGGAGACTGGACGTGAGACACTGGTCGGTTCAGGGAGGTCGGCCGCTTCAGGGCACGATCGAAGTGAGCGGAGCGAAGAATGTTTCGCTCAAGCTCATCATCGCGGCCCTGCATGGCCATGATCGGACCACGCTCCAAAACGTGCCTGCGCTCGGCGACGTGCAAGTCGTGTGTGAAATGATACGCGCGCTCGGCGGGAAGGTGGAATCGACCGGCAGCAACACGCTGGTAATCGACCCTGCAGACCTGGTTCACGGGAATATCCCGCTGGAATGGGGTCAGCCCTCACGGGCCTCGTTTCTCTTCGTCGGACCGCTGCTCGCCCGTTTCCATGAAGTTGAACTGCCGCTTCCGGGCGGGGATCGAATCGGCCGGCGGCCGCTGGACCGCCACATCGGCGGCCTGGAAGCGATGGGGGCGGAGATTCGGGTCCAAGGGTCGGTCATTCGAATCACGACCTCCGGACTCCAGGGCACGCGATACCGGTTTCCCAAACCCACGCATACGGGAACCGAAACCCTCATCCTCGCCGCGGTGGGCGCGCGCGGCAGCACGATTCTCGAGAATGCCGCCCTCGAACCGGAAGTGGATGATCTGATCGCCATGCTCAACCAGATGGGGGCCGCAATCCGACGGGTAGCGCCCCGGACCATCCGCATCGACGGCGGGTCCCGGTTGTGCGGCACGACCTATCGCGTCATGGCGGATCGCAACGAGATCGTCTCCTTCGCCTGCATGGCCTTGGCGACCGGCGGCTCGATCACCATTCAGCCGGTCGATGCAACCGTGCTAGGCGCATTTCTCGACCTGTTGCGCGGCATCCACGCCGGCCACAGCGTTGATGGATCGGCGCTGCGGGTGTGGCGCGAAGGGGATTTGAGCGCCGCCGACCTTCAGACGGCGCCCCACCCGGGGATTATGACCGATTGGCAGCCGCTCATCGTGACCCTCCTGACGCAGGCCCGGGGTGTGAGCACCGTCCACGAGACCGTCTTCGAGAATCGATTCGGATACGTTCAGGATCTCCAGCGCATGGGCGCCCGGATCGAGCTTTATAATCCGCCCGTGACCCGACCCGAAGAGGTTTACAACTTCAATGTCGAAGACGACCAGCCCACCTTCCGTCACGCCGCGCGGATCCAGGGGCCGGTCCCCCTGCGGGGCGCCGAGATGTGCGTGAGTGATGTCCGGGCCGGCGCCACCATGCTCCTCGCCGCCCTGACGGCCGAAGGCGAGAGTTCGATCCGAGGGCTACATCACATCGAAAGGGGATACGAGCGGCTCGATCAACGCCTCCGGTCGCTCGGCGCCAGGATTGTGGTCTGCGCCTGACGTGCCGGGAAGAGCTGGAAGAATCGAATCCGACATCGATTATTGATCAGTTCGCGCTTTGCGTGATCATCGGTGTGTTCGGCTATCCAGGTGGAACCCTGCGGCGTCGCGGAGAGCAAGTCAAGAGCCGTCGTCTCAATCCACGCCGCACCGCCATCCGCATACACACGGTGCAGCTGGTCTTCCAACGGCGCAAGATCTTGCGGATCCAAGGGACGCCAGGTTGTCATAGGATTGAAGTACTTGATCGTCCAATCGTCTGTGTTGAATTGCCCGAAGTAAACAACAGTTCCGGGTTTCCAGACCTGATTCATTTGCAGCGCGAAGGCGAGCGGCTGATTAGCCTCGGGACGCGCATAGGGCAAGATCAAAAAAGTGAAGTTGGAAAGCATCACGGCGGCCACACATGAGGCCAGGCGATATTGCCGTGCCGACTTGAAGGCGGCTTCGTATCGGGCCAAGAGAAGGCTCAGGAGGAGGATCAATGCGGGAAGGTAGAACAAGCGGTAGAAGGTGTTTCGAGGCAACCAGAAGAA
>JACQTD010000197.1 GCA_016210985.1 Acidobacteriota bacterium
GAGCGCCTCGAAGCTCTCGAACAAATGGCCTCGTCGGATCACCATGGACGCCGCTGCCGAGACGGCTGGCTTAGTCACCACATGCATGACTTGGATCTACCTGGAATCTCTCGGTGGTCTGGCGCCGGTGACGTTTAAACCGATCTGGCGGGCCTGGCTGCGAGGGAAAACTCTCAACCCGAAGAACATAAATTATTATAGTACACTTCCCTCTATTGAGCAAGTCGGCGAACGCTACCAACTATAGTGAAGCATTGGGCTTCGGCTTCTTCAGGTAGGTAAGGAGAATGGGTTGCCGGCGCGGAGTTGGTGCTCCTCGATGGCCCTGCGGACGTCGATGGCCAAGGCAAGCGCCCTCCTGCCTTCATTGCCATCGATTCGGGGGCAGGTGCGATCCCTGACAGAACTGAGGAACGCTTCAATCTCGAGTTGAAGGGGCTCCGCCTTCTCGACGTCGAGCATGCGATAGCCGATTCCGGGTCTCGAGCCTTTGCCGGTCCCGGGTTCGAGGGAGAATACTTCGACCTCCTGCCGGGTGTAATCGATCGAGATGTACTGGAAAGGTTGAAAAAATCGGAGCTTCCGCGTGCGGTCCTTGGAAATCCGGCTGGCCGTCAAATTGGCTACGCATCCGTCCTCGAACTCGATCCGGGCGTTGGCGATGTCGAGTCGAGGCGTCAGGATGGGAATGCCGACCGCGGTAATCGAACGGGGAACCGATGGTACAAGCGAAAGGATCACGTCCAGATCGTGGACCATGAGGTCCATGATCACATCGATGTCCAAGCTCCGCTCGGTGAAGGAGCCCAGGCGATGAGCTTCGAAGAATCGGGGACTACTTACCAGGGAACGGATCGCCAGGATGGCGGGATTGAATCGTTCCAGGTGGCCCACCTGGAGGATCCGTCCGAGACTCGAAGCTTGAGCGATGAGCGCGTCCGCCTCTTCGAGGGTTCTGCTGATGGGCTTCTCAACCAGAACGTCGACGCCGGCTTCGAGTACCCGGCCGGCTACTTCAGCGTGGGCTTCTGTTGGTACGGCGATCGTCACCGCGTCGAGTTCCGGCAGCAGGTCCCGAAAGTCAGCCGCTGTGGACGTTCCGAATTCGTCGGCCACCGCCCGGGCCCGTTCGAGTTTCTTGTCGCACACCGCCATCAATCGAACGCCCGGCTGCGCGCGGTAAACACGGGCATGGTGGCGACCCATCTGGCCGACGCCAATGACGGCCACGCGGATTTCCCGGTCCGTCGATGGGGGCCGTTCCGTCTCCGTCGCTTCATCAACCATGGGGGAAGACACGATAGCGAAGCCCTCACTCAAACCGCACGCACCTGCACGTTGCGGCGAACAAGGGAAAGAATGCTATTGGAATGCGGAGTCCTCGACAAGCCTCCGAGACCAATGTCAGACTTGATTGCTTGCGCATGAGATGGCCTTTCCATCCCCCAGACTTCCAGGCTGCGAGGCGGATTCAAAGGAGAGATCGTTGCCGCGCCGGATAGCTCCGTACCTTGTCATCACCCTCGTCGGAGGCGTCTTCTTCTTCTATGGCCTGGGATCATTCGGACTCCTCGGGCCGGACGAACCGCGGTATGCCCAGGTCGCCCGGGAGATGGTCAGGTCCGGCGATCTGGTCACGCCTCGAACCGCGGGCATTCCCTGGTTCGAAAAGCCGGTACTGCTCTTCTGGTTTCAGGCGGGAGCGATGGCCGTTGCCGGAGCGAACGAAGGAAGCGCCAGGGTTCCATCGGCCATCGCCGCGCTGCTGATGATGATCTGCTTGTTTCTGACCGGGAGGTCCATCCGATCTTCCCGGTTCGGTCTGCTGGCGGCAGTCATCTTCGGATCCAACTTGCTCGTTCCAGCCTTTGCCCGGGGCGCCTCACACGACATGCTCCTTACCGCCGCGATCGGCACCGGCCTGTACCTCTTTTTTCTGGCTCAGGAAGGAGGCCGGATCGCCCGCCGGTGGGCCCTGCCGGGATTCTACGGTTCTATAGGTCTCGCGCTGCTCGCCAAGGGGCTGGTTGGAGCCGTTATCCCGGGGATAATCCTTATTGGCTATCTCATCTGGGCGCGTCGCGCCGGCGTGGATATCCGGCTGCAGGCCGGCTGGGGAGCCGTGATCGTGCTTCTTGTCGCCGGCCTCTGGTACTTTCCCATGGCGCTTCGCCACGGATGGATGTTCATCGACGAGTTCATCATCAATCATCATCTTCGCCGGTTCACGAGCGATCGGTTTCACCATCCCGGCCCGTTTTATTATTACCTGCCGATTCTAGCCGTGGGTCTTCTGCCCTGGTCCGCGTTCCTGGTGCCGAGTGCCGTGCGGGCGTGGGCATCCAGATCGGCTTCCGATGATCCGGTTCGACGGCTGATCATTTACGGCTGGATCTGGATCCTGGTGCCGACCGTTTTCTTCTCGGTTTCGAGTTCAAAATTGCCCGGCTACATTCTTCCCGTCGTCCCGGCCGCGAGTCTGCTCATTGCGTTCGAAGTTGAAGCGCTCCTGGACGGACAGGGGTCGGTCCTGCTCCGCCGTTGCAGCCTCGTCACACCCTGGCTATATGCCCTGATCGCAATCGCCGGACTGGTCTACGCCCGATCGAGAATAGGGCTTCCGTTCGCACCGGCATTGACGGCAGGGCTGGGACTATCAGCGCTTGCTGCGCTGGCGTTCCTTTCGGCGCGGCGAAACCGGCCCCGATGGTATGTCGCCGTCCTGGTGATGAATGCCGCCGTGTTGCTCCTTTTTGTGAAGGGTTGGATCATGCCCGCTGTCGCGACGCTCGATTCGATGAAAGCTCCAGCAGAGGAACTGCTCGTCCGGATGAGGCCGGGGGAGCCGATCGCCGGATACTTTGTTTTTCCCCACGGCCTGACCTTCTACACCGATGCACGCGGGATCTACGACCGGCTGGGGAACCCGGCCATCTACCAATCTCCGGAGGAATTGATCGCCCTGCTGAAGGCGTACGAGTCCGTGATCGTTGTCACGCCCCCGGCGGTGCTGCCGGGCTTGAGATCGGACCTGCGTCTACACGCGGAATTGCTCCTCGAGCATCCCGAGTACGTTTTCGTCAGGCTGAAATCAAGCGTCGGTCCGTAGCGTGCGGGTCCAGGTCACGCCGTGAGAGCAAAGGGTGAGTTCCGCTCCGTCCGATTTTGGGGACACAATCAGGTCGATGGCATTCCGCGTTCTCGCTACTGCTCCAAATACGTTACATTGGTTATAATATTTGGATTAGAAATGTATCCTGTCCACGAGATTGCCGTTGCTTCATGGCTCCTTGACTTTTAAAGGTGTCTGATCTTCACTTCCGAATGCGGACCAGTCCGGTATAGCAATTGCATCGCTCCACCAGTCCGATTTGACAACCAGTTCCGGTTCTTGAACCTTTCCGGGGCCTCAAGGTAATCGAGCGCCTCGTCCAACTCTTGAGGAGGGAAAAAGGTATGAGCATAGTCAATTTGAATATCAACCGTCGCACATTCACGATCGACGTGGATCCGACGGCACCACTTCTCTACATTTTGCGCAATGACCTGAGCCTGAACGGGCCGAGGTTCGGCTGCGGCTTGGGTCAGTGTGGGGCTTGCACCGTGATCGTCGAAGGGGAGGCTATCCGGTCTTGTATCACTCCGGTCTCCTCGGTGGAAGGGTTTGCGATCACGACACTGGAGGCGCTCGGCACGATTGAAAACCCTCACCCCTTACAAAGAGCTTTTATCGCGCAGCAGGCAGCCGGATGCGGCTACTGTATGAACGGGATCATGATGACCGCCAAGGCCCTCCTGGATCAAAACCCCCGGGCAACCGAAATCCAGATTATGGAAGCCTTGGATGGGAATGTCTGCCGGTGTGCGCTCCATATCAGGGTCTTGAAGGCTATCCAGCAGTATCAGCAGGAGGTGAGAGCATGATCACCAAGAACAAATCCCAAATTAACGCTGTCCGTGGTTTCTCCCGGCGCGACCTTCTCAAAGGTGCAGGCCTATTCGTCGTTGGGTTCAGTGTAAGTGGTGTCGCGTCGGCCGCGGGTTTAGCCCATCCCGCCGCGGGCGCCGGCGTGGACATGGCCTTCGCCGACATCCCGATCGACCAGCTCGATTCCTACCTGGCGATCGCCCAGGACGGTGATGTGACCATCTTCACCGGCCGTATCGACATGGGAACCGGGAACCGGACCTGTTTCAAGCAATTCGTGGCGGATGAGCTCGACGTGTCGATCGATCGGATCGAAGTCATAGCCGGCGATACGGATTTGACTCCGGACGGCGGCAAGACGACCGCCAGCGACGCCATCCCGGTCGGTGCTCAACCGCTGCGTGTCTCGGCGGCGACGGCGAGAGCTAAGCTCCTCGAGCTCGCCTCCGGGCGGCTCGGTGTTCCCGTCGACCAGCTCACCGTCAGTGACGGAGTGGTGAGCGTAAAGAGCGATCCGTCGAAGACGATCTCGTATTGGGACCTCATCGGAGGCGGGCGCTTCGGTATCAAGTTGGAGGTCGACCGGCTAACCCTGTCCGGCCCGATCCTGAAAATCCCGGCCGGCGTGACACTGAAGACCGTGGATCAGTACAAGTACGTCGGCAAGTCCGTTCCGCGATATGATGTGCCCGAGAGACTTATTCTCGGGAACTTCTGCCAGAATGTCCGTCTTCCTGGCATGTTGCATGGGCGTCTGCTCAGACCCGCGACCTACGGCGCAACACTGGTTAGCGTGGACGAGAGCTCGGTCAAGGACATCCCTGGGTTCGTGAAGCTCGTCGTTGAGGGCAGCTTCGTGGGTGTCGTGTGCGAACGCGAAGAGCAGGCCATCCAGGCTCAGGAGAGACTGAAGGTGATTTGGTCGGAAGGAACTGGTCTCCCGGGCAGTGAGAATGTATTTCGGTTTATTCGCACCCAACCCGCCGACAAGAGGCCCACCAGGTCAGATGCGACTGCAATCAAAGGGGATGTCGCCACCGCTCTGGGAAGCGCCGCCAAGACCCTCAGGGCGACGTATGAATATCCGTGGAATGCCACCACCATGTTCGCGCCATCGTGTGCCGTCGCAGACGTCCAAGCGGATAAGGCCACGGTTTGGTCGGGCACGCAGTGGCCGCGGTATACTCAGAAGGATGTCGCGTTTCTGCTCGGATTACCGACAGAGAGCGTGAGGGTCATCTGGGTCGAAGAATCCGGTTCCTATGGCCGGTTGGGCGCCGCGGATGCGGCTGCAGACGCTGCGCTCCTATCGAAGGCGGTCGGAAAGCCAGTGCGTGTACAATGGACTCGACAGGAGGAACACGCATGGGCGCCCCATCAGCCACCTTTGGTAATGGACTTGCGGGGTGGGTTGGACGCCCAGGGGAACCTCGTCGCATGGGAGTATGAATCGTGGTCGAGTACCACCCACGACACGGGCCGTGGTGGCGGTCTGTTAGCTATGCGATTGGTTGGCAGAGACCCCGGACCTAGGAATACGCCAAGTGGCGCTAGTGCTTCTACATCGCCAAGTCGCTACATCATACCGAACGTTCGAGGAGCCGCCCACGTAGTAGTTCCGTTGCTTCGATCTATTTATATGCGTTCGCCGGGAGGGATTCAACGCGCTTTCATCGATGAATCCTTCATGGATGAGCTGGCGGCCGCAGCGGGCGTGGATCCCATTGACTTCCGTTTGCGTTACCTGAGTCCCGGCATCGAGGTAGAACTGATCGATGTGGTGAGGAAAAGCTCCGGCTGGGTAACAAGACCATCGCCGAACCAAAACGCCAGCTCAAACGCTCGTTTCGTTACTGGTCGAGGCTTCGGTCGTGGATATGAGGTACAGATGGTTGTCGAAGTAGAGGTCGACCGCGAGACGGGGAAAGTCCGTATCATCCAAGCATGGCTCGCTTACTCACCTGGACTGATCGTCAACCCGGATGGCTTAACAAACCAGCTCGAGCAGGCCGCGCTCCAAGGAATGAGTCGGGTACTGACCGAAGAGGTCACGTTCGATAACTCTAAAGTGACTAGCGTGGACTGGATCACTCATCCTGTCCTTAAGTTCAGTGAGACCCCGAAATTGCATGTCAACATCGTGAACAGGCCCGATCTTCCATTGGATGGTGCCGGTGAAAACGGTACGCCTCCGACCGCGCCTGCGATTGGTAACGCCATCTTCGACGCGACCGGGGTGCGCCTCCGTCGGGCTCCGTTCACGCCAGAGCGGGTGCTTGCAGCCCTGAAGGCACATGATAGCGGCGGTCACGATCATTGAAAGCGTGTCCCTACCTGCACGTTCTGACGCGATTGCATAGAAAGCGTACGGCGAATTGAAGTTCTTCCTCGCCTTAGCCCGCCGCCCACCAGGACGGCGGGCTTTTTGCAGTTCATGCGCAGTCGTTGGCGTGAGAGCCTTGCCTAGGCAGAACATTCCGCCTGAAGGCGGGACTACGAACGGCAGCCCGGGCTCGTAGTTCCGCCTTCAGGCGGGCTAGAGGCGATAGCGCGAGAATGACGTGCGAATCGATAGGGACTTGACCATCAGGAGCGCGTCGTCGCCGTTGGTGTAATAGCGGGACAACCGCTGCGCGATGCCGTAACCGAGTTTCAGGTAGAGTTTCTGTGCCGCCTGGTTCGTCGCTCGAACCTCGAGTCGGGAGATGGTGGCGTCGCGCTCCACAAATCCATGCTCAACACTCTCCATCAGCATTTGCGCAAACCCCATCCGGCGGTACTCCGGTGCCACACCCACCGAGATGACGTGTCCGACGGCGCCGGGCTCGAGCATTCCGATCACAAATCCCGTCATTGTCCCATTCATCGCGTGCACCTTGTGCGCCACGACCAGCGGGCTTGCGAGGAGGTAACTGAAGGTGTCGAGATCGTAAGCTTCACCGTCCGAAAAGCAGCGCTTGTCGAGGAGGGTGCACTCCTCGACATCTTCGAGCGTCATTGGGACAGGAGCGATCTGCGCAACCATGGGTTCTCGGAATGGCGTCGAGCCTTCAAACGAGCGGCGGAGGCCCCTCACCCGCTCCCCGTATGATACTGCCCCGACTGCCCGCAAGCAATTGCGTCCCAGCGGTAGCCGCGGTGACCGCAAGCCGACGCTTCGAGAGTGTGAAACCATGCTCTCGGCAGGCTGAAGCCTGCTCCTGGAGTTTCTACATTTTGCGCCCCGCGGGCCGTGCTACATGGCCCATAGGAATTCCCTACCTGTGCCTGCCCCAGCTTCTCGGCATCGTGCGCTTCGGCCTGAAGGGCCAAAATATAATAGCCCAGGGCA
>JACQTD010000189.1 GCA_016210985.1 Acidobacteriota bacterium
CATCTTCAGCAGAATACCGCCGACGGAGATCTCGACGTCGTCGGGGTGCGGGCCTACCGCCATCAGATCGAGCGTCGGATCAGCCATCAGCTCTATTTCCACTCGATATCGACCAATTCAAATGCTGCTTTCCCCGCGTTCTCGACGGTGTGGGTCAGCATGCCGTCGCGCCACCAGAACTCGCCCGCGGTCAGGTTTTTCGTGCCTGGGGCGGAGCCGGCCTCCTTCACGGCCAGGCAGCCATCGACGATGGCCACGCTCAAGCCCGGTTGCCCATGTGTGTGAGGGCCGGTCGAGGCTCCGGGTTCGAGTACCAGGCGGTAAACGGTGACCCGATCATTCTCAAAAGCGACCGAGAACCCGGCCACTTCCCGGAGAGGAACCGGCTCGGGTTGGAGCGGCGGAATCCCGGCCTCCATCCCCGGCGAGGAGAGGATCTCAGCGTCGATGAAACGAAGCGGCGTGTCACCCGCATTCGTAACCCGGTGGGTGTACCCGCCCTTGGCGAAACTTACGCTGCCGGTTCCAACCGTCGAGATGGTTCCTTCCTTCCCCAACAGCTCGACCTTCACCTTACCGCCCGTAATCGCCACCGGAACGTTGTCCCGCTCATGGGTGTGGAAGAGGGTCTGATCGCCCACCGGCACCCTCGCGTCGATCACCCGGACGTACGCGTTTTCGAATTTAACCTGGTGGCGAGGCTCTTTCTCCACAAGCACCGGCGCCTGTGGTGTTGACGAACCCAGGTGGCACGAGACCAGCAGAACAACGAACGGCCACGAGGCCCTTCTCATTCTGTACAACATAGTCCTCCAAACCCGTTGGGATCGAGCGATAGGCTCTCTATCAGGCCCCTTTCCGTTCAGACTTCCGCCGCTCGTTTTTCCTCATCTCCTCAATCCGCGTTCTTTCCTCGCGACCGATTTCCTCGAGACGGGCGCGCCATGGACGCTTCCACGGCTTCAGGGCTTCCACGATCGTTTCGGCCACCGCGAGATTTCGGAACCACTTCTTGTCGGCCGGTACCACGAACCATGGGGCGTGACTGGTGCTGCAGTTATTGATCGCATCCTCGTAGGCTCTCATGTATGCGCTCCAGTACCTGCGCTCCTGCCAGTCCCCGACCGAGAGCTTCCAGGCTTTGGTCGTCTCCTGCTCCCGCTCAAGCAGCCGCTCCTTCTGCTCCGATTTGGAAATATGAAGGAAGAACTTCAGCACCAGCGTGCCGGAATCGGCCAGCAGGCGCTCGAAGTGATTGATCTGATCGTAGCGCGCACTCCAGACATCGCGGGGCACCAGACCGTGAACCCTCACGACCAGCACATCTTCGTAGCGCGACCGGTTGAAGATCGTGATCCGGCCGCGACCGGGCGTCCGCGCGTGGACCCGCCAGAGAAAGTCGTGAGCCAGCTCGCTTTCGGTCGGCACTTTGAATGCCGCCACATCGCAGCCGAGCGGATTCATGGATCCCATGACGTGCCGGATGGTACCGTCCTTCCCGCTGGTATCCATCCCCTGCAGGACGATCAGCACCGCGGTCTCCCCGGCCGCATACAGCAATTCCTGCAGCTCGACGATCTCCTGGCCGAGTTTGACCAGTTTCGCTTCGGCCTGCTCCCGGTTCAACCCGGCATCCTCGTCCGGATCGAAGTCCTGCAGCCGAATGGCGCGTCCGCCGGTGACACGATGTGCATAAGACATACCCTGTCCTCGGGGCTGCACCGGGCCGGTCTCCACATCAATGAAAGCCCAGCTGGGGGAGCTTACCACTCCAACCTTAATCGCCGCCATACGTGCGGCTGGCGGAGTTTCTACATTGTGATCAGGCCGCAGCACTATGAGTGCGGCGCAATCCGTGACGGGAGGGAGCAGCAATGACAGCCGGGTCGAATCAAGCCCGAGTGATTGCCGCACACAAGGATCCAAGGTGGCTGGCCCGTCATCAATTTGCCTATCTGTCGAACCCACTCTCGTGATTCCCGAGGCGGATAATCTGGCTTGGCTGTAAGCGAGTGGGCGGCGCCGCACTCCCGGCCCTGCGTTGAGCCACCACCCTGATCGGATTCAATCTCAGGCGTACGGCCGGGGGCTCCACGGCGTGAGCCCCCAACAGTGATTGGTTCGGGATTTTCGAAAGGGTAAGGAGAGATCTCTCACCCCTAATTGACCCGGAGCCTAAGGCGCAGTCTCATGCGAGTGCCCTTGGGACTTTATCGCTTGGATGAGTCTTGCGGCCGTTTGTACTTCCCTTTGCCTTCCGATACGGTGTGCGCCGTAACATCGGCGTAATCCTGCAGCGCGTCCTTCAAAACGATGAAGGGATGAACGGGCTTGGCCCCATCGAGTAGCGCTCGCAGGCCGAGGCAGAAGACGCGTCTACGAAACTCTGGCGGATGAAGATCATAACGGCGTTCAAGATCCTCGAGCAATGCCGCGATTTCATCTTCAATCCTGAATGCGACCGCCGCATTCTTCTTCCCGGCCGTAGGCTCCATATTTGAAGTATAGGGCGCCGAACCACTGTCCACCATAAAAGAATTGTTGCACTGTGTAGCATAATGTGATAGTAACATTACGTACTCTCCGTGTTTCAGAAGTCATAGCTCGGCATTCAACCGGTTACGAATGCAGAGCTGACCTAGACCCCGCAAAGGGGATGCTGGTTCCTCCGACCCACCCGAGGTCGAAGGGCTCATGGGGCAATCAGCTGTGCAGTCGGGAGGAACAACATCTGAATTCGGTGAGGACAATGAGGAGAGCGAAGCATTTGATGGCATTAGCGTTCCTAGCGTTTTCGGGATCCTCTCGATTCGGCGATATCCGCCAGTGAGGAGGAAGGAGGTCCAGGTTTGCCGCCGGAGGTGTCATGGAGGATCCGGGATCTTATTTTGCCCGGTGGGCCGGATTTGAGTTCTGGATTTGCTATTTCCTCCCGTGACGGATTCGGATTCGCGGGGAAGGTACGTGTTCCATCAAATCGATTGAAGTAGTTATCCGACTACAACCTACAACGACTGATGCAACTACTGTCGAATCCCATGAGGAGGTGAATTCATGTCACGAGTCAATCAGAAGAAGAATGTTTCGGTTACAGCACTGGTGTTATTTGTCGTGGGCTTCTCGTTTCCCACAGCGGGTGGTGCCCAAGTTCCCATTTCCTGGGAGCAAGTCGGTGCAAACGTTATCACCGGAAGTGTCGTAGGGCTCAGTACGGGTCCGGCGGGCTTGTTTGCGGCGACTTCAACGGCGATCTTCCGATCAACGAACGGGGGCACTGATTGGAGTAATGTGGTGGCTCGGAACGGTGGCTATACCGTCGTCGCCCAGCAGCCGGATTCCCCCAATGTATTCGCTGGATCCTCGGCCGGGCTTACCAGATCGACGGATGGAGGCACTACCTGGCAGAACGTGACTCTTCCCCCGCTGCCGGATCTCAATGAAGCTCAACCCAGCTTGATAGGTCTCGCGACGAAAGGGGGCGGGGTTGTGCTTATTTCCTCAAGTAACGCTCCTGCTCTGTTCCCCGGCTCGAGAGACAACCATCCCCCCCTCGGGGCGATGCTCCGCTCCACGGACAATGGGAACACCTGGACTCGGCTGATGGGTACCGGGGGTGCCCATATTGTGCGGCCCTTTGCCACCGGTGCGGCAAATACCGTATACGCCGGAAGCGACATCGGGGTGTTCCGCTCAGCCGATAACGGCCAAACTTGGATCTATGGTGTTAATGGGTTGCTGGATCTACGAGTAAGGTCGCTGGCTGTATCGCCGGGAGGTGATGTGTTCTTGGGACAGCCGGCGCCAGCTAGCAATAGCGATCCCGTTTATTTTGAAGGAGGCGTGGCCCGTTCCGCGAATGGGGGACTTTCATGGACTGAGATGGGGCTGGAACGCACAGCGATCAACGCGATTGTGATCAATGCTGCGAACCACGTATTTGTTGGCCTTGGGGGTGGTAATTCCGGCGGCGTTCGTCGTTCGACGGACAACGGGGCGACCTTTGGCGGCGTCAATACCGGCTTGACAAGCGTTGTGGGCCCGGGTCCGACTACTCCGGCAGTCCCCGCTGTTAATGCGCTCGCAATAGGTAGCACGGGAACGATGTACGCTGGGACTGCCGTGGGAGTCTTCCGTACAAGATCGTAGGCCTTGATGTAGCTCGGAGGAGAGGATTCAACCTCCGAACGCCAGCTTCTCTCTGTGGGGACTTCTCCTGACTGATGGGTGGAGTCCCCGCGGCTGAAGGAACTTGCGGGCGGCGCTCTTGAGGTATGGATAGAAGGGTGGTGTGGCGATCTTATTCACAGGCAAAGCCTTTGGAATCGTGAATTGTTCAATTCGGCCTTCGTCGATGGCACGATTGAATTCTGTTATCGTGGCGACGAGGAGGTTGCCGATACCTGCCTTGGTCGCGAGTTCCTCGAAGGTGTCAGCTTGATGAACGGTGCCTCCAAGGTTGATGAACTCGTCGACGCCCGGACCGACGGTATCCTTCTTGTAAATCGTCTGATCAATAAGGATGGTGGATTGGGCGCTGATCTCGAACAGACCCGTTTTCCCACCAGCCAGGACACCCACAACTTCGTTCTGTGCGTTGGTAAGAGGGGTTTGCGCTTTGATTTTATAGAGGATCCGCGCACCCTTCCCGACCAGCAGCGATTCCAGGAGCTTTGCGGTCTTGAATCCGCCGTAATTCCTGTAATCTCCTTTCGTACCCGGTTTCAGGACTCCTCAGTAGGTGCCGAACGGCTTGCGAGGCTTCATCGTTCGATCCTGTCCGGGTGCCTCTTCAAGCTACACTAATTTCTCCATCAACCAGGTCATCCCGCGCTTGACGTTGGTCGAATAGCCATCAATGAACGCCGCATAACACTTTTTGGACCCTCCGCTCGTGGCGTTAGCGAGGGTATTTCTCAACTGCGCCTCTGGAAGCATCGGGCTCTGCCGGTCTACGTGGATGGACTGGCCCGACAGGGGCATGCTGCCTCCGATCAAGTCGCGCGCTGGGATCAGACGGAGCGCCGGCTATTTTGGCACCAGGATGAGAGGAACGGCCGAACAGCCTGCCTGTTTCCCGGACTGAGTAAGGAAACGGGATGTGCTGGCGTCGACACTGAGTTCAACTCTCCCGGCTGAGAGCACATCGAACAAGACGAGAGCCAGGCGGCCCCGGGCGGGGCGAGCCGGCTTTTCATTCGGGACCCGGAGGGTCACACCCACCGATCCGCTAATACCCGTTCTTCTCTCCACCTCGGCCAGGGCCTCAGTCGTGCTCATCAGTCCACCGTCCGCCACCCGCACCGGACGCAGGATCTTAGGATCGAAAGTCAGATTGATGCTGGCCTGACGGATCTCCTCGCTCTGGTTCAAATAGAGGGCGACCTGAACCCATTCGCCGGCACGCGGCGCGTCGGGACTCGCCAGGAGGGTAATCCTGATCTCGCCGGCCTCCGCCGGGGTTGCTTGCGGAGCCCGAACAACTCCACGCCCGGCGAGGGTCCCGGCCTCCTCCGTGTCTTCCTCGGCGGGTACTTCGGCATCCCTGCCGGCTGGCTTTGAACGGGACTCCGTCGTCACCGGCAGTTCGCCTTCCGTCCGAACTTCGGAAGGAGTCAAGACGGGGTTCGATTCGGCCTGTTGCAGGTACTTGACCATCGTATTCGTGATGCCTTGGGATTGGATGGTACCGGAGAGCCGGGCCAGCCGGTCACTGTCCCCGATGGATGGGGCACGTATGATATGCGGGGTGACGGTTATAAGAATATCCGTGGTATCGCTCGATTGCTTGGGAATGCTGAAAAACCGCCCTATAACAGGCAAGAACCCGAGGAGCGGTATGCTGGTCCGGCCCTGGTCGTCTCGTTTCTGTGCCACGCCCGCCATCATCGCCGCCTGTCCGGTTCGAACGGTAGCCACGCTCTTCAGGCTCCGTTTGGTAATGATCGGCGTCAGATCGCTGGGTCCCTTGGCGTAGCCGGATGTTTCCACCCCCATCTCGAGCCGTACGTCCTCATCACTGTAAACCGTCGGTGTGACCGTGACGTTCAAGCCTACGTCTCTGTACTCCACCTGGGGAATGCCGTAACCGAGTGCATTGCCGGCCGTGGGCTGCGGCGTTTGGGAAGTTCCGCTCGAAGTGCTTATCGGATATTGAGCATAAGGGATGTAGGATGAGGTTTGAATCGGGATCGACTGGCCGATGTTGGCCTGCACCCGCTGGCCGTCCAGCGCATGCAGTTGGACACTGTCGGCCAGGTTGCTCCGTGATTTCGTTTGAAGCATCCGAAGAATGCTCGTCGGAATCGCGAGCGCGAGCCGCTGCTCGGTGATGAGCTGCCCCGCGGTCGCACCGAGCGTATTCAAACTGCCTGGCACGATCGACCCTTGCGCGGAGCTTCCAAGGAATCCGTCATACATGAGCTGGTTCCCGAACTCGAGCAGATCGGAGCGGGTGACCTCGTAAATGCTGATGTCAATGATCACGCCGGGCTTCTCTTTGTCGATGGTTTCTACCACGTCGGTCACCAGTTTCATGTTTTCGGGTGCGGTTCGGACGATGAGCGCGCGCAAGTCCTGATTGGGCAGCGTCGTCACCCGCTGTCCAAAGAGCGCGGTGAGATCCTGCTGCACTTCCTTCAGGTCGGCGTTCTTCAGGTAAAAGGTCTGGACGCACATATCCTGAAGCCGGTTTCGGTTCGCCTGGTTATCCTGGGCCACGATCAGCCCGTTGGCGCCGACCGGCTGAAAGAAGAGACCGTTGCTGAGCATGATCAGGTCGAGAGCTTCAGCCTTGGTCACATTCCTGAACTGAACGTCGACCCGCTTATCCGGAAAACTCTGATCGAATGCCACGTTCATATCCATCTGCTGGCATAGCTGGGTGATCACGGCCTTCAATTGATCGTGAAAGAGAATGTTCTGCCTGACTTCCCTTGCCCGCTTCCCCTGAATCAGACGGTCGTCCTCACTCCCCTTGACCTTGTTGGCTTGAATCTCCGGCAGCGACCCAGGGCCGAAGGGCGGCGCCGGTTCGGTGGACGTCACCTGACCCGTCTTCTGCAGGAGCTCAAGGGCCTTCTTCGCGTAAGCTTTGGCCAGTTCATTGGTCTGGTCGAATTGAGTAGGACCGGCGAAAGGCGTTGTAAGCCTCGGCGTATTCCCCTTTCTCCATCAACTCTCGGCCGCGCTGAGTCATTTCAAACGACGCCTTGAGCGCCGCTCTGCGATACGCAATCCGGTAGACGGCGCGATCGTCGAAGCTGACCGCCATGAGATAACTTTCAGCGGCCTGATCGGATTTCCCGGCAGCTTCCAGTTTCTTTCCCTCATCGTAGTGCTTCTTGCCCTTATCGGCGGCAATGAGGATCGCCGGCGATCCGTCCGGGCAGACGAAGCGGCTTAACGGGGCGATTGGAAAGAGGGATAATAAGATCAGGAGAACAGGGAGCAACCGGAGACCCCGTCGTCGAACTCTGGATAGTTTCGGAACACGATCAAATCCGCTGGGGTCCGGCGGGGAGTTCCTGAGCCCTCCCTTACGGTCGGGCTTCTGCATGGGCTTCTCTCCGCTGGCGCGTGAGTTGTACTTGAAGTTCCTGAGCCCTCCCTTACGGTCGGGCTTCTGCATGGGCTTCTCTCCGCTGGCGCGTGAGTTGTACCTGAACATGACACCCACCTCCGGGGGCACCATCAGGGTCACAGGTACCGCGGCGCTCCGCAGACAGAATCCACGGGACGCGTGAAAGACCACGCCATTAAGAATGCAATCATCGTTCCCATCCGGCCCGCGGGGACTGAACCTGTTAACTCCATAAAGTAGTGCGGTATGCCGGATTTGGAATTGAATCCGGCGAATGGGTGGGGCAAGCGAAGTGTGAAATCGCGCCGTCTGTGCGCAATCGGGGAGATGAGACCCTTGAACACCAGCCCGAGCGAGCAGGACGGAGCCGGGAACGCCTCCTACGGCTCCGAACCGATTCCACTGCCACCCTCGTCTCGCCCGCCTCGATGGCGATCGGGCGCGGCTGTAATGACGGCTGGCTGGAGGCTGATCGGAGAGAGGCTTCGCTGGGCTGAGGCGGCGGCGCGGGTCGACCGGAAGAAGGACCAGCGGTCGAGCACGTCTTCCTGGAAACGCTCGAGGTAGAGATAGATCACCGGCGTGATATAGAGGGTGATGAACTGGGAGACGACGAGGCCGCCGACGATGACGAGGCCGAGCGGCCGGCGCGAGGCGCCATCGGCGCCGAAACCGGCGGCGATCGGCACCGCGCCGAAGACCGCGGCCAATGTGGTCATGATAATAGGCCGGAAGCGATCCATACTCGCATCGTGGATCGACTGTTCCGCCGCCTGGCCGGCGGTCACGCGCTGGATCGCGAGGTCGACGATCATGATTCCGTTCTTTTTCACGATCCCCATCAGCATGAACATGCCGACAAAGGCATAAAGCGACGCCTGTTCACCAAAGAGATAGAGGGTCAGGAGCCCACCGACCAGCGCCACCGGCAGACTCGAAAGCACCGTGAGCGGGTGAAGGTAACTCTCGTACAGGATCGCGAGGATGACGTACATCACGAAAACGGCCAGCGCCATCAGCAGCGTCAGATTCCGGACGGTGTCCTGGAAGGTCAGCGCTTCACCTTGCAGGCTCGCGCGCAAGGTCGGCGGAACGATCCCGGCCGCGGACCTTTGGATGAAGTCCGTGGCTTCGCCGATCGCCACGCCGGGCTTGAGGTTGAAGAAGAGCGTAACGCTCGTGAACTGATTCAGATGGTTCACGGATTGCGGCCCAAGCGAAGATTTCCAGGCCACCAGCGCATCGAGCGGCACGAGGTTCTTCCCATCGTCCGATCGGATATAGAGCAGTGAGAGATCCTCAGGCTTCGATCTGGCGGCATCCGCGACTTCCAGGATCACCTGGTACTGATCCTCGGGTTTCTTCGTGAGGTAGAGGTAGTTCTGGGAATAGGCATTCCTCAGCAGCCCCAGAATCCGCGCCTCGGAGACGCCGTACATCTTCGCCTGCTCCCGCCGGATGTCAATCTCGAGGTTGGGGGTATTATTGAAGTAGTCCGACGAGATCGACAGGAAGCCCGGATATTCCTGGAGTTTGTCCATCAACTTCATGGCCGATTCGTACACCTGGATGGCGTTCACGCCGGAGATGGAATACGCGTATTGGCCCTGGTTCTGGTTCGTGGCCCCGGTGCTGATCTCGAGGACCGGGAACGGGCGCAGGAACGCCATGGCGCCGGGGATCGAGCCCATTTTTCCCATCATCGCCGCCGCGACCTCGGCGATCGGGGCCCGCTCCTCGGGCGGCCGGATGAACGTGAACATGATGCCCTGATTCGCCGCCAGAAATTGCGGGTTGCCCGTCATCGTGAAGTCCGTGATCACGTTCGGATCCGCGTGAAGCGTCGCATCGACCCGGTCCTGCAGCTGCCGCATCTGCTCCGGAGAAGAGCCCTCGCGGCCCATGAAAACGCCGAAGATGACGCTGCTGTCTCCCGGCGGCAGGAAAGACTTCGGCACCGACAGGAACAGCAGTACCGTCCCCGCAAGACAAGCCACCCAGATCAGCGCCGAAATCCACCGATACCGGAGAAACCACCAGAGCGATCGGCCATAGCCTGAAAGCACCCGCCTCTCCACCGCGCCGATGATCCGCTCCATCCACGTCTTGCTCGCTCCGTGTCCCCGCTCCCCGAGCAGTCGCGCGCACATCAGCGGTGTGAGCGTCAGCGAGACCAGACCGGACGCCAGAATCGCGACCACGATGGTCACGGCAAACTCGCGGAAGATCCGGCCGACCAGTCCCGACATGAAGATCAGCGGGAGAAAAACGGCCGCCAGCGAGATCGTCATCGACAGGATCGTGAAACTGATCTCCTTGGCGCTGTTGATTGTCGCCTCCAGCGTCGGTTCGCCGTTCTCCATCCGGCGCACGGTGTTTTCGAGGAACACGATGGCATCATCGACCAGGAAGCCGATGGCCAGCGTCAAGGCCCTCAGCGAGAGGTTGTCGATGCTGTATCCGAGGAGCTGCATCGCCACGAAGGTGAGAAGTAGCGAGAGCGGGAGCGCGACGACCGGAATGAGCGTGTCGGTGGCACGTCCGAGAAACAGAAAAATGACGATCACCACCAGGACGAAGGCGATGACGAGCGTGAACTGCACATCCGCAACCGAATGGATAATCGAGAGCGAGCGGTCGTAGATCGGGGTGATTCGCACCGAGCCGGGGAGTTCAGCGCCGACCACCGGCAACACCTCGCGAATGTTCTTGGCCACTTCGACGGCGTTGGCGCCGGCCTGCCGCGAGACGGCTACGATCACGGTCGCCGAAGGCACATCATAGCCCCGGACCCAGAACCGCATACTTAGACGCTCGTCTTGAACGGAATCCCGCACCTCGGCCACGTCGCGGACATACACCGGGGCCTCCCCCAACTGGCTGACAATCAGGTTGCCGTAAGCCTCGGCGGTCTCGAGCTGGCCTCGGGGATTGAGCAATGACGTGCCCGCAGGTCCATCGAATTGTCCGGCCCCGACGTAACTCGTCCCGTTCTTGATCGCGGCCGCCAGGTCATCGACCGAGATGCCCCGGGCCCACATCGAGGACGGATCGGCTTTGATCCGAATGGCCGACTTGGTTCCGAAGACGTTCGCGCGCGAAACTCCAGGGACAAGACTGATCCGCTGGCCAACCTGGGTGCTCGCGTAGTCGTAGAGCTGACCCTGGGTGACCGAATCGCTCGTGAGCGCGATGTACATGATCGGCTGATCATTGGGATTGGTCTTGGAGAAGGTCGGAGGTGAGGGCAAATCGACCGGAAGGCTGCCCTGAGCCTGCGTGATGGCCGTCTGGACATCGGTGGCCGCGGCGTCAATGCTCTTGCCGAGTTCGAACTCGAGCGTGAGGTTCGTGTTTCCCTGCGTACTGCTGGAGGTGACGACATGCAGGCCGTTGATCTGCATGAACTGCCGCTCGAGCGGCGTCGCGATATTGTTGGCCACGGTTTCCGGGCTCGCACCCGGATAAGAGGCCTGAACCTGGATGACCGGATAATCGACGGCGGGCAGGTCGTTCACCGGCAGCTGAAGGTAGGAGAGCGCGCCGAAGAGGATTACCGTCGCGGTCGAAACCGCCGTCATCACAGGCCTGCGGATGAAGGGTTCCGAGAGATTCACGGTCTGCCTCCGGAGCTGCTTCCCGAAGCGTTTTCGGCAACCGGCGTCTCTTCGATTCGGACCTTTCCTCCCGGCATCACGCCCAACTGACCCTTGACCACAATGCGCTCGCCCGGCTCCAAACCCTGAGCAATCACGATCAGCTCTCCGTGCCGCTGTCCCGGCGTAACGCTTCGAAGTTCAGCGGTGGAATCCGGCTTGATCACGTAAACAAAGGGGCCCTGGGCCGACATCTGGGGCGCGGCGGAGGGGACCAGCACCGCGGCGGGATGCGACCGGAGCACCAGACGGACTTTGACGAACTGTCCCGGCCAGAACCGCCGATCCCCGTTCGGGATCGTGGCCCGAAGTTTCACGGTCCCGGTGGCGTCCTGCACGGCATTGTCGAGGAAGGTCAAGTCGCCGGTCCGCGGTTCCGACGCGTCCTCGGGCGTGTGCACTTCAGCTCGGAGCCTGCCGTGCGCCATGTTCTGCCGCACAACCGGAAGATCGTTCTGGGTCACGGCAAAATCGGCGTAGATGGGGTCCAGTCGCTGGATCACCAGCAACGGATCCTCTCCGCCGAGGGTGACGACATTCCCGAGATCGACGAGTCGCTGACCGGCGCGGCCGTTGATGGGGGATCGGATGTAGCAGTAGTCGAGCTGGACTCTCGCGCTCTCGATCGTCGCCTGATCCACCTTGGTAGCTTCCTCGGCACTGCGAATCGCGGCCCGGTCGGCCTTGACCGCGGCCTCGAACGACTCCGCCTCGGTCCGCACCTGGTCGTATTGCTCCCGTGAAACGATGCCTTGCTCGGTCAGCGTCGCATACCGGCGGGCCTGCAGCTCCCCGTTCTTCGCCCAGGCCATATCCTTCGCCAGGTTTTCCTCAGCTTGCCGCTTCACCGCCGTATCCCTCGCCAGGTTGGCCTGTGCCCGCTGGAGCTCGGCTTCAAACGGTCGTGGTTCGATCGTGAAGAGCATGTCACCGATCTTCACGTCGGCGCCGTCCTCAAAGTGGATCTTCGCAATCCGCCCGGAGACCTGTGGCCGGACCGAGACCACTTCACGAGCGACACATTTGCCCACCTCGTCCAGATAGACCGGGACGTCGCGCTCCACGGCCGCCGCCACAACGACCGGCGCCGGCGGCCGCTCGAATGCCGGCGGTGATTTTTCCGCGCAATGGAACTGGAAGGCCGCCGCAAGCAGCGCTCCAGCGACGCCGGCGCGCCGGGAGCCCATGAAACCCGCCCCCTTTGTTATCCTCGGCTTTAAATAATGCATATATGTACTATGGGTGAAAACAATGGATTATCGAAGTGCGGAGAGCGCCCGAACAATCCTGGCGCGATCGGTGCTCGAGAGGGTTCTGGCGACGGCACGTTGGACCTTGGCTACTTGGCGAGCCCCTGCGCTCTGGCGCTCCCGGCCCAACGTGGTGATGGCGGCGCGCTTGCTGCGACGGTCGGCCGGATCTTTCACCCGGCGGACCAGCCCCTCGGCCTCGAGTCGATCGACGAGCTGGGTGATATTGGATCGGACGCAGGTCAGTTGGGAAGCCAGTTCGCTCAAACTCAACGGTTCCACCGCCTGCACGAGCTTGGACAATGCGCCGTATTTCGGAACCGAAAGCCCAACCCGCTCCAGCGCTTCCTCGAGCCGCCTCTCCACGGCGCTCGCGGCCTGAAAGAGCGAACAGATCATCTGATCGCCCATCCGGGAAGGGCGCCCCCTTGCCGTTCGCCGTAGCCGTTCATTCATATATGTAGCATATAGGTGTGAGATGTCCTCGTCAACCGGGCGGTAGGCAGTAGGCAGTAGGC
>JACQTD010000191.1 GCA_016210985.1 Acidobacteriota bacterium
CGGTGAAACGACGGGCGCAGAGGCTGGACCGGGTTCGCCTCGAGGAAATCATCTGTTTGGGGTGAGGTGCCGGGCCCGGTGTGGGAGCGACGCTTCCGGGAGGCGGATGAATACTACATTAGATCGACCGGGTCGACGTCGATGCGGATCGCGTAAGTGTCAAGACGATTCTGGCGCATCTGATCCAGAACCGTGAGGAGGGCCTCGCGAACGGGTGCCCGCCGGCCGCATTTGATAAGAATCTGGAACCGGTACTGGTTTCGAAGCCGTCCCAGCGGTGCCGGTGCGGGCCCGAGAATGCGGGCCTCCTCGCCCTCGATCCGCTGCTGTCGCAACAGACGTACCAGTTCGCCGCCGAGCATACGGGCCTTGTTAATATCCTTGTGGGCGATCAGCGCCGCGATGAGCGTGCTGAAGGGAGGAAAATGGCGAGTCCTTCGAAGCTGGATCTCGTGCTGGTAGAACCCCTCGAAGTCCTGCCCCCGCGCGAACCGAATGGCGTAATGGTCAGGATAGTAACTCTGGATGAACACACGGCCCGGAAGTTGACCCCGTCCGGCCCGTCCTGCGACCTGGGTCAGTAGCTGAAAAGTCCGTTCCGCCGATCTGAAATCGGGCATGCCCAGACCGGCGTCAGCGGAGACTACCCCGACAAGGGTCACATTGGGAAAATCGTGACCCTTGGCCACCATCTGGGTGCCGACCAGGGCCTGCGTATCGCCGGCGGCGAACTTCTCGAGTATCCGCTCGTAGCTTCCCCGCCGCCGGGCGGTGTCTCGGTCCAGTCGCGCAATCCTCATA
Organism: Acidobacteriota bacterium; assembly: GCA_016210985.1. Lineage (GTDB taxonomy): Bacteria > Acidobacteriota > Blastocatellia > HR10 > JACQTD01 > JACQTD01. The sequence goes on from JACQTD010000191.1 coordinate 802, forward strand.
TCCGGAAAGGTTTGACGCAGCCGTTCTTCTACCTGTTCCGTTCCCATACCGGCGAAATGTATAAACTCGCCCTGACACTTGGGGCAGCGCTCGGGGACGGCCTGCTGGTGATTGCAGTAATGGCAGATGACCCGCTCCATGACTCGGTGGTAGGTGAGCGACACATCGCAATTTGGACACCGGAGCATGTTGCCGCACTGGCGGCAGAGCACGGCCGGCGCGAACCCTCGACGGTTGAGCAACAGTATCGACTGTTCACCGCGCTCGTGAGTCTCCATCAGCCCGCGCAACAACTCGTCGGAGAACATCTCGATACGCCCGCGCCTGCCGGCATAGGGGCGCATGTCAACAATAGCCACTTCCGCCAGCCGGCGCCCCTCGATTCGTTCCGGAAGCTGAAGATAGCCATACTTGCCGAGATGGGCATTGTGGAATGACTCCAGCGAGGGCGTGGCGCTTCCGAGCACAATCGTGGCTCCGTGCTGCAGGGCCCGGTAGACTGCGGTATCCCGCCCGTTGTATCGAGGCGACTCTTCCTGTTTGTAAGAGGACTCCTGCTCCTCGTCGACGACCACGAGTCCGAGATCATCGAGCGGCGCGAAAACGGCGGATCGCGTGCCGATCACCACATGCGCGCCACCCTGTTTGATCCGATTCCATTCGTCGTAGCGCTCCCCTTCCGAAAGCGAGGAATGAAGAATGGCCACTTCGTCAGCGAAATGGGAGGCCAGGCGGCGGCTGAAGACGGGAGTCAGAGCGATCTCCGGAACGAGCATGAGCGAGCTCTTGCCCCGGTCGAGCGTGTGGCGCATGGCGCGTATGTAGATCTCCGTCTTCCCGCTTCCCGTCACGCCATGCAGCAGAAAGGCGCCGTATTCCCCGCGATCGATCTGACGAATGACCGGCTCCAGGACCCGCTGCTGGTCCGCGGTGAGTTCAAATTCGATGGCGGGGAAAATGTGAAGTCCATGAGCGGGACGCCGGTCGACCCGGCGTTCCACGATCTCGATCCAGCCGCGCTTTTCGAGCGTACGAAGCGACGAAGGACTCGCGCCGGTTCGCTCGACCAGTTCGCCGCGCGCCGACTCACCTCCGATCGATTTCAGATAAGCCACCACCGCTTCCTGGCCCGGCGTTAATTTCCGGGTGTTGAAAGCGCCGGATTCCGGCCCGCAGCCCGCTTCGGGGACCACTAATCGAACCGCCTTCTGCATCCTCGGCCGGATGCCTGTCGAGGTGATCTCCTCCCTGACGGTGATAAGACCGGCAGACGCGAGCGCCTTCACGAGGGAACGGGCTTTGGCTTTGCCTAGATGTTTCTCCAGATCTCCGAGGTTCATCCTGCCGGATTCGGACAAACGGGCGAGCGCAATGGCGCGTGTGGACATCTTCAGTCTCTCCGGGCTGTGGCGCTCCGCCGCCCGGCGGCCGGCGCCGGTTATTTCAATGGCGAGGTCGGTCGAGGCCGAGGATCCTGCGGGCAGCGCGGAGCGGATGGTCTCGCCCCAGGGAGCACAGTAGTACTCGGCTACCCAACGCGTGAGGGCGAGCATCCCGTTGGATAGCAATGGCTCCGGGTCAAGCACCTCCCGAATCGGCCGCACCTCGACACCCGGGAGCAAAGGGGGGAGCTGGTGCATCACGGCGACGACGTAACCGGTGAGCAGCTTCTTCCCGAAAGGTACGACCACTCTCACACCCGGCGTCGCTCGGAGACCCTCAGGAATCTGGTAAGTGAAGGTCTGCGCCAGATGAAGCGGGACGGCTACCTCAGCGTACATGGGGTCGCTCGCTCATCTTGGATTACGGCTCAATTCGGCTCTTCGACGATCTCGACCCCGGGCGGCGGGACGAATGAGAAAAGGGCCTCATCAACCGGAAGGTTTTCCCTCACTTTGGTGAGCAGGAAATCCGAACGGCCGCCACCGGCTTCCCGAACCGTGATTCTCCTCAGTTGAAGACTTGGAGGGATGACCTCGATGATCAGTTCGGCGAAATTCGGATGGGGTTTACGGGGAATGAACCGGAGGACGAGGTTTCCTGCATCCAGAGGTGATTCCAGGCGTGTCAGTTCGATGGAAGAAAAGTGCCGGCGGATATCGAACTCTCCTAGCATGAAAGCGAAGGCCGCCCTCAGGTCGCTGGCCTCCGTGACCTTCGAGCGGACGACCTGCCGATCGCCCGGTATGTAGAAGAAGAGATGCTTACCGTTGGAGATGAGGAGTTTCTTCTCCGGGGTTTCATACTCCCAGCGCATCCGGCGAGGCCGGCTGAACACCAGCCTGCCGTCCTCCCACAACGATTTTGAGCCCGGAGCCCGGTAGACCTGCGTGAAGTCAGCCGCGAGCGACTTCGTTCGGGCATACTTGACCTGGAGGCGATCAATAATCTGGCTCAGTCCCTGGGTGGCAGTTGCAGAATCGACGCCGGGCAACCCTCCGGCGACGGAGAGGATGATGACGAGAACGCTCCTGGGAGTCGTGTACCGGAGCCGCACTAGTTCCGCTGGCGCGGGTGCCTGAGGTTCTCCACCAGTTGTCGGGCCTCGGAAAAGGCGTCAATCGCCTTCAGGATTTGCGGATCGTGCAATAAGAAGGCGCGGTAGCCGGCATCCACCCCATAACGGGCGGCCACCCACTCTTCCTGGAGCCGCTCCCGAATAAAGGAGAGATGTCCATCGATTTCCGATGCTCGAAGCCGAAGGTCCTGCTGCTCGATGAGGAAGGTCCGGCACGCTTGGAAGAGGCGGTCGCCGACCTCGAATTCATACGCGGTGCTGCTGCTCGGCACTTCCGGCCGCTCGACCCGATAATCTTCGAATCCCGGGTAGGTTCCCGAAACGAGTTTTCGGATGAAATCGAAAATGCCACTGAAAAGCCGGGCCTGAATCGGATCCTCCGGCGGGATGCTCAGGATATCGGGTTCAATGCCCCCGCCGCTATAAACGGTTCTGCCGCCATCGGTCCGGCTGGCCGCTCCGTTGGGTTTCTGGGGCCGTCCGGTGAAATACTCGAAGGCGGTGAGGCCTTCATAGTTACGCTGAAGCGACCGGCCCGACGGCGTGTAATAGCGCGCGGTGGTGAGTGTCACCGCCCCGCCGGCTCCCCGCATCAGCGGATAAACCGTCTGCACGAGTCCTTTTCCGAAACTTGGTTCGCCGACGACGATGGCACGGTCGTGGTCCTGCAGCGCGCCGGCCACGATCTCCGAGGCTGAAGCCGACCCTCGATTGATGAGAACGACCATGGGAAACCGCTCACTCAAGCCTCCTTCGGAGCGGATGGGCGGCCGTTCACTCTTCCGGCTCCGGATGGAGACGATGACCTCGCCCTGCTTCAGGAACAGGCTGGTCACATCGATGGCCTGCTCAAGCAGGCCGCCGGGATTATTGCGCAGATCGAGGATGAGTCCCTTCAACCCCTGTTCCTCCAACTCGTCGATCTTGTCCGTGAGTTCCTGGGTGGTGGTCGTCTGGAACCCTCCGGTCAGTCCGATGTACCCCAGACCCGGACGAATCATGAAGGCATTGCGAATGCTCGGCAGAGGGACCGGGCCGCGCCTGATCGTGAAAGTGAGCGGCTTGGTCTCACCGAGGCGGTCAATGGTGACCTGGACGGGCGTGTCGCGCTCGCCGCGGACGTGGCGGGCCACCTCCTGCGTAGACCAATTCAATGCAGATTCCTTTCCCACGGCGAGGATGGCATCCCCGTAGCGAAGCCCGACCCGGGCCGCCGGCGTACCCGGCACTACCGACAGCACGTAGACACGGCCGTTTCTGCGATTGATGGTCACCCCGATGCCGAAAAACTGGCTCTCCTGCTCACGTCGCATATCCGAAAATTCGGCGGGGTCGAGATAATTCGAATGCGGATCGAGAGTCCGGAGCATGCCGCGTATGGCCCACTGTGTGGAATCCGAAGGATCGACGGCACCGGCGTAATTCGTCTTGACGATACCCATGGCGTCGGAGAACTCATGTCTGATCCTGAGCACGCTGAGCGCTTCGGAATCGACGCCGGGGATTCCCGGAACAAAAACCGTGATGAGAACGAAGGGGATGGCAACGATAAGGGCGAATAAACGATATAACCGCTTCCGCTCCGATAGTCTCAGGGAAATCATAGTCTTTTTACGCCCGGAGCTGAAATATAGCACGCGATGAGGCGTCGCCCAAAGTGGTTGGCGAGCGCTTGTCTGTCGCTCCCACCCCCGGCACCTCCACCAGGCGGGACGGACAAGCTCCCGGATCAATCCTTGAGCATGCTCTCGTAGAACTCGATGACCCCGTCCCGTTCGACCTTGTCGACGCGCAACAGGTCTCCCACCGAGATCGTACCCCGCAATTCACCGGATTCGGTAACGATGACCAGATGCTGGAAGTCATGCTTCATCATGGTAGCCAGGCACTCGGCATACGACGCGCCGGGATGGGCGGTATGGGGATCCGGTGTCATGATTTCGCCGATGGGGGTATGCTCGGGATCGCGGGCGGTCCCGAGAAGTTTCGTCAGGAAATCCCATTCCGACACGATCCCGACCAGGCGGCCTCCTTCGGTGACGGAAACGGCGCGCACGTACCAGTTCCTCATCTTCCCGGCCACAGCCAGCGCGGATTCTTTCGTTTCAACCGAATAGATCTCCTTCCGCCGGTTTGTGATGTCTCCGATCGTTTTCATCGATCCAGCCTGGATAACCTAGGCCTCCGCCTTTCGTTCTTCGATGAACGAGGCCGCACCCCCTCTTACTAGGGTTTTGTTTATTATACCCCAAGGTCCGGAGGATGCCTAGCCCTCAGCTCCCAAGAGTAGTGGGCCTGGTTGCAGACTTCAACCTTCCTCCTGGCCGGTACGTCCTGTTTGGAGAGCGGGGGCAATCCGTCCGCCCGTCACTAATGGCGGACGGAGCGTCACCGCTTTGGCTGCGTTGCGGAATTGTGTCGGCACTTCAGAGCGCCGTCGCCACAACGCTGCGGCCGGCGCACTCCAAATGGAGCCGATCTCGCATCCGGGTCATCTCCGTTTCCTCAGCCATCTCTTCAGGAGACCAACCTGACCCACTACCGGATTTTCGGTGAACTTGTCAGAAATGTCCTATCTTTGGTAGAGTGAGGGGCTCGAAGGACTGCGTGAATCCAGGAGGTTCATCACCGTATGGCCATCTATGAGTATGAATGCAGCAAGTGCGGCAGCCGATTCGAGACCATGCAAAAGATGAGCGATCCTCCGCTCAGCCGCCACAAGGATTGTGGCGGAAGGCTCTCGAAACTCCTCTCGGCGCCAGGCATTCATTTCAAGGGTTCGGGCTGGTATGTGACTGATTATGCCCGGAAGGGAAACGGCGGGGGCTCCGCGGAATCGAAGAGCGACGCCAAGAGTGAAGCCAAGAGTGAAGCCAAGAGTGAGCCCAAATCAGATACCAAGCCCCCATCCTCAACGTAGCCCTGCCCGTCTAGCCGAAAGTCCGGCCGAGCATATCCACTTCTGCCGCGGTGATAAGCATGCTGCGGCGTCCATGATTGGATTTTCGGTTCCGATTGCTTTAACCTCGATCAATCATGGCTGTATCTCTCAGGCAGGCCGCCCACCTGGTTTGCATTCTTCTCGTTTCGATTCCGGAGGCTGGACACGCCCAGGCCGGGCGAAAGTCGCCATCGGATGGTTCCGGCGGACTTGCCACGCTGAATGTCATTGTCGAGACGGCTTCGGGCGGGTCCACGGCAAAGGATCCCGCGGCGCGAGATTTCCTTTCGGCGGACAAGATTGAGCTTTATGATGCCGGCATTGAACAGCGCATAGAGTATTTCCGTCCGGACTATTCACCCGCCCGGCTGGTTATTCTGGTGGACAACTCGGAGTCGGTCCGGGCCGCGGCTGATCAGCGGCGGGCAGCTATCAACGCGCTGGTCGATCAGCTTTACGAAGGGGGTCAGGCCATGCTGGTGGCCTATGACCGGCATCCGGAGGTGCTCGAAGAATTCACCGCTGACAAGGCCAGGATCAGGAGAGCGGCGGAGAAGCTGGGCAAAGGCGGTTCGCCGAGACTGCTGGACGCGATCATGGCCTCCCTGAATGACGCATTGCGATTGGAAGTCGGTATCAGCAAACGTGTGATCATGCTGATTTCGGATGGCTATGACGACGACAGCCGGACGCCATTCCCCACAGTGCTTCGAAATCTGCAGCGGGACAACGTGCTGGTTTACGCCGTCAGATTCGAGGATCGAACCCGCGGCGCATCACGCCGCCGGGCCCTGAAACCGGCCGAGATGCTGACGCAGCTGACTTCGGGAACCGGCGGCCGGATCCTGGATGCCAAACAGATGGCTGAGGCCGCCCGTCCTTTGATGAAGGAATTGTCTGAACAATGGTACCAGTTGACCTATCGACCCCAAGGCATCAACCCGCTCATCGCGCGACGGCTCCTGCTGACCTCCGACGATCGGGGGGCCAAGCTCCGGACCAAGTCCGCGCAGCCCTCCGAGCGGCTTTGAAGGCGGCGGGATGAGCGACTCGGCCTCGAGAGTCGGTCGTCGGCGATTTAGCTTCCTGGCGCTCGCGGCAGCCGGGTGGCCTTGGGCCGGCTGGAGTTTCCTGGATCAAGGGAGTACGGATCCTTCCGCCATGTTCAACGGATCCCTTACAGACGTGCGGGGCATCAAGGTCGGTCACCATTCGCTCTCCAAGCGACCCACGGGATGTACCGTCGTGCTTTGTGAGGAGGGCGCCGTCGGTGGCGTGGACGTGAGAGGCTCGGCGCCGGGTACCCGGGAGACCGATCTGCTGGACCCGGTCCATACCATCCAACAAGTGCATGCCATCCTCCTCTCCGGCGGTAGCGCCTTCGGACTCGATGCCGCCACTGGAGTGGTCAAGTACTTGGAAGAAAAGCGTATCGGCTTCGATGCCGGCGTTGCGCGTGTTCCCATCGTCCCGGCGGCCAATCTCTTCGATCTCGGTGTGGGGGATCCGAAGATCAGGA
>JACQTD010000201.1 GCA_016210985.1 Acidobacteriota bacterium
AGGCCGGGCGTATGCCCGCTCTCGGTGAGTTGGGTATACTGCGGACATGACCAGGCTTCGCATCCTCTTCAGCTTCCTTTCGATCATGTTTGTGGTTTCCCCCGCTGTCCCTTCAGGCCGGCTCGAGACGGTTTCGGCCCGGTTGAAACCCGAGACGATCAAGGTCTGGGAGGAATACCAGCGCCTCACCGAGAGCCGCATCTCCGCCGAACTCGGCAGCCCGCGGGGATTCATGGTGCAGGATTTCCTGCCCGACACCGATGCGGCCAGGTGCCGGCGTGAGCTGGGGGCCGGCCAGGTATTCGACCACCGGATGGAGACCCGCGATTCCGGTGGAAAGCGCTTCGAGGTTCCCGGCGGTATGATTCACCACTGGCTGGGAAGCATCTTCCTCCCCCGGGCGAAGCTCGCAGACGTCATCAAGTGGTTTGAGGACTACAACCAGCACTACAAGTACTTTGAAGAAGTCGAGGCTTCCAGGCTGCTCAGCCGCCAGGGGGAAGTATTCAACATTTTTTTGCGGCTGAAGCGGACCAAGATCCTCACGGTGCGTTACAACACCGAGCATACCGTCGAGTACCGGTCGCATGGACCGGGCCGTACCTCGAGCCGGAGTCGCTCCACCCGGATAGCGGAGGTGGAGGACGGGGGGAGTGCCGGTGAGCGGGAAAAACCGCCCGGCGATGACCGCGGATTTCTCTGGCGCCTCAATGCCTACTGGCGATGCCAGCAGGAAGACGGCGGGGTGACCGTGAACTGTGAGTCGATCAGCTTGAGCCGTGGGATTCCCACCGGGCTCGGATGGCTGATCAAGGGATACGTAGAGTCCGTTCCGAAAGATTCCCTGGTCAGTACGCTCACCTCGATCCGCCAGGGAACGCAGGGACGGACGAAACGATGACGACGGGCATGGCAGAGTTGAGGGACAAGGTGGTCATCGTCACCGGCGCTTCGGCCGGAATCGGCGAAGCCGTCTCCCGCGCGCTGGGTGCTCAGGGAGCCCGGGTGGTGCTCGCGGCACGCCGGACGGCTCGGCTGGATGCGCTGAAGAAGGAGATCGAATCCCGCGGCGGCACGGCGCTCGCGGTGACCGCGGACATCACGGAAGAAGCGGCCAGGGCGTCCCTGGTAATGGCCACGATGACCGCCTTCGGCCGTATCGACGCGCTGATCAATAATGCCGGGTTCGGCCAGCGCGGGCCGGTCGAGACCGTGCCGTTGGATAACATCCGCGGGAACTTCGAAACCAATCTCTTTTCGCTGATCGGCCTTACGCAGTTGGTCATTCCCGTCATGCGGAAACAGGGCTCCGGACGCATCGTGAACATCGGTTCGGTCGCGGGCAGGATCGCTCGGCCGCTCACTTCGGTATACGACGCGACCAAACACGCTCTTGAGGCGATCAACGACGGGCTTCGCGGAGAACTCCGCCCGTTCGGCATCGAAGTGGTCATGATCGAACCTGGATTCATCCGGACCGAGTTCCTCGACGTAGCCCAACGGTTAGCGGAACCGGTGCTCGATGATCCGGCTTCACCCTACGCCCGCTTCATGAGGGACCAGCACGAACGCCTTCAGCATATGCTGAAGTACGGAGCCAGCGCAGCAAAGGTCTCGGACGCGATCATCAAAGCACTCACGGCCTCTCGTCCCAAGGCGCGATATGCGGTACCGGCTCATGCCCGGTTCTTTCTGGTCCTTAGATGGGCGCTGTCGGACAGGGCTCTCGACTGGATTGTCTTCAGGCAAATGGGTCTCGTGAGATAGGAGTGGAGATGGAGAAACCGGCCTTCAGGGACGCCAATCGCGCGCAAATGAGCCTATTGGCCCCGTTTGAAAGGCGATGTCTGATCTGGCTGGCCCATCGGATGCCCGCTTGGGTTAATTCCGATCACTTGACCGGGCTCGGACTTGCTTCGATGCTGATGGCCGGACTCTGCTACTGGCTGGCACGGTGGAATCGGCTGGCGCTGCTGCTGGTCGTTTTCTGGCTGGCCGCGAACTGGTTCGGCGACAGCCTCGACGGAACGCTTGCCCGCGTCCGAAACCGGTTGCGTCCCCGGTATGGTTTCTACGTGGACCACGTGGTGGACGCTTTCGGCTCCCTTTTTCTTTTGGGGGGCCTTGCGTTGTCGGGGTACATGCATCCCATGATAGCCATGGCCCTGCTCGTGGCTTTCCTCATGCTCTCAATCGAATCTTATCTGGCTGCGTACACCATCGGCACGTTCCGGCTCTCGCACTGGAAGTTCAGCCCTACCGAACTCCGGATCCTGTTGGCGGTAGGAAATATGGCGCTGATCTTCCGGCCGATCGTCCGCCTGTGGGGCGATTCCTACAGGCTCTTTGATGTCGGTGGTGTAGTCGGCCTGGCCGGGATGGGATTGATGCTGATCGCAGCCGTGTGGAGAAACACGAAGAACTTGTACCAGCAGGAGCGACTCTCGTGAATCCTGGAGCCCCACAGCAAGGCTGGCGTTCCCTGGGACTCCACTATTTCAAATTCAACGCCGTGGGTGCGCTCGGGATCGGTGTGCAATTGCTGGCCCTGGCGCTCCTGGTCGACGTGCTCCGATTTCACTACCTGGCTGCGAATCTGCTGTCGATCGGATTGATCTCCATTCTCAATTTTCTGATCAGCGATCTCTGGATTTTTCGGATGAGGAAGATCGCTCGCACCCCGGACGAATCAACCTGACCCGCTCGAAGTCGGGCATCCGGGCACGCTCGGTGCCTTAAGGAGGGCTTCATGAACTCAGAGAACCAGAAGAGGTTAAAACCGCTTTTGTCAGCCCGCCGGGTATGGATCGGCGCGGCGATCCTGCTGACGGTCCTTCCATCACCATCCATCACGGCCCAGTCGACGGTTTTTACCGTCGGTCCGTCGGGATTCTATCGGGAAATCCAACCGGCGCTGATCCAGGCGCTTAATTCGTTCGGTTTGTTTCCCATCGAAATCCGGGTCGCCCAAGGCACCTATCCCGAGAACCTTATGGTCACCACACCGCAGGCGAAGTTGAAAATCACCGTGACCGGCGGATGGAATCCCGGTTTTTCGATGCGCAACGCCGATCCGGCATTGACCCTGATCGACGCCCGGGGGATGACCCGCGGACTGGAAATGATTTACGCCACCGGCGAGTTCATCATGGACGGATTCACGATAGCTAATGGCGGAGCGGTCCTGGATGGTGCCGGTGTCCGGCTCGAGACCAGCGGCGACGCCGGGGTGACCTTCAATAACTGCATCATCCGCGATAACCGTGCGGCACCGCTGGGAGGGGCGACGGGCGGAGGCTTTGCCGTCTATGCGAGCGGTACGAGTCGGGTCTCCATCACCGGCTGCCAGATCACCAGGAACCAGTGCGTGGGCGAGGTCGATCGAACCGCTGCCGGCGCGGGTATCTCCCTGTTCGCCACGGATAACACGTCGATCGGAATAAGCAAGTCCGTCATCGAGCAGAACACGACGAGGAATAGCGGAAATCAGAGCACGGGCGTCGGCGCCTACCTCTACTTCGACGGCGCAAGCACCGGCGATTTTTCGGATAATGTCGTGCGTAACAACTCCGCGGAGGGCACGGGCGGTCAGGTCGGCACCGGGGCAGCCATTTGGATGAGTAACATGGCAACCGGCACGGTCACCGTCAGGCGGAATCTATGGCTTGACAACCTGAATAACCTCGGAACCACCAGCGACGACCTGAGTCTGATTTCCGCCAATACTTCAACGCTCATCTGCAGCGACTCGGTCGTGGCGGGTCCGAACGCCGCGGGCATCTCGGCCGGGGCTCGGAACAGCGGTACGGTCAGGCTCACCAATCTTACCGTGGTTGGGCACCAACTGGTGGGCGTATCGTTTTACGAAGGCCCGGGGACAGCCTCGCTCTCCAACAGCATCGTCTTCAACAATGGCACGGAGGTCATCCTCTCGGGTGCGGTTGCAGACCACAACCTGATCGGCACTAATCCGATGTTCGTTGACTCCGGCGCCGGGAATTACCGCTTGCTTCCGGCTTCGCCGGCGATCAATGCGGGTACCAATGCACCACCCGGAGGCCTCGGACCGACGGACCTCGCGGGCAATGCCCGGATACTGGCCGGAACCGTTGATCTCGGGGCTTACGAATTCCAGCCGCCCGAGTAAGCAGCTCGAATCAGCTCGAGGGCCGATTGCCGATGATCGAGGGCCGTCAGGAAGCACTTCAGGTCAAGGAAAAACGCGTGAAGGAACAACTCGAGCTGGTCAACCGCAAACTCGATGAACTCACCGAACAGGCGAACGCGGTAATGGGGACGCCGTGATCATCGGCGACGTCACGGCTGGTTCGACGGCGTCCGTCACCCTCGAAAATTCTCGATCATGTATACATCGCTTGTGACCGTGCCGCGGGCACAGAACAGATGCCGGCCATCGTTCGAAAACTGGAAGGAGAAGACCAGTTCGTCTTTACCAAAATTGGCTGCGGAGGTGGCGGGTCCGCCATCGAGCGGCAAGATCATGAATCGGGTCTGGCCGCCTTCAGAGACGGCATAGGAGATAGCATTGCCGTCAGGTCTCCACCGGACCTCTTTGGTATAGGGCACTTCGAAGGTCTTGATCGCGGCTCCTCCATCGACGGGAACAACTCCAAGCTGAGGGCGAAAGGGAGCGTCTCCGGAAGCAGCCAGCAGAGGATCGACTTGCCGTCCGGTGACCAGTTCGGTGTCATACTCCGGGAGGTTGTTACCTGGACGGGGGCGCCGCCGGCGGCAGCGATCTTCCAAATCGATTGTCGTCCGTCTTCAAAGGAGGAATAGGCTATCCGCTCGTCGTCCGGTGAGAGGCTGGGATGCTCCACCACCGCGGTGCCGGACGTAATCTGGACGGCCGACTTGACACTCTGATCCGCCGAGCCCGAGAGGGACACCTTCCACAAATTGGCGGAGCGGGTGCCCTTGGTGCTCAAAATGGCTTCCCCGTCCCCGCTGACGGATACGCCATTGTAATCGCTCAAGTCACCGGTGAGCTGTCTGACTTCGCCGTTCAGGGCGGAGATGAACCAGAGTTGCCGCGGTTCTTCCAAGGCCGGTTTTGCGCTTGCGTAAACTCCTGAACCATCAGGCGCCCAGACCAGATTCTCGATGGCGGCCCACGCGGCTCGCCCGGCCGGCTTGAACGGTCCGCCCGACGCGTCCATGAAACCCACGAGCCTACTCAGAGGATTCGACTTCTCCATCAAGGCGAGTGCGATCTGCCTTCCGTCCGGCGACCATTGCGGCGAAAGATAGCATCCATCCTTCGTGCGGGCGACCGCGACGGGTTCTCCGGCGCCGTCCGCGTTGAGCACAAGCACCGAGCTTTCCGCATAGCCGCTCGGGCGAACGAATACGAAACGCTTTCCATCCGCAGAGAAGGAGACCCCGCTGTCGACGTCATCCAGCATCTTCCGGGGCGCGCCGCCGAGCGTGGGAACCTGCCAGAGCGTGACGATGACCTCACCCTTGGGTACAGCGCCGTAGAGAAGCCAGTTGCCGTCGGGCGAGAAAGTAAGATGTTCGAACTTATCCTCGGTGGGAGCGATCAACTGGACCACGCTGGAGCTGGCGAGCTGCTTCACCCTCATCGAGCTCCGGCCGCCTTCGACCGAGACGTACGCGACATACTTCCGATCGGGAGCGATGGCGGCCGCGAACGAACGCCCGTTCCTGGCCGCTTGAAGGGAACTGGTCTATTATGTCCGGGTGCCGGAATGGAAAACAGGACGTATCTTGAAGGCCCGAAGCCTCTATCTTCTGCTACTCTTGGCATCGGGCGCTTATCTCTTGAGTTTGTGGATGCCGATGCATAGCGCAACTGAAACTATCAATGCCACCGTGACTTCCGAGGCCCGGCTCGCCACCTTCGGTGGCGGATGCTTCTGGTGTACCGAGGCGGTGTTTGAGCGTCTCGAAGGCGTTGAGTCGGTGACTTCAGGTTACGCCGGGGGTGAATCCACCAATCCTACCTATAAGCAGGTATGCTCGGGTGAGACGGGGCATGCGGAAGTGATCCAGATCATGTTCGATCCGTCCCGAATCTCCTACGGGGAGCTGCTTGACGTTTTCTGGCAGGCGCACGATCCGACCACGCCGAATCGACAGGGGGCCGACGAAGGAAGCCAGTACCGTTCGATCATTCTTTATCACGACGAAGACCAGCGTCGTGTGGCTGAGAAATCGAAACAGGAGGCCGCCCGGGCGTTCCAGGCGTCGATCGTGACCGAAATTGTGCCGCTCAAAAAGTTTTATCCCGCCGAAGCGTATCATCAGGACTACTTTCGCAAGAATCCCGACGCCCCCTACTGTGTCTACGTCATTCAGCCGAAGCTGCAGAAGTTGAAGAAGTCCTGAGCGGCGCTGATCCGCGGCCCCGGTCCATCATTTCTAAGAGTAGAGGGCACTGGTAAACGCATTATAGTAGCGTTCGGCGACCGGATGATGCAATCCCAGGGCCTGGAATATGGCTTTGCAGGCGTGCTTCGGGGCCTCGTCGGCGTAATCGCGTTTGCGCTGGACGACTTCGATGAAGGCCTCGAGGGCGCCGGCGAAATCACCGGCCTTCAGCCTTTGCAGGCCCGCGAGGTACTTCGACTTCACCGCATGCTCGGGCAGTTCGTCCGGGCGATCCGCCAAAACAATCAGGCGCGTCAATGCGCGCAGACCCTCGGCCTTGTCGCTGAAATCCGACGCGAAGCCGACCGGCTGAAGGACGTTATCGATCCGGGCGGGGTCGAGGACCAGCAACGCTTCAGCCAGCAACACGCGGGCCTGGTCATTGTCCGGATCCTCGGAGAGGATCGACTCAAGAAGTCCTGCAGCTTCCGCGCGTGCCTCCCGGTCCAGCAACGTCCGCGCCCGGGTGAGTATGCCTTCGTAAGGCGAAGGCAGCGACGCTTTCAACCAGCGGCGGATCTCGTCCTCGGGGAGCGCACCGACGAATTCGTCTACGACCGTTCCGTCCCGGAAGAGCTTCACCGTCGGGATGCTGCGAATACCGTGACGCCGGGCCAGCTCCGGCTGCTCGTCGGTGTTGATCTGGGCCAGCGTCCACCGGCCTGTGGCTTCGGTAGCGAGCCGCTCGAGGACGGGGGTCAGAACCTTGCAGGGTCCGCACCAGGGCGCCCAAAAATCGACGAGAACGGGCAGTTCCCGACTGCGCTGCAGGACATCGGTCTCAAAGTTGATCGTCTTTTCGTCCATACCCTCTCCCCGTAAGGTCTCTCCTCAGACACCCATGGCATCCGCGAGTTCAGCGAGATTCGGCACTTCTACCGTCGGCTCGGCTTCACCGGGAAGCTCTTCGTCCTTCCGGTTGATCCAGAATGACCCTATCCCCATCGCATGGCAGGGGACGATGTCATGATAGTAGCTCTGGGCGGCGTGGTAGAGCCGACTGGAGCCTGCACGCCGCTGGGCCTCGATGAAGTGCCCCACTCTGGGCTTGTACGACTTCACTTGAGAGGCGGTCACGATCAGCTCGAAAGGCACGTGGAAATGGCGGAGTGTGGCCTCGAGCAGGTCGTCATCGACATTGGAGAGGAGGCCGAGCCTGAACCGATGCTGGAGACGCTCCAGCGCCGGGTTGGCGTCCGGGAAAGGTGTCCAGCCGGGAAGGCTTTCGGACAGGAAGTCCGCCCTGCCCGGGGGCAGGTTCCAACCCAGCTTCGAAGCCACGCGAAGCGCCGTCTCCGCCAGTACCTCGCGGTACGGTTTATAGGACGCCAACTCAACCGCGGTTTCTTCGGCCATGTAGGTCTCGATAAGCTTTTCGGGTTCGAGGTCCACGCCGTCGTGGGAAGCTTCGAACTGGAAAGCTTCCGCGATCCCTTTTTCCCAATCGATCAAGGTTCCGTAACAGTCAAAGGTAAGGGTTTCGGTCATTCCGGGGTTGAACATACGACTCCTCTCTTCGCCTCCTTGGGCGGCTTGGCAAGGTCTCGGGGTCTCATTCGATCGTGGCGATCACCGGCGCATGATCGGAGGGCTTCTCTCCTTTTCGTTCATCCCCGTCGATCATCACGTCTACGCAGCGTCGGGCGAGGGACGGGGAGACCAGGATATGATCGATACGCAATCCCATTCCGCGATGAAACGCACCTGCCCGGTAATCCCACCAGGTGTACAGTCCGCCCTCGGGGTGGTGAAGCCGGAACGCGTCCTGGAGCCCCCAGGCGGTCACGCCGGCGAGCGCTTCCTTTTCGGGTTCGCTGAAGAGGATTTGTCCTCTCCACTGCTCGGGGTCCCAGACGTCCCGATCTTCCGGAGCGACATTGAAGTCCCCGCAAACCAGAACGTCGGAGCCGGGATCGAAGCAGGTGTCAAGAAAGGTCCGTAGCCGGCTGTACCACGCGAGCTTGTAAGCGTACTTCTCCGATCCGACTTCGCTTCCGTTGGGCACATAGACATTCACGATCCGAATGCCCGCAATCATCGCCGAGCAGAGGCGCCGATCCGCTGCCCCGGTCCCGTCCCGGAAGTCGAGGTAGCAATCGGAGGCTTCGCCGCGCGAGAGGATGGCGACTCCGTTATAGGTCTTCTGTCCGTTGACCAGGGATCGATATCCGAGTGTCTCAAGCTCGCGTGTGGGAAAGTCGGCGTCGACCACCTTGGTCTCCTGGAGGCAGACGATGTCGGGTTGCCGGCGATCGAGCCAGGCCAGCAGCCGGGGGAGGCGAACTCGAATCGAGTTTACGTTCCAGGTTGCAATTCGCATCTGACAGGATCTCGTCCCATTCCAGTTCGGGATCGCGGGCCGGCTTGCCCGATGGCCGCTTTAGGTAACGGTAGCATACTCCTTCATTTTAAGGGACGGTTCCGCCATCGCCAAGATGACAACCCGTCCCGGGTTTGGTACACTCAGAGAAGGTATCGGGAATCTCAATCGAGTTGTCGAGAGTGAGGCTATGAAGTTAAGAATCATTTCCATGCTCGCACTGATCCTGGCCTCGGCCATGCCGACCGTGGCCCAGGAGAAACCCGCCGAGTCCGCCCCGAAACTGGTGCTGGCGACTCCAAAGCACTATTTTGGCGAAGTGAAGCCTGGAACGCCATTGAATCACAGTTTCGTGCTCAAGAATGAAGGGACGTCGGATCTTCAGGTGCTGAGTGTTGCCCCCGGATGCGGGTGCACGACGACCGATTACGACAGGGTCATACCTCCCGGAAAGGAGGGTAAGATCACCTTGGCCATCGAGAATACGCAAGGGTATGTTGGGGCGATGTCGAAATCGGCGATGGTGACGACCAATGATCCCGCCAGCAAGTCCCTTACGCTGATCCTCAGCGCCAGTTTTAAGCCCGTCGAGGGAACCGTCCAGCCAACCGGGTTCGCGGTGCCGGCCGAGAAGCGCGTCGGTCCTTTCGCGGTCCAGCCGAATACCATATGGGTGACCGACGTTTTTTCTGGCGATACGGCCTCGGGCACGATCGCGTTCATCAATCGGGAGAACCAGCCGGTACATGTGAAAAAAGTCGCGGCTGGCGGCAGTGCCTTCAACGTTCAGCTTCAGACGCTGGAGGAAGGCCAGCGGTACAATGTCGTCGTGAGCACGACCCCGAGCTTGAAGGTCGGCGAGCACGCCCAGACGGCCACGCTGTACACGGACAGCAGGGCCACGCCCGAGATCCCGCTTCAACTCGAAGTCACGGTACGGCCGCGCGTCTTTGCGACGCCGACTTCGCTCAACTTGCCCGGGCTCCAGCTAGGTGTGCCGAGTGCCGAGTTGAGTCTCGGTACGATTTATGTTCAAAAAGTGGGTGCTTCCGGGCTTCGGATCGATGAGGTCGTTTCGACGCTGCCTTTCATTCAGACCGAGGTCAAACAGCAGGCCGACGGCCAGTTCTACGCGATCCGCGTCGTGGTGGACAAATCGAGAGTCACCCCCGGCAGCAAATTCAAGGGAACGATCCGGGTCAGGACTAATGACGATGCAACGCGGGTGATTCGAATCCCGGTGCAGGGATCATTCTCCTGAAATCAGTGGGGATCTGTCCCGCGAGTCACGAAGGTCTCGGGCACGTTCTGGCCGGGAGAGACCTTGGTTTAGCCGCGCGGGGTCCCGCCTCTCGACAGCCTGATTTGAGGGCCGCCTCATGAATATCCGCAGCCTACTCCCGACGTTACTCCTGTTCGCGTCATGGGCGCCGATGGTCGGGCAGGACAAGCCCGGCGCCGATCCCGGACCGAAGATTGTCCTGGCGAGCCTCAGACATGATTTCGGCAACGTGAAGCCCGGAACGCCGTTGGATCACACCTTCACGTTCAAGAACGAGGGGTCCGCGGACCTGAGGATTCTGAACGTCGCCCCTGGCTGAGGGTGCACCGCCACCGACTATGACAAAGTCGTCCCTCCCGGGAAGGAGGGGAAGATCACACTGGCAATTCAGCACACCGAGGGTTTTTCCGGCGAGGTTTCTAAATCCGCGGGCGTGACCACCAATGATCCGGCCACGCGAAGTTTAACCCTCATCCTCCGGGCGAATTTTCCGATCGCGGATCGGGCCGGGCAACCAGGCCCCCCGATTCCTCCGAGAGAGAAGGCGATTGGTCCATTTACCGTCCAGCCCGATGCCAACTGGAGCACCGAGGTCTTCACCGGAGACACCGCAACCGGCACGATTTCATTCACGAATCGAGAGCAGGCGCCGGTTCAGGTGACGAAGGTATTGCCCGGCGGGAATGCCTTCACGCTGCGGCTTCAGACCCTGGAAGCGGGCAAGCGGTTCAACCTCGTGATCGCCACTGATCCCGGCCTCAAGGCCGGCGAGCACAAACAGACGGCGACGTTGGTGACGGGCGGAGATGCGGGTGTTGAGATTCCGATCGCGCTCAAAGTCGTGGTCCGACCACGCGTATTCGCCACACCCACGGCGTTCAGGCTACCAGGACTTCAACTGGGCGGGCTGGATTCGGAATTGAATCTGGGCACGATTTATGTTCGAAAAATGGGACCCTCGGATCTGATGGTCAAGAAGGCCGATTCCACGCTCCGCTTCATTCGTACCGAGGTCAAGGAAGAGATCCCCGGGCTGCTCTATTCGATTCGTGTCCAGGTAGACAAATCCAAAGCCGAAGTAGGGCACCCCTTCCGGGGAGAGATCCGGGTGAAGACCAATGACAATGCGGTTCGTCTCCTCAGCATCCCCATTGAAGGGTCATTCAATCGGTAAGGCATCCGCAGGCCCTATAAAACGAAAGGACTACCCCGCAGATTACGCATATGAAAACCCTGGCCGTTCGGGCGGCACTGATCCCTCTGATTCTCAGTGGCGCCTGCCTGAGCGGTCTATCGCTGCAGTCCGTGCACGGGTTTGCGGACTTAGGCGAACCCGCGCTGAATGCGGGCGAGAATCTTCGCCTGGAAACCGGCGTGGTCAATGGGCTGATGGTGGATCGCTACACGTGGCGCGATTCGGCGGGGCGCCCGCGCAGCGCCTCCCTAGTGCGCTACGGCCAGCCGACAGGCGGATACGCCATTCAGTTGACCTATCAAGTCCAGGAGAATAGCCGGTGGCGGACGGTCTATCTGAATCCTCCCCAATTCCGGGGCGATGCCGGATTCGGCTATTTTGTCTCGCATGAACTTTATCGCACCTTCGACGCCAAGGTGTGTCCGGACGGATCGAATTACTGCACCATCGCCGCTGTTCATAACGAAGATGATTCGCCGTTGAGCTTGGGATTGCCCGGCAGTGGTCGCACCGTCTCCGTCACCGGCGACCAGGCCGTCCACGAATTCACGCTCAATTATCCCCATTGGGGAACGACGATTCCGGTCGCTGACCATCTTCGTTTCGAGACGAACAGCGCGCCGCTTCCTGCGGGCGATCCGGACACGTTCGCGGCCGGCGAAGTGGACGTCGTCACGCTCGTCAGGACGACGGAGGGCCGCAGGCCGATCTCGCCGTTCATTTATGGCATCAACGGTTGGGCGTCGACGGGCTTTCCGTCCGACGTGCTCGCGGCCGTGACGCTCGTGCGCCGCGGTGGCGACCGGGGTAACTCGTACAACTGGGAGACGAACGTCTCTAACGGCTCGTACAACAACGGCTTTGTCAACGACATGACGCTCGGGATCGGCACGCCCGACCCGAATGCGCCTGCCTCGCAGGATCTCGCACTCCTGGAGCAGCACCGTCCTGCAGGACGCGCCGTGATGGTGCCCTTTGTGCTCCAGGATTGGGTTTCCGGTCCGCGGGGCGGAATCGGTGCGTACGACCAGCCAGGCTGGAACCGATCGCAGTTCTTCCGTCGCGTGGGATTCGTGAAGCCGACGGCATACGCCGCGACGCCGGATTTGAACGACGGCATGAGCTACTCGGACGAGCACCTCAATTTCATGCGCAACCGGTACCCGGGGCTAGACATCACCGCCCCGCTCCCCGGGCAAATGCTCATCGGCATCGACAACGAGCCGGACCTCTACCATTACAACTTCCCGATGCTCCAGTCCGGCCTCGGCGCGCCGATCCTCGCGGGAAACGGCCAGCGGATCGGTACGCGTGTCACGAGCAGGGAATTCACGGACAGGATGATCTCCTTCGCGCGTCGCGTGAAGCAGATCGCGCCGCTTTCGCACATCGTCGGGCCGAGCCACTACCACTTCGACGGCTGGACGACTTGGCACGACGAGAACACCGTGGAATACAGCTCCCAAGGACGTTGGTACATGGATGACTTCCTCTCAGCCGTGAAGGCGGCGAGCGAGCAAGCAGGCAAGCGCCTTCTCGATACCTGGGATTTTCACTGGTACCCGCAGGGCATATCGGCCGGTACCTACGTTTGGAATCTCGATCACCGCGCCCGCCCGCTGACGCAGGCGGAGATCGACCAGGTCGTGCAAAGCCCGCGCAGCTACTGGGATCCGACCTATGACGAGAACTCATGGATCACCTCGCGGGATCACCTCAACGGCCCCGGCTACATCATCTCGCGTCTCCAGCAGCGCATCGCAGCGAGCTACCCCGGCACGAAGATCGGCGTGACCGAATACTTCCCGGGTGGTCGTAACCACATCTCGAGCGGCCTCGCGGTCGCGGATTCACTCGGCGTCTTCCAGCGCCTGGGAGTCAACCTAGCGGCACTCTGGCCGGTCGGCAGCGCGTCGGACCTCGCGTACGCCTACGGCGCCCTCAAGCTGCTCCGCAATGCGGACGGCAACGGCCTCCGTTACGCCGACACCAACGTGCGCGTCGAGCATCCGGAGGTCGTGCAGACATCGGTCTATGCCGGAAGCGATACGCTGCAGCGGGTGACCGTGCTCGTCATCAATAAGACGATTGCCGCGAGGCGCCTCGGCGTTCGCCTCTTCAACCCTGAGCGGCTCACGCGAGTCGATGCCTACCGCATCGATGCGGCTAACCCGAGCCCGTATCTGGCGGCGCAGGAAGCCGTCACGAAGGTCAACGCATACGCTTACTCAGCTCCGCCGCTCAGCGCGACGATGCTCGTGTTCACCAATCCGGATAGTGGTGATTTGACTCCTGGCAATCCAGTATTGCACAAAAAATATGATCTCCCAGTCACGATCCGCTGGACGTTCACCAAGGGCCGCGACGAGCCGCTTTGGAGCGTGACCTATGATTTCCGCGCCGCGCCGGTCAATACGGTGAGCGCCGATATTCGTGGTCCCTATGGTTACCTGGTTTTTGATGAAATCGACGGCCCGTTAACCGCGCTGGAATGGGGGGACAAGTACCTGTTTAGGACGCAGGACAACACCGTCTCCACCCAATCCAGGTGGACATGGAATACGGTGAACACGGGCCATCGCTACAATCTGCTGGTGGCCGGGCAATATGAAATGGGATTGGTGGAGACGGTTCCATTTTCAGCCAGTCGGCTCGGCAGCGGATACACGGATGATCGCAATGAAACCAGCACCAGCCATCAGGGCTGCCCCGATGCCGGATGGCGCATGCCGTGCGATTGGGAGTGGTCGTATCAATCCGTTCAATATGAAGAGTTCGATACGCGTCCGACCCGCGCCAAGAAGCTGGCCTGGGGAACGGCCCCCTATTTGGGCTCGAATCGAACCTTTGATGATATGGGCGAGCCGTTTGCCGGGTATCCAGTCGTCTCGCACAGCGTCTGGATCACGTTCGATAAATCGGCCGGCGCAAAAACGCGGAGTTTAGCGGCGTCGAAGTGAAGGCGGGTCTTTCACGTCAGGCGAAGTCGGAACTCCGAACCCGAATTCGGCCTTACACGGGCGGGCTGTCGGTGGCCTCGATGGCCTCCATTTCCTTACGCCACTCCGACCCCATACGGCTCTGGAGAAGCCGAACGCAGCGATTCCAACGGAGGATCGCGTCGTCATTTCCTGCGGGGTGGATCGCTTCGGCCTCTTCGTAGCAGCGCATCGCACGCTCGAATAAGACCAGCAACGCATGCGGCGGCACCCCGGCGGTGAGCTGAACCTTCGCGCGTCGCTCATAGAAAATGCCCAGGTAGTAGGACCGCTCGTACGGGTCGGTAAGGCTTAGGAAGGTCCGCTCGGCCTCGTCGTACCGGTCGGAACGCCCGCCGGTGAACTGGTCCGTGATCACGAGCCCCAACAAGCGGACGGCCAGTTGGTTCTCAGGATCGGCGATGAGGACGTCGCGGCAAATGGACTCGGCTTCGGCCGGCTGATTGAGATACCGATAGTGAGCGACCTTGCTGAGCGCCTCCGGGACTCCACTCTTGGAGATCGGTTTAAGTCTGAATTTCATTACGCCCCCCGTTCACGGCGCCGGTTGCGGCGGCGGTCCTTCGGGTATGTAAGGCTTATACACATGATAATCAGCCAGCAGCTCAGATGACTTAGCCTCCTTCAACGATCTCAGCTATGGAGTATCCCGATCGAGCGAATCCATTCTACCTAACCATCTCCCTTGCCCGGAAGCGGGAGCGTGGTCTCGGGTTCCGCGGCTTTCACGAAGGACGTCGTTCGGCCGGCTCCCCAGGAACAGGTGGCTGTTCTGCCCAGCGGCGGGTTTCGGGCAGCGGCCGGGCGCAGTGGTCATCCCTCCCGGAGAGCCTGTGACGGTGATTGGCGAACCAGGTATACACGCCATCGCGGATCGATTTCGGTAGTAGATAGCCTGCCTGCAATATCCGCCAGGGTCCCCCCAGCCGGCCCGCGAGGCGCAGGATGGCATCGGACCGGGTAGTAATGCGCTCGATGCCTGTGATCGCCGCTTTCTCATAAAGGGCGACGGAGTCAATTCGCTCCAGGAGTGGAAAGCGGCGGCGAAGGTACCCTCCGAAATCGCTCTGCCAGGCGGCGAAGCGGATCAAGCGCCTGCGATCCTGTTCGAGGATCAGCCGGACGGCCCGATGGCAGAAACCGCAGTCTCCATCAAAGACCAGTACCAACTCGGGGCTGTCACCGGTGTTCGTCACGAGGCTGGTGTTGGAACTCCGCACGTGAACCTCTCGTCCTTACAGGACTAGTCCGCTGCTTGTTCGCGACCCAGGGCGTCGTCCGCCAGAACCGATTGGCGGACTCTGCCCTGGGCCATTACATCCCGGCCCTTCAGGCCTGGACCCGGCACGTCAGATGGCTTCAGGCGGGGGTGCGTCAGCAAAGCATCCGGCTGAAGCCGGAACTACGAACCTGGTTCGTAGTTCCGCCTAAGGCGGGGGGGTGCTTCGGCAAAGCATCCGGCTGAAGCCGGAACTGCAAACCCTTTGAGGCCTTACGGTCTCTTCTTCTCTCCTTCCTTGCCGGACTGGCCCTTCCGCTTGAAGACATCGAGTAGGTCCTTGATGGCCTGCTGGGGCTGCCGGGTAAATCGTTCCGTCAGCCGTTTCTGCATCACCTCGGCGCTCAAACTGAACCTCGGCTGGGTGACGGGACCTGACATTCTGATTGGCACGCTGAGCATCTCCTGCTCGAGGAAAAAGGTCCCCGCGGCCGCTATGGCTCCACCTTCCGGAAGGACACGGCGGGTCAAAGCAGGACTCAGCCTCGCCATCAACTCCTCATCCGCGGTAATGACATCACCCAGTTGCAGGATTCCACGGCCGGTAACACTCATGTCGTTCATCTCAAGCTTCATGTTCTCGGTGTGGACCTTCCCGTTTTCGAACCGCAAGTCCGACTTGAGGGCTCGAAATTCGGTCCCCGCTCCGCCGAGTGGCAACCCGGCGAGTCGCCCGAGGATTTCGACCTGCCGAGCCAAATCAAAGCTGGTGATCCGCCCATCGTGTATGCTCAACCGGCCTGATCCGGTCAGCGTTTTCGCCTCCAATTGTTTCCCCCGGCCGCGCACATCCAGCGTCCCGTCCGCCCGGCCATAGAACACGTTCTTCAGTGGAGTTGCCGCATTGAGAAACTGATTAACATCCACGCCACCGAATCGCCCTGCCAGCGCCATGACGGGATTGCCTCCTAACTGTTCCAGGGTCAATTCTCCCTGATATCGCCCGCCATAGAAGGAGAACGAAAGCGGATTGAGGTTTAGCCCTGGGGGCCGGTACCAGACATGGCTTTGAAGGTCGGTCAGCGTCACGTTCTCCAGCACCACCTTTTGAATCGCCACATTCCCCTCAGCGAGGACGGCGATGGGCCGCTCGGTCCAGGCCTGGACCGCGGGAATCCAGGGTCCGTCGAACGGGACGGCGCCGCGGCTCGCCATCAATTTTTCCATTTCGGATAGGATCAGCTGATCCGCCTTCAAGTCGAAGGTCGCGGCCGGATGCTGGAAGTCCCGGACTTCGCACCAACCCTGGATGAGGCTGCCGGCAACCCGAGCCCGGGGAACCTCGGCCCGGACCCGATCGCCCATAAATCGGAGCGTTGCCGTGCCGATCTCGATCGCCTCCGGCCATTTCGCACTCTGCAGCTTCAGTTCCGAAAGCGCCGCGTTACCCGTGAGCGAAGGCTTTTTCCAGGGGCCCGTCGCCTTGATATTCACCGTCGCGCTTCCGCTTGCAGTCATCCCACCCGGTGGGCCAACGCCGAATGCACCGGCGGATTCCAGCAAGGACCGCAGATCGATGCCATCGCCCGCGGCTTGAAGTTCTATGGTCGGCGCGCCGGATTGATCATACACCCTCCCCGTCAGGGTCACCCGCGTGCTGCCGATTCGGATGTCGGCTTTTGAGATTTCAAGCCCGTACGTCCCCGTCGCGCCGGACGTCGCCGCCAGCTCGAATTCGGTTTCAAGAGGCGAGCGCGCAGGCTCAGCGCCTGCCGCGAACCTCCATGCCTCGACTTTCAATTCACCCTTGACCTGGAGACGATCCGTAAGCCTGCCCTTCAGCTCTGCCTCAAGCATAAGGCGTCCTGCATGCGGAGCGTTCAACCCGATCAGGGACTCGAGACCTGCCAACTCCACCTGTCTCATGTTGAGTTTGACGTCGAGCGGCGTCCGGGCCGCTACTGCGGAGTCGATCGGGCCGGCCGACCCTGTCGCCTCCAATTGCCCGCCCTTATCACCTGGCATCGTCATTACAAACTTAAAGCGGGAGGCCTGGTTGGAAGCGAAGTTCTCCAGGGTCAATTGAATTCCGGTGTAGGTGCGTTCCGAAGCCGGATCCAGCGTCTGATCGATTAGGGTGAATCGGCCATCCTCGATGCGGATGTCGATCGAAGGAAGTTCGGAACCGGCGCTGTCGATTTCCAGCGGCTTCAGCGTACTCCAGTTCCATGAAGCTCTCTTCGCTTTGATCAAAATGACATCGGGCCCCACCAGATCGATACTGTGCAGTCGCGGGTCACCGGTCAGCAGCGACCAGAGTCCGAGCCGCAGATCGATCGATCGCGCTTTGACAAAGGTCCCTTTCGCGTATTGAGGGTCATCATCGATCGAAGCATCCTTCGCCTGGATGCGTACACTCGGAAAGAGGCTCAAGGAAAGCGAGCCCAGAGTAACGTGACGCCCAAGCCGTTGCTCGAGCTCGTTCGAGATACGATCCCGGTAACGATTGATGTCAATCAGGCGCGGGATTAAAAAAATCGCCGCCGCCAGCGCCAGCATGGCTCCGAATCCGATTATCCACTTCCGCCGCCCGTGACCGCCGCGATGCTCAGCCCTCCGGTGGTAGGGTTGTTGAACGGCAGCGCGTGCGCGTAACGGGATTCGGTCCTTCATACAAGCCTGAAGACTACGGGTAGGCGCGGCACTTCAGCGCGTCCAGATTATCGGTTCGCAGCAGGCCCAGCGACTCCGCCGAGGCGACGACACTGACCGGAGGACCCGGCCGGAGGACATCGGCGGCGCTGAAGGATAAGATAATGGTTCCGAGTGTGGGTGAGCCCGGGGCGAGCGAGAAATGAAGAGGGTCGCTCGCCGAGCTGTACCGCCGATCCCCGTTCTCCATCAGACACAAGGCATCGATGGAATCACCCGGACGGAGTCCGAGCTGGGCGGCTCTCGCAAAAATGGACGGTGGGCCGTCGGGGACGGCCACCAGGATGTCGGCCGGCGTGGCTCCGAGCATGGCCAGGGTCGGTGAGCCGGGCGCGAGGGTAAAAAAGACCGGGGTAAGATGTCCGGGAATGATCTCCATTAACGCGTCCATGTCATCGCAAACGCGCAGGCCGATCGGGGTTGCGGTCAGGCTGCCCGGTACGCCGTTCTCATCGTAACACAGGAAATTTGCAGCCCCGCCCACGCAGGGATTGTCGTTGGGCCCGAACGGTTTCAGGCCGAATTCGTCGCCGTGGGCCTCAGCTGGGGTGACCGTACTCTCCTTCCTCACCGCGCTGTCGAGCACTCCGCGCGAAGCGGCATCGACAGAAAACCTCGGAAAGGTCCGCTGCCGCTCGTACAGGAAATCCATCCCATTACTCAGCGCCTTGATGTCGTCTCCGGCCCTCAGACCCAGCTGTTCTTTTCTTAAGTAAACGCCGACCGGGGGACCCGGTGACAGAATATCCGCGGGATCCAGCCCCGAAGGGTTTCCAGGGGCCAGGGAGAAGACCATCGGTTGGCATAGGAACACCTCCATCCTCATGATGCGACCGACCGCCTGTCCCTGCACGTTGAATAGCGACACAGGAGGATACTGGGTCGGAGTGCTGCACGTCTCCCGGCAGAGGGGTATTTCCCTGAATGGTCCCGCGAGCCTCAAGGGAGCGCTATTACTCTTCCTGGCAAAGCCGTCCCACTCAGTAAATATGTCGAAGAAGCTGTCGACGGCCCACGTGCCTCCCATGCCAGGGCCAAGGGTCATCATTCCGGTGGAGATCCGGTCTGGGTTTACCCTCAATTGAATATAACTAGGTCCGGCCGGGCTTGGAAACAGTCCGGCCAGGCTCAGCGTCATCAATTCCGTCGGGATGACGTTACCCATCCGCGCGCTTCTCCGCAGCTTGCTGTTTCCTTGAAGGTAAACGTTGGAGGTTATGGTCGGAAGTCCCGACAAGTTCTGGGCTCCTGCCGGAGGTCCTGGCAGGTTTAGCTCCAATTCGATATAAGCCCCCGCATCAACGAAGTCGGTTCCGGCAGGCGGTCCTTGGGCGGCCTCGCGCCCGCTCAAACTCCGTAACAGGTTTGCATGAAAAGAGGATCCCGAATAGGTCGCGGGCTGTCCCAGTAGGAGCAGCGCCGTCAGAATCATTATGGACTGACCAGTCTTGATCATGGATTTCCCCTCCGGGTCGGTGCAAGCGATTTAATTTCCGCGTCTGCGGCGTCTCCGCGTGACGACTTACTCCCCGGCTTTCAGTTCATCGTAAACAATACGGACGTTGGTCCCGAACCGCTGCGCGTAGCCCCCGAACTGCTCGTACTGGGCCAAGCGTGGTCTCGGTAATGGCCTCCGCTTTCGACTTCCCGGCCGATACCGCTTTTTGCACCGCCGCCTTCGGATCGAAGAAGTACTGTTTGAAGGCCTTCAGGTCGCTGGCGCTGCACACCTCACCGTGTCCCGGGATGAACTGCGCGGACGGGTCGACCCGGGCCAGCACGGCATCAATCGTTTCGATCCATTCCGATGTCGAGGCTCCATGGGCCCGGTCGATGAAGGGCACCACTTTGTGGAACAGGAGATCGCTCATATGAACGACCTTCTCCTGTGGAAAATAGACGATGGCGTCGCCGTCGGAGAGCTTTCTGACCGTGAAAGGGCCCTTCTCCTGCGGGACACGGCCGTCATGAGCCGGCGCTACGACCGCGTACATCAGGAGACCGGATAGGAGACCCAGAGCAGCAATCCTTCCCATATTCCTCCCCAGAGGTCCATACCGAAACGCTTCGACTTGGTTCAGGCCGGCGCCGCCGGGCTGGGCGACCGCTGAAATTCAACCACTAGTTTCTTATTGGGTAAATATTGTATGGGAAATCAGGGGTGCGTGCAATCATTCGCTCATCAGAAATATCAGCGGACGAACATCGTCCTCCTTGGTCCAATCCCAGTAGCGGATCAGGATGGCATAGACCGAAAGCCCGACCTCACCTTCGCCCCACAGGAGATACTTGAACGCCTGGGTCATCAGGTTCTGGCGTGTCAAACCCAGCATCAGGCTGATGGGATCGATCTGCTCGCTGAGGTAGGCGAGGCTGTTCGCGATGGCTATGGCGCCAAGGATTTCGATCAGGAAATCATCTCCATCGGGCCGGATTCGGATCTGGAGAGGCGAAAGGAAGTCACTGCGGTTATCGAGGAGCTGAACGTTTACGAAGGCCACCGGATCCTGGATCTGATAGTACCTGAGGATCTCTTGCCGTTTTCGCCTTCGAGATGCCGGGTCAGCGCGGCGCAGCGGAACCAGGTGGACCTTCTTGCCGCTGACGAGGGGCCAGAGATCCTTCGACGCCTGGTCGATGAAGGCCATCCGTTCCACCCGGAACTCGGTAGACCGGCGATAACGGCTGATCCCACTGAGCAGAATGATGACCAGAATGAAGAGGCTGGCGATAATCACGCCATCGGGCCGCTCAAGAACGTTTTCCAGCAAGGTGTAAACGAATACAAGACTGATCAGCCAGAAGAACAGGCTGATCGAGCGGGTTCGAAGCGACCCGGAGACCTGATCGGGAAACGGTCCGGACTCCCGCCAGAACGAAAGGGCCACCGCGAGCGCCGCCGAGAGAAGCAGTACCAGAACGCCGGTGGCATAGGCTCCTCCCTGCGCTTCGACGTCGGCTTCGAAAGCGATCGTGACGAGGAGATCGGCCAGGAAAATGACGAGCACCAACGGGCGGGCGTTAAGCGCCCACCAGGGCGCCATTCCGTATCTTGGAAGGTAGCAGGGGATCAGATTGAGCAGCGCGGCCATGGCCGATGCGCCGGCGAACCAGAGGATGACAATCGTCGAAAGATCATAAAGCGTGCCGAAGGAGTGACCGAACAGATCGTGAGCGAGGTAGGCCAGCGCCCGGCCGCTGGCCGGCCCGCCCTCCCGATAGGCCTCGGGTGGAATCAGGAGGGTCGTCACGAAGCTGGACGTCAGAAGCATGACGCTCGGGATGACGAAGGATCTCGACGACCGAACGCCCGATGACGATCAGGTTGAGCACCAGGTAGGGGATAGTAATAAAGGTGGCGAGCCCTATGGCCTCGGAGAACCCTTTGAGAAACACCAGCGCCAGTACGGCGAGCAGCGCTATCGTAAAAAAGCGTCGCGATCGGGGAGAGCGAACCGGCCGCCAGCAGGGCGATGCCCGGCTGATAACCCAGCGTGGAGAAGTAATTGACACCCGTCAGCCACAACACGCGGTACCAGGGATGATGATCGCTCGGGACATTCTCACTGAGCCGGGTTCCGCCACGTAACCACTCTGCTAGGCGCCCCTCCGGCGGCGCGGTGCGTGGCACCGGCAACGGTGGAAGTTCCAGTTCGTGAGGCGGCGTGTGCATCCTACCGAGTGTGTCGGGTGGCGGTCCTCATTCACCTGTGGTGGCAAAGCGGGCCCTGACTTGTAGAATATGAGCCTTGGAGCTGTCAATCGAACGGGATGAACTTCATCCCCGGAGAGTCGTTTTGCGCGCGGCTGTTGAATCTGAAAAACTCTCCTTGCAGGCGAGTTCACGGACCGCTTCTCCCTCCGGTACAGGGCCCGAGACGAGCGCCTCCTCCCCGGCAAGGCTCGAGTCGCTGGATGCCCTGCGAGGCATCGCGATCGCCGGAATGATCATAATGAACAACCCGGGCGACGGTTCTGCCGTGTACGGCCCCCTCCGGCACGCGGATTGGAACGGGTGGACAGCCGCTGATCTGGTCTTTCCCCTATTCATCTTCATTATGGGAGTAGCTGAAGACCTCTCCCTGGTGCGAAGAAGGACGGCGGGGATGACCGAGGGGCCGATTCTGTCACAGGTGGTTAAGCGGAGTCTGCTCTTGTTCGGTTTCGGGCTGCTCGGCGGCGGGTGGCCCTTTCTTCCCATGGAATCGATACGCCTTCCCGGCGTGTTGCAGCGGATCGCACTTTGTTACCTGATTTCGTTCCTCATTCTCATGAAGGCACGGCTTCCCGGCCGTATCATCGCGATCCTAGCCATCCTTCTGGGTTATTGGGGCCTGATGGAAGCTGTGCCCGTCCCAGGTTACGGGGCGGGGAATCTCACGCCCGAGGGCAATCTCGCTTCCTTCGTCGACCGCAAACTGATGGGCGGGCACCTGCTGATGAGGACCTATGATCCTGAAGGATTGTTGAGTACCCTGCCCGCGGTCGCGACTGCGCTGCTCGGCGGGGTTGCAGCTCAGTTGCTCCGATTGAACGCTACCGCGCGCCGAAAGAGCAGACTGTTAATGGTCGGAGGAGCAGGTCTCATGGCAGGCGGGTGGTTATGGGGGTGGATCTTTCCGATCAACAAGACGCTATGGACGAGTTCATATGCGCTCTTCACGGCGGGGATTGCGGCCCTGGCCCTGGCGATCTGCTATCACCTGATCGAGACACGACGCTGGTCGAGGTGGGCCGTTGCTTTCCGTATTCTCGGGATGAATTCCATTCTCGCTTTCTTTTTGTCCGGCGCGCTTGAACAACTGCTGAAATCGATCCGGCTTGACGGTCCGGACGGGGCCGGCAATTCGATCAAGAGCTGGATATTCAAACATGTTTTCCTTCCGGCGGCCGATCCCATCAACGCATCGCTGCTCTACGCCGTCTGTAGTCTGTTGATTTGGCTTGGGGTGATGACGATCCTGTATAGAAGAAAGTATTTCCTGACGTTCTGACGGCGCGTAAGTATGCGATCCTGGTTGGCGGAGAAAAGGTGATTCCGGCTGCGGCGGTTAACAGTCCGCGCTTCTCAGACGTCTTTAGGGTGTGGAACAGCGTGGGCGGAACAAGGGGAAATGAGCACGGAGGGCGGAATTGATCTCCTCACAGAGATTTGGCCATTTCGACGCGTGACGGCCGAGACCGAGGTCAGGACCCAGGACGATCAATCGCTGGTTGAATTGGCGCGGGACGGGGATCGGAGTGCGTTCGGATTACTCTATGATCGCCACGCACGGATGGTGCACGGTCTGCTCCTGGCCCGGGTTCCGCGCAGCGAGGCGGAAGATCTACTTCACGACGTCTTCATTGCCGCGCTGCGCCAGCTGAACGCGCTCCGTGACGGGAGCGCGTTCGGCGCATGGATTGCGCGGATTGCCCGCAATCGGGCCAACGATTATCACCGGCGCACGCCCGACGTGGTCGAGCTACCGGAGGATCTCGGCGGAGAAGAGCAGCCTTCGAATGAGGCAGTCTCGGTCCTCGCGGTCATTCGATCGTTACCCATGGCCTATCGGGAAACGCTGATCCTCCGTCTTGTCGAGGGCATGACGGGCCCCGAGATCGCCGCGCGGACCGGCCTGACGCCCGCCTCCGTTCGGGTCAACCTGCATCGCGGCATGAAACTTCTCCGGGAAAAACTTGAAGGGAGAACCGCTCGTGCGTGACAACTATTTATGGGACCGCTCCGGTCAACCTGATCCGGAGGTTCAACGCCTGGAAGGGCTGCTGAGCGGATTTCGAAGCCGGCGGCCCGCGCCTGACTTCTCGGACTCCGATTTCGAGATTCCAGGAAGTCGATTTCGATTCACTCGCCGCCGCTTCGCCGCAGCCGCCGTGATCCTGGTCCTCCTGGGCGGCGGCTGGCTCCTCTATCGATGGTCCAGACCCTCATGGGAGATTGCGGGACTCGCGGGAGCGCCCCGCGTGGGTGGCCAGCCGATCGACAAAACCACCCGCCTCGGGGTCGGAGAATGGCTGGAGACCGATGGCGACTCCCGGGCGATGATCAACGTGGGCCAGATCGGACAGGTGGAAATCGAACCGAACTCGCGTGTGCAGCTGGTCTGGACACGCCTGGCCGAACATCGGCTGGCGCTGAGCAAGGGGACGATCCGGGCGACCATATGGGCCCCACCCGGCCTCTTCTTCGTCGACACGCCCTCCGCGGTGGCCATCGATCTGGGTTGTGCGTACACGCTCCAGGTTGATGAGTCCGGCGCTGCAATGCTCCATGTCAAGTATGGTTGGGTGGCCTTCGAGCATCAAGGTCGGGAATCGTTCGTGCCTGCCGAAGCCACTTGCCGGGCCCGGCCGGGAACAGGGCCGGGCACGCCTTGCTGGGAGGATACCTCAACCGCATTCCGTGACGCGCTGGAAAAGGTCGATTTCGAACAACTCGATCCCGCCATGCGGGCTGAGGCCCTTGGCCTGGTATTGAGCGGAGCAAGAGACAAGGACGCCTTCACACTCTGGCACCTCTTGTCACGGGTCGAAGCCGAGGAGCGGGAGGCCGTCTATGTCCGGATGACCGAGTTGGTTCCGCCCCCCGAGGGGGTCACCCGGGAGGGCGTGCTGGTACTCGACCGCCGGATGCTCGATCGGTGGTGGGATCATCTCGGCCTGAGGGACACCACCTGGTGGCGAATGTGGAAGGGTCCCTCACCGATGGCCGAGAAGTGACCTTCACCCGCTTCCGTTCCTGGGACCGCACGTGCGGAACGCATCCGCACCCCGGACTTCCA
>JACQTD010000193.1 GCA_016210985.1 Acidobacteriota bacterium
GATCGCTGTTCAGGCTCGTGCCCGAGGGCCGACTGGAAAACGTCTTTAATCTCTTGCCAGCGTTCGGGGGTCATAAGTTCAGTGACGAGACGAAAGAAGGTGATACTCCGCCTCGGTCAGGCTGACTCGCGTTTTGTCGCTCGTGACGATCGTCCCCTTCCGTGTCACTCGCCACTCGTCACTTGTCACTTCTTTAAGTTCGCCGCCCAGTTAGTGACCAGCGTGATGGAAGGTGAAGCGGTCGGTTCGACGGCCGTGTTGATGAGGAAGCGCTGGCCGTCACGGGTCACATCGTATGAATATCCCGAATAGCCGGGATCGAACGGATGAGCAGCGAACAGCGATCGCACCGTCCTGACGGTAGGCGTCGTACTCGCGAGGCTCACCTCCGCCGCCATCAACTCATTATCCAGAGTCAGATAATAGAGCTCTCTTCCATCGCCCCGCCATTTCGGATGACGGCCCCCCGCCGTGGAGATCTGCCGCTTGTGACCCCCGGTGGACGGAAACGGGGCTACATAAATCTCCATTCTTCCGGACTCATTCGAATCAAAAGCGATCCATTGCCCGTCGGGAGAAAATATTCCGCCCATTTCATAAAATTCCGTTGTTGAAAATGGAAAGGCCTTCCGATCTCCGGACATGGATAGTATCCACAGATCCCAGTTCGTTTTGGAATCAAAGGGTCTGAAGAGGAGAGACCGTCCGTCAGGGGACCAACTGAACGGCATCTTAAAAGAATCAGATTGCAGAAGCGCCTCCTCGCTGCCGGCCCCAGTGGAAGCCTTTTGGTAGAGGTCAAAATGGCCGCTGCGGTTTGAGGTGAAACCAATCCGCTTCCCGTCGGGCGACCATATCGGCCCCCTCTCTTCCGCCGGGTCAAAGGTGAAGCGCGTCCTTATGCCGCGGGCCAACTCATACAGCCAGAGATCCCGATTCCTGGTTTTCGGATCAAGCAGGGCCACCACAGCCATCTTTCCATCGGGAGAGATGCGAGGATCACCCTGGGCAGCTTCATCTCCAAGCGTGCCGACCGGTTTGCCGGTACGGTCAAACCAGGTGAGTTGCGAGACATTCACCTGGTCGATCGCGTAGACGAGGACTCCATTCTCGGAGGCCGAAAAAAAGCCATTGCCTCCCCCCTGCAAAAATAGAACTTGCTCAGCGATTGAAGAAGCGTCCCCCGCCGTCTCCAGGCGCTCGACGTCGAATGGTTGGGCCATCAGGGCACCCTGCCTCACGAAAAGCAGATAACCTTGGGCGTACACCACATTGTAACTGTTTCGCACCACCAGTTTGCTTTCCTTCGAGTCAAGCGCGGCAACATAAATCGCATGCCGCTCGCTTTCATAATCGGCGTTGGCCTTGCCGAGATAAAGAAAGTGCCTGCCGTCGGGCAGGAAGCAGGGCCAATAGTGAGAGACCACACCGCGAGTCGCTTCGAGCGTGGTGACGGGAGTGCATGCGCCGCCTGAGGCAGAGACTCGATACAGTGCACTCCTGGTACTCGGGGCAAAGATGATCACTCCGTCCCGGTTCCAGGCGCCCCCTCGCGACTCGGTCTGCACATCGCAGAGCGTGACCTGCGGCCCTCCCGAAGCGCCGATCCTCTTAAGCTTCTTATTTGCGAAGAAACCAATGAAGTTCCCGTCAGGCGACCAGAATGGGGAACGCGCGCCCTCGGTACCCGGAAGCGCCTGCGCCGAAAGTGAATCGAGGGAGCGGACCCATAGGAGTGATGTGCCCCCAACCTTCGCGATGAATGCCAGACGAGTTCCATCGGGTGAAATGACGGGGCCTCCGTGGCCATGGACCTCCATAAGGCCTGACTTCTCCGGCAGGGGAATCAGAGACCGGACGGTGCGGACCTCGACCGCAGGGCGCCGGACATAGATCAGTGTGACGGCCAACGCACTGAGCACCACAAGAATCACCAGGATGGCTCGGCTCGGTCTCTGCCAGAGGGATCGAATACGGACGTCGGCAAGAGCGCCTGGCTGACCTGGGGCTGCTCTCTCAAGAATGGCGGCGTCCGACTCCAGGTCTCGCTTCAGATTCCGGAGATCAATCAGCAACTCTCGCGCTGACTGGTAACGGCGGTCGCCTTTCTTCTCGAGACACTTGCGGATGATCTGCTCCAACCGGGCCGGAACGGTGTAGTTGAAGCGGGCGATTGCTTCCGGCTGGGCGTGAACGATCCGATCGATCGTCTCACTCGTGCTCGCGCCGGAGAACGGAAGTCGGCCCGTGGTCATCTCGTACATGACGACGCCCAAGCTAAAGAGGTCCGTCCGCTGGTCCGTTGCCCGTCCCAGCGCCTGCTCCGGACTCATGTAGGCCACCGCACCCATCACCAGGCCGGGTTCGGTGGTGGCTGGAAGTACGCCGTCACGGCTCAGGGCGGCCCCCTCGGTTCGCGTCACCCTGGCCAGCCCGAAGTCGACCACCTTCACATGTCCTTCAGGCGTGATCATGATGTTACCGGACTTGATGTCCCGGTGAATGATGCCTTGCTTGTGCGCCTCCTTAAGCGCGTCCGCCACCTGGATACTGATGTCGATGACCTGAGTGGAGTCCAGTGAGCCGGCCTGTATTTTAGCCGCCAGTGTCTCCCCTTGGACGTACTCCATCGCGATGTAGCTCACGCCGTCCACGTCGCCGATGTCATAGAGCGTGGCGATGTTCGGGTGGCTTATCGCCGAGGCAGCCCGCGCCTCTTGCTGAAAGCACTTAACTCGCGAGCCATCCGTCGTGAAGTAGTCAGGCAGCAGTTTCAGCGCCACCTGACGGCCCAGCCGACTATCCTTGGCCAGGTAGACCTCTCCCATTCCGCCGGCACCAAGACGGGACAGAATCCGGTATGGGCCGATGTGTTTCCCGATCTTTGACCCGGGCTGCTCTTCAGCCATCAACTCAGCCGCCACCTCCGCCGCTGGGGCCTCGATGAAGCTCCCCGCCTCCTGGTGCGCCTGCAGCATCGCCTCGACTTTCCCGCGCATCTCCTCATCGTTCGCACAGGCTCTGTCCAGCAACGCGGATCGTTGATCAGGCCTGTGCCCGAGGGCCGACTGGAAGACTTTCTTAATCTCTTGCCAGCGCTCCGGGGTCATAAATTCAGTGACGAGTGACAAGCGACAAGACAAACGAAGGTGATACTCCGCCATGGTGAGGCTGCCTCGCGTTTTGTCGCTCGTGACGATCGTCCCCTTCCGTGTCACGCTTCACTTGCCACTCATCACTCGTCACTCGTCACTCGTCACTCGTCACTCATTGCCGGTTGTACGC
>JACQTD010000194.1 GCA_016210985.1 Acidobacteriota bacterium
CCCTTGGGAAAGCAGCCGAATTGGCCAGGATTCACCTGGCCGAGCGCGCCGAAAGGATCCAGTCGCTACGCGACTACCTGGAATCCGAGATCGAGCGGCGGGTCCCGGACGTCATACGGAACGGCGACCGGGAGCGTCGGGTGCCCAACATCTCGAACCTGAGTTTCCGGTCACTGGATGGCGAGGGGCTTCTCATCAGACTGGACCTCCTGGGGATCGCTGTATCGACCGGGGCGGCGTGCGCCTCCGGTTCGATCGAACCGAGCCACGTCCTTCTGGCCCTTGGTCGTGAGCGCGAGGCAGCCAATGCCAGCATCCGATTCTCGCTCGGCAAAGATACAACCCGCGAGGAGATCGATACCGTGATCGACGTCCTTCCGGCAGAGGTCGAGAAGCTGAGAATGATCGCACCCCTCTTCACCTAGGCGCCGGGAAGGACGACAGACCTCTCGCGCGATACGCCAATGATGTATCAAGGACTGCTCGCAGAGCACATACAGAATCCTCGCAACGTCGGATCCATCGATCGTCCTTCTGGCGTGGGGAATGTTCGAAATCCGATCTGCGATGACCGGATGCAACTGACGCTGCGAATCGAGGGCGAGAAGATTATCGAAGCTCGGTTCAAGGTTTATGGCTGCGCGCCTACGATTGCCACAGGGTCGGTTCTGACCGAAATGATCGCAGGCCGGACTATTGATGAAGCACTCCAGATCAGCCGTCACCAGGTCAGCGACGCGCTCGGGGGCCTCCCCGGCGCCCGGCTCCACTGTGCGGCCCTCGCGGTGGAAGCGCTCGATTCGGCCATCCTCGATTGGCGCCGGCGCGGCTGCTCGTAGTTCCGCCTCATAGGTTGCTTTGCTCCGGCACTACCCGCCTCAAGGCGGAACTACGAACCAGGAATCAGACAAACCGTTCAATCCAGCCATCGACGGCTGCAAGCCTTACGCGGAGGTCATGATCGAGGCCGATCAAATCAGCCCGCTTGCCCTCCGAGATGGATCCCAGTTCGTCCCCCACGCCGAGCACGCTTGCGGGCACTTGAGAGGACATGCGGAAAATGTCGACCAGTGGAAATCCCCAGTGCGCCAGATTTGAAACCGCGTCGAGCACCGTGATGACGGAGCCGGCGAGCCGGCCCGAGGCATTGGAAGTCCGGCGGTCGCACACGCTGATCGGCTCGCCCCAGACCTGATAAGTACCGTCGGGGAGACCACACGCCGGAATCGCATCGCTGATCAATCCCATTTTCTCCGCGCTCTTGATCTTATGGATGAGGCTGAGCATCCGTCGATCAACATGGATCCCGTCCGCGATGACATCGATCGTGACTTGATCCTGAAGAAGGGCCCAGACCGCAACGCCCGATTCACGATGATGGAGAGGTGCCAGCCCATTGGGGTAATGGGTGACGTGGCGGGCTCCGCGGGCCAGGGCGGCGTCACAGATCTCGAACGGAGCTTGACTGTGGCCGATGGCCGCGATGATGCCGTTCCCGCGAAGCTCGGTGATCAAATCGAGCCCCCCTTCAAGCTCAGGGGCGAGGGTCATCATGGCCACTCCGCCAGCCTGCCGAATCGGGCCGGCAAGGAAGGGTTGCAGGTCGGTAGCGGTGCGAAATGTTCTGAATCTCGCAGGATCCAGGGCGCCGTGGCACCCGGGACTGAGGAACGGCCCTTCGAAGTGGATTCCCACGATCGCCGCCGCCGAGCGTTTTTCTGAAGGCTGCCTCATAGCCTCCTCAATCGCCGAGATCACCTGAAGATAGGCTGCATCGGAATCGGGAACGGCGGTCGGCAGGAACCGCGTTGTCCCGCTTCGTAGCAGGAACCGGCCGAGCGTCGACACCGCTTCGGGGCCGGCGGTCATCAGGTCGACGCCGGATGCGCCGTGGATGTGGAGATCGATGAACCCGGGCGCAAGATAGTCCCCCTCCAGGTCGATGATCCTGTCGGCTTCCGGCCATGCCCGCGGGTTAACCAGGACGGACTGGATCCGGCCCGCCTCGACCAGCACGCCGCCCTCGGCGAGCCGGTCGGGAAGTACCAGCTCCGCGTTGTGCAACAGGATCCGCTCGGGGTTCATGGGATCGCGATTCTAGCCATCCTTGAATTAGAATAAAACAACCACTCGGAGTTCGGAGTCGAACATGCCGGAAGCCAGATCTTGCGCCAAGGAGACGATCCTGCGGCTCTTCGAAGAACAGAAGATGACCTGCCTGGACGACTCCAGCCTATCACGGCTCCATGCCTTGGCCGTGTCATCGCTTCCCGGTTCGAGAATTTCGCGTTCCTATGTCCTCCGCGTGATCGACAACGCCGGGAAGCCGGTGAAGGTAAGGGACCCGTTTTCCGGTGCCGGTCTGGCGGAGCCATACAAGAGTGAACTCGCGAAGGTGCTGAAATTCGATACCCTTGAGAACGCTGAGGAGACATTGCGTATCCTCAGTGAGAAACTGGCCGCGTACCAATCGAGGTCCGACCGCCAGGGTGCAAGCGCGGTGAGGGCGGTGGCGATGCTGGGCAAGCGCCGGGCTGCGGCCTCCGCGCGTCGCGTTCGTGACCCGCTGGCCCGGCAGCGCAAGACAGAAA
Source organism: Acidobacteriota bacterium (assembly GCA_016210985.1). GTDB lineage: Bacteria > Acidobacteriota > Blastocatellia > HR10 > JACQTD01 > JACQTD01. The sequence goes on from JACQTD010000194.1 coordinate 2,592, forward strand.
TCGCGGAGTGGTTCACCCTGTGGCTTTACGATCCGGGCACGTTCCCGGATTGGCTTCTGCTGCGAAAGCGAAGTCCCGAGTTTCGCGAGAGGTTCGGCGCGACTTGTTGACGCGCCCATCGCGGCCATAGACTCCCGATCGTCATGAGAAAAGTTACCCGGCAGGAAGCGCTCGAGTACCACTCGCGGGGTCGGCGCGGGAAAATAGAAGTTGTACCCACTAAGCCGTGTCGGACCCAGGAGGATCTTTCGCTCGCTTATTCCCCGGGGGTGGCCGAACCCTGTCTCGTGATCAAGAAGGACCCGGAGGCGGTCTATGACTATACGGCTAAGGGCAATCTGGTGGGCGTGATCACCAACGGAACGGCCGTGCTCGGACTCGGTAATATCGGTCCGTTGGCCGGTAAACCGGTCATGGAGGGGAAGGGAATCCTCTTCAAGCGGTTCGCAGATATCGATGTGTTCGACATCGAAGTGGACGCGGAGGATACGGATGCTTTTGTCGAGACCGTGGCGCGGCTCGCGCCGACTTTCGGCGGGATCAACCTCGAGGACGTGAAGTCGCCGGAATGCTTTGAAATCGAGCGGCGGTTGAAGCAACGGCTCGACATTCCGGTTTTTCACGACGATCAACACGGCACGGCGGTGATTTCCGCCGCCGCGCTGCTCAATGCCTTGCAGCTGGTGGGAAAACCGATCGACCGCGTGAAGATGGTATTTGCCGGCGCCGGAGCCGCCGCGATCTCCTGTGCCCGGCTCTACGTAGCTTACGGCGCCAGCGTGGGGAATATCCGGATGGTCGATCGCGGGGGCGTCATCTACAAAGGCCGAACCTCGGGGATGGACCCGTACAAGGAACAATTCGCCGCCGATACCGACGAACGGACCCTGACTGATTGCCTTCGCGGCGCTGACGTCTTAATCGGGCTC
>JACQTD010000222.1 GCA_016210985.1 Acidobacteriota bacterium
ATAAAGGTCACACCGCGAGAACTTCGAGGACGTGGTGAGGATCATCCCGCCGGGCTCAAGAACCCAGATGAAGAGCTGGTGGTCCGTGATCAGGTATTCAACCAACGTCGCCTGTCGGCGGCTCGCCTCCTCCTTGAGGTGGCTGATGGACAGAGGTTGGACCGCAATCAGGCTGGCCAGCTCCGGTTGCGCCTGCCGCAGTTTGCCGAGTTCGGCCATGACAAGATCATCGCCGCGCATCGCCATCTCCCGGCTCCCGTCTTTGGCTGACACCCGGAGCGGCTTCTGCTGGACCAGCTGCTCCTGAAGCCGGCGGATATGGGCGAGCGTGCTCGCATCGCTTGGCTTGGCCTGGAGTTCTCGAGCCCCAAGCAGATCGAGAAAGGCCCGGGCGCGCGCACGTTCGGCTACTTCCAGGGCCTCGGGAGCGTGGCCTAGTTCCAGGAGCAGGCTGATCGTGTCCGTATAGACCATCTGCTTGCCCTCGAGAAAACCCGACCTCGCTTCATCCGCCGGGACAACGTCGGCGCGAAGCCGCTCAATGATCGTCAGGCTCTCCCGGAACGATTGCAATGCCTCCACGCGCAAACCGAGCTGACGTTGGATGGATCCCAGCAGGTAAGCTGCGAGCCACTGCACCTCTGCGTTGTTGATTTGCGCCGCGAGCTCGACTGCTCGTTGCCCATGCTGGAGGGCTTGATGGCCGTCGCCCTGCCTGGCATGAATCCTGCCGATGCTGCCCAAGGTAATGGGGAGGTAGGGCATTTGCATCTCTTCTTGGAGCCTTGCATCCCGCCGGAAGTATTCCAGCGCCCGTTGGTCGTCACCCAGGTGATCATAGAGTCGGCCGAGCTTCACAAGGCCGGTATTCAGGCCGCGCCGATCCCGCGTCTCTTCCCAGATCTTAGTTGCTTGCTGGTAGCAGGTCAGCGCTCGAGTGAAATCACCCTGGTGGTAGTGCATGTCGCCTGTGTAGGAGAGGACCCAGGCCTGCTGGCGCCGGTTGCCTAGCTCCCCAAAGATATGGAGCGCGCCCTGGTAGCATTCCGCCGCCTTGGCAAAGGCTCCCTGGCGGCTGTAGGCAATACCCATATGGTAGAGGGCGGAGGCGCGTCCCGGAAGATCCACGGTGGCTCGAGACAGGTCGAGCGCGCGACGAAACCATCCGAGCGCCTCGCGGTAGGCGCCCTGGATCATGTAGCAGCGCCCGACGATATGGAGGAGATAGCACTGGCCGGCCCGGTCCTCCATCTCTTCTCTTATTCGGAGCGCATGCTGATAGTGTTCGAGCGCTTGCGTGTAGCTGCCTCGCTCCTGATGGATATCGCCCATATCCTCGAGCGTGATACTCTGCGCACGGTGCTCGCCACCCGCTTCCTGGGTCGCGAGCGCACGGCGGTAGAATCCCAGCGCTCCCTCGTACGTACCTTGTTTAAAATGCACCCGTCCGATGTAGGCGAGTGTTTTAGCCAGACCGACGTGATCCCCTATCTTCTCTTGAATGGCCAGCGCTCTCTGGCAGTAATCCAGGGCCTGCGGATAGTTGGCTTGCCTCCAGAATCCGAGACCGATGTCAGCCAGGACCGAGGCTTCCAGGCGCTGATCGTCCAGTTCTCTTGTCAGCTGGAGCGCTCGCTGGTGCCGTTCCCAGCCCAGAGCATAGTCACCCTGGCTGTCGGAGACCGTGCCCATGAGATTGAGGCAGAGCGCTGTCAGCCTCGGGTCGGCCAACTGGTCACTAAGCTTGAACGCCGCTTCCAGGTTCTCCAGCGCCGGTGCGAAGGCGGACAGGTACCAGAGGTGTTCAGCTTTTTCGATGAGCCGGTTGGCTTCTTCCTTCTCAGTTTGAGCGCCGAGGCCCGCCTCGGCGCTCATTGCCATGCTGAAGAAGAGCACCAGCCACGCGTATGCCGGGGTCTTGATCTGCATTTCTATTGCCCGAGCAAATGCCGGACCTGCTGCCGCAGCTTGATGGCTTCGGGGCGATGTTTGCCGGAGGTCTCCATCACCGAGTCCAGATGTCCGAGCGCCTTGGATGGCTCACCGGCTTTGAGATAAGCCAGCGCCAGATACCAGTGGGCCTCTTCAACAACGCGACCGCGGCCATATTCCGTGGCCGCCTCAAGCGGCGCGATCGCGTCGGTGGTGTGGCTCATTAGGACCGAGACACCACGATAAAAATGAGCCTCGGCGTGTCTGGGGTTCTTCGCCAGAAATTGCCTGAGCTGCCGTTCAGCCTCAACAAAATCATCCCGCTCATACGGCCGCATGGCCTGCGCGAACGGGCTCAGCTTCGGCGCACGCGGTGTCTCCGGTCCGTCGTCCCGCCAGATCAGATCATCCGGGGGCGCTGTCGCGTACTCGGCTTTGGCAATTTGCAGGTCGCGCCAGGGATTTTCGCGTGGCAGGGGTGTTGTGCTCACTGGCGGGGTAAGCGTTTTCGCCTGCTCCGAGGGCGCTTCAACCCGCCATCCTCGCCACATTAACAATGTGGCGCTTAGCGTGATGAGTACCGACGCCGCCAATAGAAACAGGGCTCGCCGATGCGCGTGATACCAGGCGAAAAGAGCACTCGAACTTGAATCTGAATCTACCGGGATGGGTTCGCTCACCGCCCGGAGGAACTGTCGGGCCTCGCGCGCCAGCTCCAGACACGTCGGGCACTCCGCGAGATGATCTCGTATAGTCTCCATCTCGCTGTCGCTCAATCGGCCAGAATAGAAGTCCACCACCAATTCTTCGTTCAGGCACGCCGCTCTCGGCGTTCGCCCTTGGACAGCGGCCTTGAGATACTCTTGCATCTATTTCTCCGTCTCTCTTCCTTTCATTCCCTTCATCCCTTGGCCTTGCAGAACCCGCCGGAGATTCCTTTTGGCCCCGGCCAGATGGTTGCGCACCGTGTTAACGCTGAGTCGCAACGATTCGGCGATCTCCTCGTACGACAACTCCTCGCGCACCCGGAGCAGTAAACACTGCCGCTGCTGGACAGGTAACTGCTCGATGGCCGCCCGAACCGCCGCTAGCCGATTCTCATCCAGCTGTTGGTCGTCTGACAACTTAGCCGATACGGGATCGGGGAACTCCTCCGGCGGCTCAATCCCGCCGGACACCAACTGGCTGGCCCGTTGCCGCTCAGCCGCGGCCGCGCGCTGCACGTTGCGTGCTATGGCGAAGAGCCAGCCGAAAAATCTCTCCGCCTGCGCCAATTGTTGTACACCCGCATAGACTCGCGCCAGCGTCTTTTGTACCAGGTCTTCGGCATCCTCCCGAGAGAAGGAATGTGTGCGGAAGAAGCAGAGTAATCTGGGGCGCAACTGCGCATCCACCACTCGAGCACTCGTTTCCACCTCGACGCCGGCGCGCAACCGGCGCACCGCCTCCAGTAATTCACTCTCGACGGTCAGCGCTGACTCGCCGTGGCGAGGGACGGGTGTCTCAATGCCCATGCGGGTAGGGCGCCCTACCATGAGGTGTTTCTCCTGCTCTGGCGCCAAGAAGCAACGCGGAAAGCATTATAACCCTCACTTTGGCTGAACCCTAAGCGGCTGGGAAACCGCCGAAGGTGGCGGGAACACGAACCAACCGCCGATCATAGCCAATGAAGCCTGATGGTTTTCTTTCACCGGTACACCTCCATAATCCCTTCAGGCCGCCAAATTCTGGCCGGCGGAATAGTACATTTTGCTCCTTCCCCAGTCTTGAGTGGTGAGATTCCTAGTTGTTGCGGAACCCACAGCCGGGTCGAACCGAGGGATAACACGACTCTGCCTCGACGTGACCAGGGAACTCAAGCACGGTTAAGTAAGACTTATGGCGAATTACTCCTGAGCATTGGAGCCAGCCAGCGACAGACCGACGACCTGGCAAAGTTCTCTGATGCATCTGATGCAGCGGTCATGGCCTCTCTCGGTGCGCCAAAGTCAAATATCAGGATGTGCACCCGTCGCTTACGCTGGAGGCCAAACGAGGAGGCCGAGGCGCCGCCTGATCCCGCTCAATCAAGAGGAGGATGGCATGAAAAACCCACCATTCCGTCAATGGGCAGTTTTTGCGGTTGTTGCTGTATTGTCCCTCCCTCCGCTGGTCGTCCACGCCGGAGGAATGGGAGTCACCCCTCCCCGGCTCTTCTTCACCGACCTTGAGTCGGGACCAAACACCGGCGGGCAGGACGATCTCGGTGCTTTCATCACGATCTATGGCGAAGGCTTCGGCGTACAGCGCGGCAGCTCGACCGTCACGATCGCGGGTCAAGAAGTGGCCAGATATGTCATCTGGGGTGAAGACCATGCGGCCCGGAGTCTCGATTTGATCGTTGTTCAACCTGGTTCAAGGGTTACATCCGGCGACATCCTCGTCACGGTTAATGGAGTAGCCAGCAACCCCTTGCCGCTCGCCATTAGGCCGGGCAACATTTACTTCGTCTCCACCTCAGGCGACGATTCGAACGCAGGCAGCTTCGCGCAACCCTGGCGAACCATCGTCAAGGCGAAAGACACGATCTCGCCCGGCGACATCGCCTATGTCATGGACGGCGTCTCGCAGACCGCCGAGGACAACTTCAGCGCCGCCTTATCTATCGAGACAAGCGGAATGAACGGCGCGCCGAAGGCGCTCGTGGCTTACCCCGGCGCGACTGCCACCATCGGTTCGACGGACCCGAACATCGAGTTCGGCATTCGTATCCCCAACCTGGAAGGGTTGGCCGCCAACGACTGGGTGATCGCCAAGCTCGTTCTCCGGTCGCGAAATCAAGCTCTGGAGATTGGCGGCAGCGGCTCCAGCCGTTGGCGGATCGTCGGCAACGACATCTCCTGCCCGGTTGGGGACGGTGAATTGATCGCTTGCTTCGTGGCGGCCCTGGCCAGCCACGTGGCGTTTCTCGGCAACCAGGTGCACGACATCGGCCGGCAGAACGAGCTTCAGCCCTTCAAGACCTATCACGCGGTTTACTTCGGCACCGACACCAATCACGTCGAGGTCGGCTGGAATCACATCCGCGACAACGACGTTTGCCGGGCGCTTCAGTTTCATTCCTCACCTCTGTTAGGGGGAGGAGCAAACGACCCGACCGGGTACAACCAGTACGATCTCATCGTTCACGACAATCTCATCCACGGCGCCGTCTGCGACGGCATCAACTTCGCCACCGTGGATCCGTCGAAGGGACCGGTCCGCGCTTACAACAACATCATCTTCGGCGTCGGGCGCGGCCCTACGCCTCGCGACGAGGATGCGAACTACGCCGGTATCTACGTGTCGGGTGGCGTCCCCAGCGAGGGTCGTCCCGAGGGCACAGGCGTGGTGGAGACCTTCAATAACACACTCTACGATTGTGGTCGGGCGCAAGGCGTTTCCTCCGACAACACCGACAAGGGCGCGCTCAGTCGGGGTCCGGGTTCGTCAAGCCTGTTCATGAGCCTCAGGAACAACATCGTCTACGGGCTCGGCGGCGAGGATTACATTGCGCGAAATAGCGCGACCTCACTGATCACCGGAAGCAACAACCTGTGGTTCGGCGGGGGCGCCGCACCCGCCTTCTTAACCGGCAATGTCAGCGCCGATCCTCTGTTCGTGAACATGGCGTCCGGAGAGTTTCGCCTGCGGGCCGAGAGTCCAGCCATTGATGCCGGCATCAACACCGGCCTTAATCGAGATTATCTCGGCATCTTCAGACCCCAGGGTCCGGATTATGACATCGGCGCGCATGAATTCATGAACGCTCCAGGGGGAGACCTGAATCCATTCTCAACGAGGTGAAGGATGACACCAGCATGGAAGAATGTTTTGCGCACCAAAGGGTCTTTAAAGTTTTCAAAACTGAGAGAGGAGAAGAAAAGACTATGAAAGAATCAAGAAGGCACTTTGTCAGAAAGCTCAGCGGTTTGTTTGGCGCTGCCAGCGGCGTGTTTCTCGCTCGCGGCACAGCCGCGGCGGCACCGACGAATGTCTGGTCCAGCGGTAACGATCGGATCACCCACGATGATGCCACAAAGACTTATCAATTCATCATTGATGGCAACGCGAGGATGGATATCACCCAGGATGGGAATAATGGCGTGATCGCGTTGAATGGTCACGGCATGATTCGGTCAAATGGCGACGTCCGCATCCATCTGGATGAGAATCAAGCCGACGCGCCGACCGAGGCCGCGTTCAAGGTCATGAACGGTAACGACAATACGGTTTTCATCGTCAACGAGCGGGGCGAGGTGGATATGCACCAAGGCGCGATTCTATCGCGAATCGGAACGCAGGACGCTAACACCGGTTATGATGATTTCTTCATCGTGGCTACAGGGCTGAATCGGCGCGGGCGTGTGGAGATTCGCCATCAGCCCGAAATCGCAGGCGAATTCGCTCAGCCGAGAAAAGCCGGGATGCTGGTGCTTTATGATGAGGGCGGACGCCAGAACTATCTCTGGGTCGATTCCACCGGCGAACTGCGCATTTCTCGGTCCGATCCAGGAGCCAATGAACTATCCGGCAC
>JACQTD010000223.1 GCA_016210985.1 Acidobacteriota bacterium
CTGACCTCTGACCTCTGACCCCTGACCCCTGACCTCTGACCCCTGACCCCTGACCTCTGACCTCTGACCCCTGACCTCTGACCTCTGACCTCTGACCTCTAGTCTCCGCCTTGATCGAGCATGACTACCTCCGACCGGCGGCGCTGATCTTCGAACCATGCGGTCATCTCCGTCGCCACCTTGCTGTCGGCGAGGTCACGTTCGATGGTCTCACGAACCTGGTCAAGCGGCGGCACGGGCGTTCCTTGCTTGCGCGCCTCGGCCTCGATGTGAGTCTGATAATAATGTTCCACCTCCTGCGGCGTCACCAGGACGAAGGCACGAAAACGGAAATCGATAAATCGCAGGATCTCCACCCTTTGTTTCACCCGCTCCCGCAGCGTGGCGGCATCGAGTCCGGCGGAAGCTACCCGCTCTCTGAAGGCGGCTTCGGAAGGGAATTGTGAAATCAGATCGGCCAGGTATTTGGTGATTTCCGCTTCTTCGACATCGCCGGCCGGAAGTTTTTCCGCCTCCTGAGCGAGCAGTTTCAAATCAATCATCTGCTGCAGGATGCGTTGTAAGAGCTCGGGCTCGGGCTTACCGGGGGGCACCTCCGGGTCCAGGGCGGCTTGCCAGCCGAGTTCACTCAAAGTGATCGGCTGCCCGTTGACGATGACCATCAACCGGTCGATGACTACCGCCGGGCCGGGCTGTCGCAGGAAGGCCGCCGTCCCCGATGGGCCTTCCGCGCGCTGCCGGAGCTCCAAGCGGTCTGCGCGACCGGTCGCGGGCGCCAGCGCCGCAAACAGACAAGCTTGCGCGAAGGTGATGAAGAGGAGAGTACGGGACGAGGTCTTCAGCATCGACGCCTCAGAACGGTGGTCCAAAGGTGATATGGGTCCGTGAACGCGGCACGAGCGGTTCACGTCGAAGGAGATATCCGAAATCGATGCGGATCGGACCGACGGGGGTGCGGATTCTCAATCCGAAACCGACGGTGTGGGTAAACTTGCGTATGGATACATCGTTGATCTGCGCGAAGACGTTGCCGGCGTCATAGAAGAGGGCGCCGCCCAGCCTCAGCTTGTCCCAGATCGGGAAGCGTAGCTCGGCGTTCAACACGACCAGCGCATTCCCGCCCGACGGTCGCGTCTGGCCCGGTTCGTCCGGGCTGAGAACGCGCGGTCCCGCCTCTTCAAATCCGAAGCCTCTGAGCGTGGTCGACCCGCCGGCAAAAAAACGTTCGCTGATGGGAATCACCTTGGATCGCCCGAACGGCTGAGTCAGGCCCAGGCGGGCGTCGAGTGCCAGGACGGTCAGGGGAAGCCGGGTCAGCGGGTAAAAGCGCTGGTGTTCGCCGTAGAACCGTACGAAATTCTCATCCCCGATCAACGCCGCGCTCGCTACCGAGAAGTCGAAAGAAGTGAAGTCGCCGGCGGTCGAGTCGAAGAGGGCATTCCGTGCGTCGCGGAGGTAGGAGACCGACAATCTGCCGATACGCGCCGTCTCGTCCTGGCGCTCAAGACTTCCAGGATCGGTAACATTGGTGATCAGGACATTACTGAAGCTATAGCGGAACAGCAGCTGGCTGAGGGGTGACAGCCTTTTCTCCACCTGGAGCACGGCCGAGAGGCGGCGGGCATCGAATCCCACTTCCTGCTGGCGCTGATAGAAAGTGGAGACGAGGACGGGAAGCGCCCAGCCGAAGGGCCGCGGATTGGAAACGGAGATCTGACCTATCTGCTCCCGTCGACTCGCCCGCATTCGTATGCCTCCGGTGTAGAGTCTTCCCCACAGGTTATTGTTCGAGAATTCGAACAGCCCGCGCGGACCATCATCGGTGCGGAAGCCCCCGCCGTAGCCGATCTGATATCGCTGGGCCGTGGCCACGTCCACAATCACATTCCTTACGCCATCCGCCGTCGCGGTAACCGCGCTCTCCTGTTTGCGGATGGTCACGCGTTGGAAAGCGCCGCTACTCAGCAAGTCCTGCTCGCTCTCCATCAGCTTCTCGCGATCGAGGAGTTCGCCTTGATGAAAGGTCAGGAACTTGCGGATGGAGGCCTCGCGGGTCTTGGCCTCGCCCCGGACAAGAACACGTTGGATACGAATCCGCGGCCCCTCCTCGATCCGGAAGACGACTCCTACCCGCGCTTCGTCGATCTCGCGCAACTCGGAATTGATCTGGGATTCATCGAACCCGCCGCGCGAATAGAGACGGCTGATTCGCGCAACCGCCGCATTCAAGCGGGAATCGGAGTAGGGTTCGCCGACTTCCAACTCCGCCGCCGAGCCCAGTTGATCCACCGGGATCTCCTTCGCGCCTTCGAATTCGATCGCGGCAATGCGGGTGAGCGCGCCTGGGTCCACGACGTAAATAATCACCAGGTCCTCGCCGGCAACCGTGAGTGCCGTCCTGCTCTCCCTGACGACGGCACGGCGATATCCCATGCTTTTCAGGTAGGCCACGATCGCCTGCTCATCGAGGTACATCAAATCACGGCTGGTCACGCCCCGGCTGAACCAACCGCCTTCTATGGATGCCAGTCGCGGGCGGATCTCGGCGACCGAGCCCGGCTCGATGCCCTGGATCTTGATTCGGGCCAGCTTGTGCCTTCGGCCGGGATCTACCCGATAGCTCACCCGCATGGAGCCGTCGGCTGCGAGTTGTGACGTCGCCGGGCTGAGCTCAGCGAAAAAATATCCCCGACGCTGCACTTCCTCTTGAAGGTTCAGCCGCCCCTCCTCCAACGTGGCCGGGTCCAATCCGCCCTGTCGATAAATCGGAAGGATCTTCCGCAGCGTCTTCGCGGGTACGGAGAAACCCTCGACCACCACGTGCACCCGTGATCCCGAATCTACAGGAATAGTGATCCGCACGCTCCGGCGCTCGGCATCATTGATGACATTCGGAGCGCCGATCGAGGGAGCCAGATAGTCGTGTTGCAGGTGATAATCCCGGATTCGATCAATGTCGGCCTGGAGCTTGGATTGATCGAACGGGAGATTGGGTTTGGTATCGAATTTCTTCAGCAGATCCTCCTCCGGGAGCGCCAGGCTGCCGGAGAAGTCGATGGCCTCGATCAGGGTTTGATCCCCCTTGGAGATGGTGAAGGTGACGTCGGCCTGACGGAGATTGGGATCGAGGGTCACGGCCGGTGTGGCCTCCGCCTGGAAAAACCCGAGACCGTGGAGGTATTCCACGATTTGCTCGGACGTCCGGTCCAGCAGACCCGCCGACAGGCGGCTCCCCGGGTCGATCTCGCTGAGCCGGCGCAGCAGCACGGATTGTAGTTCTTCTTCCAGTCCGACGAACGAGACGCTTCGAATGCGGGCCTGGGGCGTGATGCGAAAAATCAGGTCGACGCCTTCGCCATCCGGACGGGCTTCGACGACCACCTGCGAAGCGCGGCCCGATTCGTAGAGGCGAATGATCGCCTCGCGCACGCGTGTCAACTCCAGCGGTTGCCCCGGCTGAAGTCCGATGATCGACCTGAGGGTTGTGTGAGCGGTCTCCTCCTGCTCGGTACCGGTCGTGACCTCGATCGTCCGGATGGGCTTCCCAAGAAAGTGCGGGAGCTCGGGAGCCGGCCTGTTTTGCTGCCATGCCCCGGCCCCGGACGGGCTAGGCCATACCACGGCCAGCAGCGCCAGACACGCCATCTGCTGTAAAAGCCTGCCGGGCATGCGGCGGCTCTCGCGATCGCGCCCGATCACCAGCGCATGAGTCTAGCGATCAGGTTGGCGGCGGCGGGATCATCGGGGAAAATAACGGGGAGATCCTTCGTCCGAACGGTCTTGTCACCCACCCTCCGAGCCATGACCTTTACCGGACATCCGCAGGCGCTGTAAATGTACGTGAGTTCCCGTTCCGCGCCGTCGGGCCAGTAGTTTCGCACCGGAATCTTGAGATCCCTGACCATCGTGTCCATGATCGAGCTGGGGTTATTCGAGCCGTCCAGCATTACGCCGTGCCCCTTCCCGTCGTCCAGGATGATGGTCAGTTTCTTGGTCTCCGGAGGTGTGGTGGATCCGGGAATAATTTTCCCTTGCCACAAGATCTCTCCGGTGGGTCGAAAGACCAACGAGCCGAGCCCGGGTTTCTCCGAGCTGAGGTGCATGGACAAATGGAGCTTGCCCTCCGGGGTGGTCTCGCCGTAAGCATCCAGGATGGCGAACGTCCGGCCTTTACCATCGTCGGGCTCGTATTTTCGCTCGACCTGTTTGAGGGCGTCCTCAATCTTCGCGCCCGCCAGTTTCATGTCCATTTCGACGGTGACCATGACGGCCTTGGCAACTTCGAGCGTGATGACCTCGGGCGCCGCTTTCACGCTTCCCGTTGATGCAGTCGGCGTTTGTGGCGTGGTTGCGCGGGCGGTGGAGGGCTCGGGAGCCGCGGCGGCCTGGGGTTGGGTTCCTCCGGAGGCGGCGGCGGGGGACGACGTGCCGATCGGAGCCGGGGAGGACGGTTCCTGGGCACCCGAGCAGCTTATAAGTGAATGCGTGGTAATCACGGCCAGCAGAAGGGTCGCGGCGAAGTGTGTGCGCCTGAGTACGAAAGGCCGGCTTTGCGTCATGAGGGGTTTCTCCTGAAGAGTTGGGGTCATGGTGGGTTGTCGCTCCGTTCCGTCCATTCACGTGCGTGTATTTAATCAAAACCGCTTCCGAATGCGGAAGTCCAGACTGAATTTCCCATCCTGGTCCCGCGTGCCGACGAACGAAAACCGGTTGCTCAAGCGGTATTCGACCACGATGATCTGATCCTGCGTGGACGCGACATTGGTCGAATAGGTGATCGAGAGATCGCGCGTCACTTGCCGTCCCACCGAGATCCGGGCAGTCGGGTCGGAACCTCGATTCAGGGCCAACGGCGCAAGCTGAAACCGATTGATCCCGAAGTACCGGGTCCCCAGTTCAATCCGTTTCGATATCGCCTCGGTGACCAGCGCGGTCGCGAGCCCCACGTTCGTCTGGGAGGCGCCCAGGGTCGTGTCGGTGGTCGATCCGATATCACCGGTCGTCATCAGGCTGAGCACTTGAAGCGGCGGTAGCGCCGGCTCCGAGTGAGGTGTGGCCTGGAACCGGTCGGTGGTGCCCGCGATGGTAACAATGACCCGATAACCGCCGATATCGCTTTCGGCTTCGAGGTCGAAGCGTGGCTTCTCCCCGATCCGGTCGGGGAGGTTTAGGGTCCCGCGGGTGATCTGGTACTCGCGGCCAAGGAATGACATGTGGCCACGGGAAACCGATGCGCGGCCGGAGATGACGGGGCCGGACAATGGCCCGCTCACGCGGAACCAGGCGCTGCCCACGGCATCGACGGCCTCGCGTCTGAAACTGATGGTGTCGAGACCCTGAATACGAAGATCGAGAGCAATCGGCAACCCATTCCCGATCCCGGTGCGCGCGGTGCGTGTCACCGTCTGGGTGGTGCCGGTAATCCAGCCCTCGACGTCGGCCTCATCAGTGATTTCGGCCGTCCGGAGACTCGCGGTACCGCTGAGGATCTGTAATTCGCGAGTGCCGCTCAGCGACAGTGTGGCGTCGATGACCGAGCGAATACCCTTTGGATAGCGGAGCTGTAAACCCTCGGCCCGGATATTGAATTGCCAGCGGTCCGGCCGGTAGTTCCTGACCAGCATTCCACCTGAGAGGTTGAGGTCGCCACCATTCGCTTTGGCACGAAACTGCTCGACCAGCGTCTGGTTTGAATTGAACCGGATCCGCCCGGCGCCCTGCTCCAGCGCCACCGGAAAATCAACCATCCGCATCGAAAAATTCTCGATGTCGGCCAATCCGGTCATGCGCGGATCCCGGAGCCTGCCCCGAATGCCGGCTTTCACCGACGCCGAGCCCGCCGAGGCGATGTTCGGCATGAAGATGCGGAGAACCTGAAGATTGACCTGACCTTCAAGGTTCAGATCCAACTTCTCCAGTCCTGCCTGCGGCAAGTCCATCGCTCCTCCGAGCCCGAAGTTGGTATCGTTCCCGCTGATACGAACGGGTTGGAGCGTGATCCGGCGGCCCTTCCAATCCGCGACTACGGGTCCGTCATTCCGGAGGCTGTACTCACCGAGCTGAATGAGCACCTCAGGCAGTTCGACGTGCGCTTGCATTTCCTCCGGTGCGCCGAAGGGGTAAGTCAACTGTGCCTTGCCCGTCATTCGCGACTGCAGGTCGCGAGGGAGATCCCGGGCGAAGGCGAGCAACGGTCGCAAATCAAACTCCCTCAGCTCCGCCCGCGCGACGAGCCGCCGCTGTCGGTCGGCGGGATCAAACTCGCCTTCGATCAACTGTAGCTGGCCGAAGAGCGTAACGGACCCCTTCATCCGGAGAGGGCCACCGTCGGCTGTCAGACTGACCACGGCATCACCGGCCGCTTCACCGTTGACCGTGAGGCGGTCTACCGCCACTTCACCCTGCAGCTCGGGCGCGGAGCGCGTTCCTCCGCCTCTCAAATTGAACCGGACCACCCCGTCGACCGGGCCGGGGCTTCGGCCCGCGGCGGTAAACAGATTTGCCATCGGGAGGTCATGACCGGAGGCGGCCAAGCTTAGTTCCTGGTTTCCGCGATGGTACGCTCCGCTGGCCTCAATCGAACCCGAGACCATCCGCATTCGGGCGCCCTCGAGTCTCAAGCGATTATTCCCGGCCTCGAGCCGGCCCGTGAGACTCAGAAAGTCGGCGCCGTATCCGTCATAGGCGATTCGGCCGTTGGACACGGCAAGCTGTGCGTTAAACTCGGCGACCGGTTTCAAGGAAGTAACGGTGAGGCTGCCTGCGGCACGGCCTGTTACCGGCGACTCGAAGCCCAGGAGCCGCGACAGGTCCGCAAGATTTGCGTTCCTGAAGCTCGCCGCGGCGCGGGTATCCGGAGCCTCACCAAACTCGTGCTGAAGATCGAGATCGATTGCAGCGCCGTCAGCCAGCCTTATTTGCGTACGGCTTAGTTTCACTCCGCTCGAGGAGAGCGTCAGACCTCCTCGCCAGGATTCGACCGACCCGGATTTCAGCGGCCAACCGCGACCACGCAACTCGCCCTGGAGTGAATAGCGCTGGCGAGATCGTTCCAGACTACCCTCGAATGCGGCATCGCCCGAAAGCTGTCCCATCATCCCACCGGTCAGTTCAGCCGGGCCGAGGTCGAGCGCGGAAGCCAGCGGCCGGAGTTCGCTGAGGTCCGGCGATTCAAGCTTGACCGTCGCCGAGAGCACACCGTCCCACGTCAAGTTCCCCACGAAGGCCAGCTCAGCCTTTCCCACCCTGAGATTGGAGGTGGTGATCGAGACGAGCTGCGGGGCGAAATTCAGCTTTATTGATCCGACGGCGGGCAGTAGCGCGGGTAGGACGTCGCCGGAGCCGGGCTCGATCGAGAGCTCGGCAAAACCACCGGAAATTCCACGGTGGAGTCGGCGGGCTTCAAGCACCATCGGTCCGCCGGCCATTCCCGCGAGGGGAACACCAGCGTACCCGAAGGTGGATAAGACTTCGGTCACCTGCAGGCCGGCGGTGGATCCGGCAAATCGGGCCCCCTGTTGATCACTCCAGGAGGCAGCGCCGGCGATCTCACCCCCGAAAAGCCGTGCACGCAGCCGGTTCACCGAAATCTGGTCCGGGGTCGCGCTCACGTCGCCGCTCACCGATGTGAAAACGAGAAAGGAGCGTGAGAGGCGATCGATTTTCAACGAGCCGGCGAGGCTGGCGGTGCCGGATGCCATCGCGGGATCACGGCCGACCCCGAACAGCGCGGTCAATAGACTGAGCGGGCGTTCGGTCTCCGCGTTCAGGGAAGCACCCGCGAGCCTGAATCCGTCAAGGCTCAGGTCCGGGGAGGCGGCTTGCCCGGCAAACCGATATTTCTCGCCCTGACCCTCGATTCGGCCCTGCAGTCTCACTTCGCCCCGAAGCCCCTCGCCCAGGTGAAACCCTTGCGCGATCTCCTCTAATTGAACCAAAGACTGAAGCGCGAGGGCATACTCGGGTGGGCGCTTCATCTCGACCCGGCCCTGAACCGTGGAAGCGCTGCCTTGCGTGGTGACGCGACCCAACTGGATCACGATGCGTTCCCGGGAAACGGAGGCGTCGACGGTCAGGGCAAGTTGGACCATCGTCTGCTCGCCCAGGCGGCCGCTCAATTCGCGGCCTTCGAGATGAACCTGGATGTCGTCCGCCTGGGGCTTCAACGAGAGTACCAACTGGCGCGCGATCAGCTCGAAGCGATCAGCCGAGAACGAAGCATTGAGCCTCCCCTCTCCGATCCGCAGCCGGCCGATCGTCAGACCCTCTTCCATCGGACCTCCCTTGAGGGAACGGTTCCAATCGATACCTTGCAGATTGGACGATCCGTCGGCGGAGCGTCTCAAGTTTACGACCGGACGATTCACGAACAGGTCCTCAATGCGGATGGGGCCTTGGAGGAGGGATGCCGGGGCCAGGCGAGCCTCGATCCGGTCGATTTCGAGGAAGGGTTCGAATCTTCCGGTTGCGCTCACCTTCAGCCCGTGAATCCTGAGCGTAAGCCGCCACAGGTCGAGCTCCGCCCGATCGGCCTTCGCCCTGAGATCCCCCCGGCTCAGCGCCCGCTCGACCCGGGCTCTGATCCAGTTCTGAAACGAATCGGTCCGCATCCAGATCAGGAGGCCCGTCACCGGCATGAGCAGGAGCAACGCGGCGACCGCTAACTTTGGCTTGGCACGCATGTCACTCCGTCGTGGCCACGGTTTCAACCACCTCCAGCCCGAATCCCGCGAGCCCCGAGAGGCGCTTGGGGTGATCGGTCATCAGGCGCATGCGGTGAACGCCGAGATCGTGGAGGATCTGGGCTCCAACGCCGTAATCGCGCATATCCCAGCGCGGCGGAGGTAGCTGGGGCCAGACGGGCTCCTCGAGATCGCCCATCGGGGCCGCGCCGGGTCCGGCTGCTCCGGTCCACAGATCGCCTTGGGAGTGCTTGGGAATGAGGTAGATCACCACCCCCCGACCGGCCTCCCGGATACGCTCGAGGGCCTTTCTGAGCTGGGCTCCGGCATCGTCATGGAGGCCCCCGAAGACATCGCCGAGGATCGACTGGGTGTGAACGCGGACCAGGGTAGCCTCCTGGGCGCTGATGGTTCCCATGACCATGGCGAGGTGGACTTCATGGTGGATCAGGCTCTCGTACCAGATCGCGCGGAAGGGTCCGTGAATGCTCGTTAGTTCACGCTCCGCTATCCGGCGGATGAGGGCCTCGTTTTGCAGCCGGTAGTGGATGATGTCGGCAACACTGACCATGCGGAGATGATGATCGCGAGCGAAGACCTTGAGTTGCGGCAGCCGGGCCATGCTCCCATCGTCATTCATGATCTCGCAGAGCACCCCTGACGGCTGGAGGCCGGCGATCCGGGCCAGATCAACCGAGGCCTCAGTCTGCCCCGCCCGGACCAGCACACCTCCGCGCCGGGCTCGCAGCGGAAAAATATGTCCGGGCCGGGCCAGATCCTCGGCGGTGGTTTTCGGATCGACGGCCGTCAGCACCGTGCGGGCTCGGTCGGCCGCGGAAATCCCGGTGGTCACCCCTTCCCGGGCTTCGATCGAGATCGTGAACGCGGTGCCGAATTTCGATGTATTCTCTCCGACCTGGAGCGGAAGCTGAAGCTGATCGCACCGCTCCTCCGTGAGCGAAAGGCAGATAAGGCCGCGCCCGTGCTTGGCCATGAAGTTGATCAGCCCGGGGGTAACCTTCTCCGCCGCGCAGACCAGGTCGCCCTCGTTCTCGCGATCCTCATCGTCGACAACGATGATGACCCTTCCGGCGCGCAATTCCTCCACCGCCTCGGGGATCGTGGCGAACAGGTCCGACATCTTCAATAGCCTTGCTCTTTCAGGTAGTCCGCGGTCAGCCGTGTGGCCGGTTTGGCATTACCCTGGAGGCCGAGCATGCGCTCAACGTACTTGGCCACGATATCCACTTCCAGGTTAACCCCATCGCCGGGACGAAGGGCGTGGAGATTGGTCAGCTTCCACGTGTGGGGGATGACGGCGACATCGAAAACATCCTCGGACAGGTTAGCAACGGTCAGGCTGATGCCGTTGAGGGTGACCGATCCTTTCTCCACGATGTAACGGCTGACCTCTTCGGGCGGCCGGAAGCGGACAAGGAAAGAATCGCCTTCGGGTCGGGCGTCGAGGAATTCGGCCACGCCATCCACATGACCCTGCACCAGGTGGCCGCCGAGCCGGCTGCTGAGTTGCAGCGGACGCTCCAGATTGACGAGGCTGCCCTGTCGAAGCTGTCCCAGTGTCGTGCGGCGGAGGGTCTCGGCGGATACATCGGCGGTGAACTCTTCGCGATGGAGTGCGACGGCCGTGAGGCAGACGCCATTGACGGCGATGCTTTCGCCGGGGCCGGCGTCGCTCGCAATCTTAGGAGCATGCACGGCGACCCGCGCGGTCTCGCCGTTCAGCGTAACCGACTTGACGCTTCCCAGTTCTTCAATCAAGCCTGTGAACATAGCTTCTCCGTCATCAAGATTAACTCCGAGGGCGGATCCGTTCCAGGATCTGCTCGACGACCTCTTCTATCGTCAGTTTCGACGAATCGATCAGGATCGCGTCGGAGGCCCGCCGCAAGGGAGAATCGCCGCGGGTCTCGTCGCGCCGATCCCGCTCGTCGATCTCCGACCGGAGCTGATCAAACGTGAGTTCATGACCGGCTGTCCGCTCCTCCTCCCATCGGCGCCGGGCCCGAACTTCGGGATCCGCTACCAGGAAGAATTTGTAATCGGCCTGGGGGAATACCTGGGTTCCGATATCCCGTCCCTCCAGGACGACGCCTCCGCGCTCCCCCATCTTTCGTTGCGCGGCCACCATGGCCCGCCGGACTCCCGGAACGGCGGAGACGATCGATGAAAGGCGGCTGACTTCCGGCGACCGGAGGGCGCGGGTGACGTCTTCGCCGTCGCAAAAGATCCGGAGATCATCGGGATCCCCCTTCAATTCGATGTTCGATTGATCCGCCAGGCGTGAAATCGATCCGGTATCGAAGACATCGACGCCCGAGCGTGAGGCTTTATAGGCCACGGCACGATACATGGCGCCGGTGTTGATGAATTGAAGACCCAGCCGCCGGGCGAGAAGCCGGCTGATAGTACTTTTGCCCGCCGCCGACGGCCCGTCGATGGCAATGATCAGCCGGCACGGCTCCCTGGATCCGTCGCCCGCTCCCGAGTCCGGCGTCATCAATGCCGACCCGCCTCCACCGCCTGGCGCAGCGCAGCGAGGGCTTCGAGGCAATCTTCCCGGGAGACGTCGTAATGCGTCACCATCCGCATTTGACGGGGATTGATGGCGTTGGCGAGCACGCCTCGTTGTTTGAGGCGATCGGAGAGTTGCTGCGCATCCATCCCCGAATGAAAGAGGTCGAAGATGAGGATATTGGTTCGGACCCGTTCCGGATCGATATCGATCCCCTCAATTTCCGCCAGGCCACGCGCCAGCAACTGCGCGTTTTCATGATCCTCGCGCAGCCGGCCCGTCATTCGTTCCAGGGCCACCAGCCCTGCAGCCGCGAGCACGCCCGCTTGCCGCATACCTCCGCCCAGCATCTTGCGCACCCGCCGGCCGCGATCCATGAGCGCGGAACTCCCGACGATCATGGATCCGACCGGAGCGCCCAGCCCCTTGGAGAGACAGAACATCACGCTGTCGAACGGGCGTGTAAGTTCCGCGACCGACTCGCCCAATGCGACCGACGCGTTGAAAATCCGGGCGCCATCGAGATGGATCCTCAATCCGGCGGCGTGAGCCCGGTCGCAGATCTCCCGCATGCGGGCTTTGGAGAGCACGGCGCCCCCGGCCATGTTATGCGTATTCTCGAGGCAGATCAGGGTCGTCTGCGCGCGGAACGGGGACTTCAAGCAGATGGCCCGCTCGAGGTCGGTCCAGGTCACCAATCCGCCTTCGCTGGGAACCGGCCGGGCAAGGGCGCCCGAAATGACGGCCATGGAGGCCATTTCGTAGTTGTAGAGGTGGCCGTTCTGTTCGATCACCACTTCCTGTCCGGGCTCGGTGTGCAGTTTGACGCAAATCGAATTGCCCATCGTACCCGAGGGAACGAAAAGCGCCGCTTCGCGCCCGAAGAGTTCAGCCGCCCGGTCCTGCAACCGGTTCACCGTGGGATCTTCCATATAAACATCATCACCGACTTCGGCTCGAGCCATGGCCTCCCGCATCTCGGGAGTCGGTCGGGTTACCGTATCACTGCGCAGATCAATCCACCTCATTGGTGGGCACCTCTCATTAAGTCATCAGACAAACTGAACAAATACTTCATTGGAAAGCAGCAGGCCACGGGCCGTAAGCCGCAATCGTCGATCTTCCATGACTACCAGCTCGCTGGCGATCAGGTCCGCGACTTCAGCCGAGTGGGACACCGTAGGGTCCTGCCCGAATCGCCGCTCGAAATCCGCGAGATCAATCCCCTCGGTCTTCCGCAGGCCGAGAAATATCGCTTCCTGGTAGCGGCTCCTGGCGTCGGCCAACGAGCGCTCCTCGACGGCCTGACCGTCGTGGCCGACCGCCCGGATGTAACCCGACGGCGTGGACCGGTTTCTCCAGCGCTCGCGCAGGTTATAGGAATGGGCACTCGATCCGAATCCCAGGTAAGGCTGATCGGACCAGTACTTCAGGTTATGAATGGATGAGAAACCGGGGAGGGCGAAGTTGGAAATCTCATAATGAAGGTATCCCTCCTGCCCGGCGCGGTGCCGCAGCGTCTCATACATAGCGGCAACCTGTTCGTCCTCCGGCAACGTGACCCGCCCGGCCTTGACCTCTCTCCCGAGCCGGGTTTCCTCGTGTACTTCGAGGATGTACATGGAGATGTGCTCCGGCCGGAGGAGGAAGGCCCGATCGAGGTTCTCCTCCCAGTCAGCCGCCGATTGACCCGGAAGGCCGATGATCAAGTCCAGGTTGATGTTCCCGTGACCGGCGAGTCGGAGCGTCCCGAACGCTTCGTCGATCGATGCAGACGAGTGCGTGCGGCCCAAGCCGCGAAGGTGCTGTTCATTGAATGTCTCGGCGCCGATGCTCACGCGGTTGAAGCCAAGACGGCGAAGCGCTTCGGCTTTATTCCGGTCGACGGCTTCGGGGATCGTCTCGATCGTAGCTTCAGACCCTGGAACCAGCGGGATCGCGGAGGTCAGGGCGCGAAGGACGGCCCGAAGTTCTTCGGCGGAAAAAAGCGAGGGGGTCCCGCCGCCGAAGTAAAGGCTGTCCGCCAAATCCTCCGGCTGCAACTCCAACGCCGCCGTGGTAGCAACCTCGCGGCAAAGTGCGGCGACATAGGGTCCTGTAAGCCTGCCTGGCCGGAAACCGGCATCGAAATCGCAGTAGGTGCACTTATATGGGCAGAAGGGTGAGTGAACATATATTCCCCAGCAAGTCATATCCGGGCCCAAGTATACCAAGCACTCTCGCCTTCGGCATCAGGATACGGGCTTGCCTGGTTCTGATGCCTCCCGGTTTTTCTTGACACCCGGTCCGAGCCACGCATAGGCTTGCGGCTTCGGAATCACCCCGGATCCGGATACCTGCTAGGGTGAATGAGGAAGCAGGTGGAGATTCCTACCGCCGGAAACATTGGAGTTTTCAGGTCATCTCATTGAGCGGATCAGGATTGGCAACCTCAAACCGGCCGGACCGCTTTCGCGAAGAATGCGGCGTGTTCGGCATCTATGACCACGAGCACGCCGCACGGCTGACCTTTCTCGGGCTCTACGCGCTTCAGCATCGCGGACAGGAGTCGGCGGGCATCGTGTCGAGTGATGGCCGGCAGATGTCCTATGTCCGGGGCATGGGTTATGTCAGCGACATCTTCGATGAAGAGTGTTTTGCCCGGCTTCCGGGCCGAATGGCGATCGGCCATGTGCGATATTCGACCGCGGGCGAAGTGAGCCTGCGCGAGGCGCAGCCGTTCCTTGTCGACTATCACTCCGGTCAGATGGCGCTCTGTCACAATGGGAACTTTCCCAATGCCCAGGCGGTTCGGTCGGAGTTGGAGAAAGAGGGGTCGATATTCCAGTCCACCAGCGATACTGAAATCGTGCTTCATCTCATGGCCCGTGTCCAAGCGACCGATGTGGTCGAAGCGCTTGTCCAGGCCGTTGGACGGATGGAAGGAGCCTACTCGATCCTCTTTGCCACGCCGGAAATCATGGTGGCGGCACGGGATCCCCGCGGGTTTCGTCCCCTCTCGATCGGGGTGCTGAATGGTTCCTACGTCGTGGCCTCCGAGAGCTGTGCGTTCGACCTGATCGGAGCCTGTTTCCTGCGGGACATCCTGCCGGGGGAAGTGGTGGTCTTTTCGGCCGACGGGATGAAGTCCCTGCGGCCATTCGCGCCGCAGCCGATCAAGCAATGCATCTTCGAGCATGTCTATTTTTCGCGGCCCGACAGTGTCGTGTTCGGCCAACCGGTGAGCCTCTCGCGCCAGATGTTGGGGCGGTTCCTGGCGAGGAATGCTCCGGCGGATGCGGACGTGATCGTGCCGGTCCCGGATTCCGGGGTGGCGGCCGCGATCGGCTATTCGCTCGAATCGGGCATCCCTTTCTGCTTCGGCCTCGTGAGAAACCACTACGTAGGCCGCACCTTCATCGAGCCCAAAGCCTCAATCCGGCATTTTCGCGTGAAGGTGAAATTAAATCCGGTACGGCAACTGCTGGAAGGGAAGCGGGTGGTGCTCGTCGATGATTCGATTGTGCGCGGAACGACCTCGCAGGAAATCGTACAGATGGTCCGGGCGGCCGGCGCCGCCGAGGTGCTCTTCAGGGTGAGCTGCCCGCCGACGATCTCCCCCTGCTACTACGGGGTGGACACTCCCAACCGGGAAGAGTTGATCGCCTACCGGTTGAGCATCGACCAAATCAGAGACTTCATCGGTGCCGACAGCCTTGGATATCTGAGTCGCGACGCGTTGCTGGAGGCCTGCGCCGATCCGGGCGACCAGCATTTCTGCACCTCCTGTTATACCGGTGAATATCCGACGCCGATCGGGCCCGAATCGCGGTTCCGGTGCCGGGTTCCGACAGAGATGGCCGGCATCAATTTGAAATAAAGTCCCGATCCGCCCATGACTCCAGTCACCTACAAAGACGCCGGCGTAGATATCGACGCGGGTAACGCCGCGAAGCGGAAGATCCGGGATCTGGTCCGGGAGACCTTCACGCCGCAAGTGCTCGGCGAGATCGGGGGATTTGGTTCGCTCTACCGCGCCGAGTTCAGCGGAATGAAGGAGCCGGTCCTCGTCTCGAGCGCGGACGGCGTCGGGACGAAACTGAAGGTGGCTTTCCAGGCCGGCCGGCACAACACGGTCGGCTACGATCTGGTCTGCCACTCGGTGAATGATGTGCTGGTACAGGGCGCCCGGCCGCTCTTCTTCCTCGATTACCTGGCGCTCTCGAGGGTCGATCCCGAGGTCGTAGGCGCGATTGTCGAGGGCATGGTCCGGGCCTGCAAGGAAAATGGGTGTGCGTTGATCGGAGGTGAAACCGCGGAGATGCCCGGCTTTTATGCCGACGGAGAATACGATGTCGCCGGTTTCATCGTCGGTGTAGTCGATCGCGAAAAACTGATCGATGGCCGGTCGATCTCACCCGGCGATACCGTGCTCGGCCTGCCTTCCGTCGGACTGCACACCAATGGCTACAGCCTGGCGCGACGGCTGCTGTTGGAGCGGGCAGGTTACTCGCTTGATACGATCCTGCCCGAGCTTGGCTGCTCCGTCGGGGAGGAATTGCTGAAACCTCACCGCAGCTATCTTTCTGCGCTCTCGGGGCTCGTGGACGGTGGCCGGATCAAGGGGCTCGCGCACATCACCGGAGGAGGGCTGCTGGAAAATCTTCCCCGGATCCTTCCTGAACATTGTGAAGTCGAAATCGATCTCGGCTCCTGGCCGGTATTGCCGGTGTTCCGGCTGTTGATTCGCCTGGGTGGGCTCCCGGACGAAGAGGCGTATCGTGTGCTCAACATGGGCATCGGCATGACGATCATCTGCCGGCCAGGGGAGGAGGCCGACATCCGGCAACACCTCGAAGCTACGGGCGAATCCCCTTACCGGATCGGGCGCGTCGTCGAGGGCGCGCGCGGCGTCCGATTGCGCATACCTTGAAACGCGTGGGCATATTGATCTCCGGGCGCGGTTCCAACATGGAGGCGCTCATCCTGGCGGCCACGGAAGGAAAGATGCCGGCCAAGGTGGCCCTCGTGATCAGTAATGTGCCGACCGCCTCAGGCCTCGAGCGCGCGCGCGCGGCGGGCGTCGAAGCGGTATGCATTCCCAGTCTCGCGGTCCATCGGGAAGAGCACGAGCGCCTGGTGGTCGCCGAACTGAGAAACCATGAGGTCGACCTGGTATGCCTGGCGGGATACATGCGGCTGCTGACGCCCTACTTTATTAACGCGTTTCCTCACGCCATCCTCAACATTCACCCCTCGCTCCTGCCCGCCTTCCCCGGTATCGAGGTCCAACGCGAGGCCCTGCGATACGGCGTGAAATTCAGCGGGTGTACCGTACATTTCGTGGACGAGAGCATGGACCACGGACCCATTATCCTCCAGTCGGCGGTGCCGGTTCTGGATGACGACACCCCCGAGACCCTCTCCGCGAGAATCCTGGCCGAGGAACATCGCATCTACCCGAAGGCCGTCGGGATTGTGCTTTCAGGTAAGTACAGCATTTCGGGTCGACGTGTGATAATGCCGCCGATCCAGGCAGATCCCTGAAGTTGCATCGGCGATATCCCGCTGGGAGGGATTGGCGGTGGGTCAAGTTGAGCTCGGCTTGGAGTTCAACCTTTAGGTTGGGCTTGGCGATA
>JACQTD010000200.1 GCA_016210985.1 Acidobacteriota bacterium
ATCATCGCGCAGCCGGTCGCGATCGATGACGGCATCCTGGTGCAGACCCGCAATGGCGGCGTCTTCGCAATCACTGTCCAGTGATTGCGTGAATTAGGAATGATGAATGCGGAATGATGAATAAGATCTCCTAGACCGGTCTAGTTCGCCGTTCGGATCTATGTTTTGCATTCATCATTCATCATTCATCGTTCATCACTCGTCACCCATCATCTGACAGGATCCACAGACTAAGATGAAACAACCCTTCAACGTCATCGGACAAAACAAGGCACGCGTGGATGCGGTAAAGCTGGCCACGGGCCGGGGCACTTTCGTTGATGATATCCATGTGCCGGGGCTGCTCCATGCCAGGATACTTCACAGCCCACATCCGCATGCCTTCATACGCCGGATCGAGGCGGCTGCCGCGCGGGCCCTTCCCGGGGTTCATGCGGTGCTCACCCACGAGGATGTCCCCCGGGTACCGCACACACCGGCGGGCCAGGGCTTTCCCGAGCCTTCGCCCTACGACGCCGTCATGCTCGACCACAAGGTTCGATTCGTGGGAGACCGGGTAGCCGTCGTAGCGGCGGACACACCGGAGATCGCGGCACGGGCGCTGGAGTTGATCGCGGTTGATTACGAGTTGTTGCCCTTCCTCTTCGATCCCGAGGAAGCGATGAAGCCGGGCGCTCCGGTGATCCACGATGAGACGGACTGTTCCGGCGTCTACGATCCAAAACGGAACATCGCGGCGCATCTCTCGGCTTCCATCGGAGACGTGGAGGCGGGACTGCGGGAATCGGATCTGGTCGTGGAGCGTGAATACCGGGTTCAATTCGTTCAGCAGTGCTCGATGGAGCCGCACATCACGATCAGTTATCTCGACGAAGACGACCGTCTCGTCGTGCGCAGCAGCACCCAGGTTCCCTTCCATGTCCGGCGTATCATCGCCAATGAGCTTCAGATCCCGGTCCGGCGTATCCGCGTAATCAAGCCGCGCATCGGGGGAGGATTTGGAGGAAAACAGGAGATCCTACTTGAGGATCTCTGTGGCGCGCTGACGCTACGGTCACGCAGACCGGTCCGGTTGGAGTATACGCGGGCGGAGGAGTTCCATGCCGCACGGTCACGCCATCCGCAAATCGCGCGGATGCGCTGCGGCGTGAAGCGCGACGGCCGGATCATGGCGCTGGAGATGCGCGTTCTGGAGAACGCCGGCGCTTATGGAACCCATTCGCTCACCGTCCTCAGCGTGACCGGCTCCAGAGCGCTCTCCCTCTATCGTGCGCCGCACATCAGGTTTGAGGCCAACGCCGTCTATACCAACCTGCCGGTGGCGGGGGCCTTCCGCGGATACGGTGCGCCTCAGGGATTCTTCGCCTTGGAGTCGCTTGCGGACGAGCTGGCGGAGGCCCTGGAGATGGATCCGATTGCTTTCCGCAAAGTGAATATTGTCCGCGAGGGCGACTCGCCGCCGATCGCCGAAGCCCTGGGAGAAGGGCGCGAGGGGTATCCGCAGCTGATCCGCAGTTATGGCCTTGAGGAGTGCATCTCGCGTGGCGCCGCCTCGATCGGCTGGAGTCGGAGAACGCCGGCTCCCGCCTCGCTGTCCGTCGTGTCCGAGCGGCCTCTCCGGCGGGGCATTGGGATGGCGCTCGCCATGCAGGCCTCAGGCATTCCCGGGGTGGACATGGGCGCGGCCTCGATCAAGATGAATGAGGATGGGAGCTTCAACGTGCTGGTCGGGGCCACCGACTTGGGCACCGGAGCCGACACGATGTTCGCCCAGATCGCGGCGGAGGTATTGGGGGTGGAGGTGAACCAGGTCCTGGTCTATTCCTCGGATACGGACATGACGCCCTTCGATCCCGGTGCTTACGCTTCGAGCACAACCTATATCTCCGGCGGGGCGGTGAAAAAGGCCGCGGAGCAGGTCCGGGAGCAGATTCTGCAAGTGGGAAGCAAGCTGCTCGAAATCCGGCCGGAGGATCTTCGATGTGAGGGCGGCTGGGTGGTCGCGACCAGCGGGGAGAAGATCAGCTTTGCCGACATCTGTCTCAGCTCCCTCTATCAGAAAGACCAGTTTCAGATCATGGCGGTGGCGTCACATCTCTCTTACGACTCGCCGCCTCCCTTCGCCGCCGTCTTCGCCGAAGTGGAGGTGGATATGGAGACCGGCGTGGTTCGGGTAATCAAGCTCGTCTCTGCGATCGATTGCGGCGTCGCGATCAATCCCCAAATGGCCGAGGGCCAGATCGAGGGCGCGGTCACGCAGGCCATGGGTTACGCGCTCACGGAGGAGATGGTCCACGACGACGGCGGGCGGATGCTCAATCAGGACTTCAAGAACTATCGCATTTACACCGCGGCCGACATGCCGGAGCTGGTAACCATTCTTGCTGAGACGTACGAACCGACAGGCCCCTTCGGCGCGAAGGCGATCGCCGAGATCCCGATCGACGCTCCCGCGCCGGCCATTGCCAATGCCATTTTCAACGCTACCGGCGTGCGGATGCGACAACCGCCCTTCACGCCTGAGAAGGTGCTGAGGGCGATCAGGGAGAGGGCGACAATTTAGGTCTGGACTCAAGCAGTAAGGCGGATGCATGAGGTGCAACGCAGTGCGCGCGATGTAGAATATGGGCGTTGGAGAGTTCCTATGAGAACAGCAAAAGAGGCAGTGAGAGAATTGCTTGAACAACTACCCGAGAGCGCATCCCTGGAGGACATTCTGTACCACATTTACGTGCGACAAAAGATTCAGAAGGGCTTGGACGCCGCGGCCGAGGGAAGAATCATGTCTCAAGCCGAAATTGAGCAACGAATGGCCCGATGGCTCGTGAAGTAGTCTGGACGGATCCCGCCTGGGACGACCTGGAAGCCGCTGCAGACTTTATTGCCCGAGATTCAGCGACTTATGCCGCTGTGTTCGTACAGGAGGTTCGGGATGCAGCCGCGTCCCTTGGTGAATTTGCCGAAAGAGGGCAGATTGTACCTGAGTTCGATGACAAGGCCCTTCGTGAATTCCTGGTCAAACCATATCGAATCGTATATAGAATCGAGGACGATCGGATCGTTGTTCTTACTTTGGTGCACGGAGCAACCCGCCTGTGGCGGGTATGAATTAGGTGATATCAACACGATTGCCGCGAGCATTCGAAGAAATCTCTTAGGACCGAGCTAAACCAAAAGTACGTGGCTTCAAGCCGAGAGTCGTCGAGGTGACGGGGCCTGGGGTTGATACGAAGGTCGCTGATAGTTGAGTCGCCTAAAGACTGCTAAGAAACCGCTCCAAGAGGTTTCCCGACACCACCCGCCGGTAATGCTCCGTCGAGCGAATGTCGCTGATGGGCTGGATCTCATCCATGATCCGCGATCGAGCCATGTCCACGACCTCAGGCGAAAGCGCCTTCCCCTGCAATAAGGCTTCCGTTTCTGAGGCTCTGATGACCGTCGGCGCCACGCTGCCGAGTGAAATCTGAATCGTTTCGATCGTGGCCGGCTCTACGAGACTCACCTTCACGCCCATGACTACCTTGGAGATGGCCTGCGCACGGCGCGTTCCAACCTTGTAGAAAGCCGCCCGCTCGTCCGGTCGCTGCTTTGGAACGCGGATAGCCGTCAGGAGTTCATCGGCCTCCATCACCGACTGGCGATAACCGGTGTAGAACTGATTGAACGCAACCCGCCGTGTTCCCCTTGTACTTGCAAGCTCGACTTCGGCGTCGAATGCCGACAGCACAGGCAGCGCATCGCCTGCCGGCGATCCATTCGCGACATTTCCGCCCAGGGTGCCGCGATTCTGGACCTGAACGGCTCCAATCGTCTTCGACGCCTCGGCCAGGATCGGACAGAACCGGGCCACCACCGGCGAACGGATGATCTGGCTGTAGGTGACCAGCGCGCCGAGGATCAAGACGTCATCTTCATCGCGGACATGCCGGAGCTCATCGAGCCCCCAAATATTGATCACTTCTGTGGGCACGTAGACACGGGTGTTCAAGTAGACCATGAGATCCGTACCGCCGGCGAGAATCCGTGCGCGACCGGACCGCTCCTGGAGCACCTCGAGCGCGTTAGGGAGCGTGCGCGGAGAATGGACCCGAATCTGGCTGATCATGATCCCGCCCTGTGGGGTTTTGCCATCGCCGCCGCCAATTCAACGGCTTTGATGATCTTGGTGTACCCGGTACACCGGCATAGATTGCCGGCGATGGCTGTGCGGATCTCCTCGCGGGAAGGTTGCGGATTCAGATCAAGCAGGGACCGTGCGGCGATGAGCATGCCGGGTGTGCAAATACCGCACTGAGCCGCGCCCTCCTCCCAGAAGGTTTGCTGAATCAGGCTGAGCTGTCCATCCTGCGCGAGCCCTTCGACCGTGATGACATCGACTCCGTCGCACTGGCAGGCGGGTATGAGACAGGAGTCGACCACTTCGCCGTTAAGCAAGATAGAACAGGCTCCGCATTCCCCCTCGCCGCAACCTTCCTTGCTGCCGGTGAGGCCCAGGTCTTCTCGCAGGACGTCGAGCATCCGCTTCATCGGCGGCGCCTCAACCTCCACCTTACGACCGTTAACCCTGAAAGAGACCTGCATCAGGGTTCCGATGATATCGGCATCCGCGGAGCGGGTGCAATAACCAGTCGCCACTTGGTTTCCTGACCGTGCCATCTGAGTCCACCGGTGTATAATGATGCTATCGCCACCGGGAGCCCGTGATCGAGGATGCCGACCCGGCGGCCCGGGAGCTTGAATGGATCGAAAATACCGACAGCGCGGTTACCGAGAAGACGAGCGGGAGGATAAACCGAAGGGGGCCCCGCGGCCGAAAGGGGCCGCATGGGAGCGCGCGCCGAAGACCGTGGGCGTCCGTGAAGTCTCGCGGTGCTCGGCCTGCGGCGAGGCGATTCCGATGCAATTCGGTCTTAACTTCGACAGCCAATGTCCGAAATGCAAGACCGACCTCCGAACCTGCAAGAATTGTGTCCATTTCGATACCGCCCGGCAGTTTGAGTGCAACAAGCCCATCCCCGAGCGGATCAGCCCCAAGGACAGACGGAATCAGTGCAGTTTCTTCGAAATTCGGAAGGCCGTCGAACGCGAAACGTCGACCGCCGTGTCGAAAATGGAGGATCCCCGCAAGGCTTTCGACCGGCTTTTCCGGAAGTAGCCAACACCGCACGATTCTTGTGGTGGTCAATAAGGCTCGACGCTTCAGCCCCCGCGTCTCACCCACCAGTCTTTCATAGGATAGTCCACCCATGGAGAAAAACGCGCGCGTGTTTCTATCGTAACGAAGAGTCGTACGGACAAGCAGCTCAGGATGGATACAGCCTCAGCGGTTGCGAGAAGGTTGAGGAGCGTTGAGGCGTCGAAAGCGATCGGCTGACTGATCATGACCCGGCTCGCTATTTGCTCCCCAGCGACTGCATGAGATCCAACTCGAGCTCCGTGAAATCCCCCCCTCTTCGTGATGAATCCCGTGCTGGAATGCTTCAACTGACATGCGGGCGGAGAGTCTGTCAGTGTTCAAATACCTCGCGAGCCTTCGGCACTCGCCAGGACTGCCCCACGTCTGCTCATCAGAACTGACCCACCCGCTTTTTTCTTGAGCATCAGCTGACCTTCCTTA